>JAJFUI010000309.1 GCA_021372555.1 Planctomycetaceae bacterium | reverse complement strand
CCGAAGATGTTCTTGCGTCCGGCGGCAGCCCAGGCGTCGGGCAGTTCGCCCAAGCCGGTGGAGGGCGTGATCGGATAAATCGCCGCGACTTCGCTGCAGAGGTGGGCGATATTGGCGGCGGCCTCATTGCCGTCGATGGTCACGAAACGTCTTTTTTCCACGTCAACTCTCCTACTGAACAAGAGGAACTTGGCTTGCGCGTGCTATGATGATGGCCCAGCGGGGCCCGGTTTGGTTGGCTCTCAGAAAGCCACTGTTATCGGCGAGAAACGCCCGCCACTGCAGCCGCAGAGGCGGTCCGACCGCGTTTTCTTCACTATTTCGCAGCCGGAGAGCAAGCGCCGATCAGCTCTCTGAGAATCTAGGGGCAGTGAAGAATCCAGTATATTAACGCGCGTGACTGGCGGTCGCAATGCAGGCCGATTGGGGGTGTCTTGCCGCCACCCGTTCGAAGGCGTATGATGCGAGCATGAATGTGGCCAAACCAATTCGATTTCGGTCGGCGACGACGGTAGCTGGCCGGCCGCTGCTCTGTGTGGCATTGGGCCCAGACCCTGGCAACGGGGAAATGCGCGGCCACGCGCGCGGTATCATCGCCATCGGCGACATTGCCACCGGCTGGTTGGCGATCGGTGGGATTGCGCGCGGCATCATTGCCCTGGGCGGCATCGCCATTGGGTTAGTGACCTTCGCCGGCATCGCGGTGGGGGCGACGGCGATTGGAGGCTGTGCCTTGGGGCTTATCGCCATCGGCGGGCTTGCCGTTGGGGGAGTCGCGATGGGCGGTTGCGCGATTGGCGTTGTAGCCGTTGGCGGGCTCGCCATAGGCTACTATGCGCACGGCGACGTGGCGATGGGCGTGCACGTCGTCGGTTCCGCCGCAGGCGACCAGGACGCGATACGGTTCTTTCGCCGGTATTTCTCTTGGCTGCCTGGCCTGTAGAAGCAATGGGCCGAGGCACGTTGCGGCAACAAAAAGAGTCTCGCGGCGATCGGAAGCGGCAAAGCGTCGCTTCTACGTTACGCTACGGCGACTTGCGACCGGTTTGCAGGATCTGGAACAGGTTGCTGTACTGGTCGGTCCAGAGCGGCGCCTTGATGGTTTCTTCGGCCGTATCGGCCGGCGTGGATGGGTTCGCTTGGAGGAAAGCCTTGTCGTCGGTCACTAGCATCCACTCACTGTTGTCCAGCGCCTGAGTCTCTCCTTCCTCCTCGCTGCAATCGTGCTGGACCTGCGTCGCTTGCATCCCCCAATGCTCGGCCAGTCGCTGGACAACGGGCGCGAGCCGCAGGTACTGGTTCGACACATGGACGGCGATCACGCCGTGGGGCGCCAAGTGCTGGCGGTAAACGCCGAACGCCTCGCACGTCAGGAGATGGGTCGGGATGGCGTCGCCGCTGAAGGCGTCGATGACCAGCAACCGGTAGCCCTGTGGCCGCTCAGCTTCCAGCGACAGCCGCGCATCGCCGAGGACGACGTCGCATGTGCCGCGGCAGTCGGCCAGATAGGTGAACCGTTGCCGCGCCAGCCGGAGCACCTCCGGATTGATTTCGTAGAAGCGGAAGGTGTCGCCGGGCCGGGCGTAGGCAGCGATCGTTCCGGCGCCGAGCCCGACAATGCCAGCGCGCAAAGGGCCCGCGTTCTGCAGATAGCGGATGGCGCGGCCGACGCCGCTGGGCTCGCCGTAGTACGACGTGGGCCAACGCCGCCTCTCGGCATCGACGAATTGCCGGCCATGTTTGATCCGGCCATTGGTGAGCATGAGCTCATGATAGCCATCGTTGATGCCGTATTCCGTGACGGTGACGGTTCCGAAAAAGTTGCGGGAGCGATCGAGCGGTGGCTTGAGCCCATCGGCCCAGGTGGTCAGATACGCCAGCGAGCCGCCCACTGCGCAGCCAAAGACGGCGTAGCGGCAGCACCGCGCGGTGGGACCGAATAGGAACGAGAGTCGCCACCGTGTGGCCCAAGTCGGGACGGGGGGCCATGTTTGCTGTTTCGCGGGCCGCTGAAGTCCTTTAGCGTTGTTAGACGTCGGCACGCGTCGGGGCAGGACGAGCAGGCCGAATGCGAGCAGGCCGGAGCTGGCCACGGCTATTGGCCACTCGAAATACGTGGAGAAGCAGAGCGGCGCGAGGATTCCGACGAACACTCCGCCCAACGCGCCGCCGGCTGAGATGAAGAGGTAATATTCGGTCAAATGCCGAGGGTTGGGCTTTAACCGGGCAAGCTCGCCGTGTGCGACCATGCAGGCGCAAAACATTGCGGAGAGATACAACTGCAACATGACCGGCAGCGTGATGTGCGTCTCGGTCTGCAGCAGAGCATCGTTTGTCATCGTCCCGCCAAGTGCCACCAGAGCCGCCACGGCCCAGAGGGGACGAACGTACCATCGAGAGTGATCGAAGCAAATGATAAACGACAGCAAGTAGAGGGCCAGCGGAAGCACCCATAGAAACGGCACCACGGCCACGTCTTGGCAAACATGGTTGGTTGCGGCCAACAGCATGAGCGACCCGAGGGCCGGCAGCGCGACCCATCGAAATCGATCCCAGTTGGAGGGACGTGCCGCAACGCATGCCTGGCGAGGGCTGGGCGCGTTAGCATCCAACTGCTCGGTTTGGCATCGCCACAGGCATACAAGGCTGACCGCGACGAATGCTGCGTAGAGTGCAAAAGTGAGAGCCCACGCGACCGATTGCCCGGACAGGCCCATTGCCGGCTCGAACAGGAACGGGTAACTCAGCAGCGCGGCCAAGGAGCCGAAGTTTGACAGGGCATAAAGCCTGTACGGCGACCGCCCTGGCCAGCGACGGGTGAACCAGGCCTGAACCAAGGGGCTCGTTCCTGCAAGAACAAAGTACGGCAGGCCGACGGTCGCCGCCAGCAGCAAGAGAATGCGAAGCGTCGGATGCGATGCGTCGGCGGGCCTCCAATGTTGACTGGGCACGATGGGCAGCATCGCGGCGGCCAACGCAATCAGTCCCAAGTGGACCGCTGCCTGGTGGCGCGGTTGGAGCCATCGCTCAAGGAGGTGGGCGTAGACGTAGCCGCCAAAGAGGAGCACTTGAAAGAACAGCATGCAGGTCGTCCAAACCGCGGGGCTCCCGCCAAACCATGGCAGAATGGCCTTGCTTACGACCGGCTGCACTTGAAAGAGCAAAAACGCGCCCAGCAATACGGTTCCGGCAAAAGCCGCCATGGGGCACCGAGCGTTGCGTTCAGCTAGCGACTTCGACGAAGGCGCGAGGGTTGCCGTTGCATGGATTCTTGGACTGTCCACACTCCGCTCCGTGCACCTGGGGCGATTCGAACCGTCGACCACGGCCTGAAGGCATCGTAGCAGTATAGCAGGTCGCTGCGGGGCGGACGCGTCTTACGAAACGTCCCGATAAGGCCGTAAGGCGAGTTTCGATTTGTGCCGGCGTGGCTGGTTCCTACTATTCGTGCGTTCGGCCTAGCGGTAGAGGCGGGGGCTGGTTGGACGCGGGTGGCACGCTCTTGTGAAACCTGGGGACGCGAGGAAGGGCCGAATGGCGCCCCTCGTTGCGTTCGAGGGCGTGCCACCCCCGGGGGCAGCAACGGCGATGTGCGGTCGGCGACCTGGCCGACGCGATCCATGTTGACGTTCGAGATCGGCCCGACGACGGCTGTCAATACCTGGATGTATCCCCTTTTCTCTCCCGCAGTTCCAGGCCGACGCCCGGCTGTGCGACTTCCTTTGCTGCGTCTTTGATCTCCTTCCGGATTACGAGGTGGATGCTCGCCGTGCCGTGGATTTGGTCAGCAAGCCGGGAAAGTCGCTGCAACGTATCCACGCCGGCTTGCGCGAACGTCACTTGCCGCTCGAGTGCCGGGATTGCTTGGTCCTTCAGCACATTCAGTTCGTGCTTTTTCTCGCCCCGCAATTGCAGGGGCTTCAATCCGGGTGACTTCAGCCAAATCTCTATGCTCTGTGCCGCGGTCTTAGCTCTCGACAATTGCTGGCTTGCCCGATCGAGGTTTTTGTTCGCGGACGCGAGAGACTGCTTCACCCATCGTGAGGTCAGGGCGATTCGTCTGCCTTGCCCAAGTTCAGCCTGTGGGGCAGCTTCCACTAGGATGCCGTTTCGCGACGAAAGAGATAAATGTATGGTGACGCCAGTGTATTCCTTGAGGACGACATCCACCGGCTGTCCCTTGCTAATTGTTCCGTGGGCTGGCCTTGCCTCCCACGGAGTTCCCAGCCCGGTAACGTCCACAACTTTCACATGAACCTCGTTGTCGGCCACGGCCTCCGCAAGCCTTGTTCGCGAAACCGATCGAGACAGATCTAAAACAAGCTTTGCGCCGTCTTCTTGCGGCGGCACGGCTTTGGGGGTGTTCGGGGCGGGGGCAGGGTCTGGCGGCGGTTGACGGCTGTTTTCATCGGCTGGCGGACTCGATAACGAAGGAATTGCGGCCGGTTCGGGATCACGCGGCGGCCCCGAAGGAGACGATCTATCATCTTCCGGCTCTTGCAGTCTCGGTCGCACTGACGGAGATAATGGCGATTCAGGACGTCTCGTTTTTGACATCGTGCCAGCACTGGCAATGACCGGCGTGATCGAGGCGGTTCGTTTGGGCGACTCGTCAGAGGAATTGGTGGTGTTTGTGGTCTGATTGACAAAAGGGTGCTGCGGGCACAGCAGATACAGCGCGAGATAGCCCACGCCTAATCCGAGCACACCGGATATTATGGTTCCGACGACCCTTATGGTGCTTCTCGTCGATGGTTGCTTATGCTTGCTGCCCCCTGTTGCCTTAATCGAGACGCTCGGCAGCCAGTCGAACTGATCGGCTTGCGGCTCGGGAGTATCACCCGAATGCGCCGGCCCGCGTATTTCGAGGGCATCCCGCCCGCGTCCAGCCATTTTGGGTTCCCCCATTTTGTCGCCTCCCAATGCACGAGCGCGCAGTCGTGAGACACACGAGTCGAACGACAAGATGGTACTTTTTACACCGCCAGAAAGTAGTAGTCAATTCCCCAACGGATAGGGATGTCAAAAAATCGTGGGGGCGTGTGAGGGGGAAGATAAAACAGATCTTTATTGCGGTTCGGGTAGTTTGCATGGGCGACCGCATGCGCGAAGCGTCGATTGCAGACCCAATCGCTTCGCCGTCTGCTCTTGCCACGATACCTTGCCGAAGGGCGAGCCGCGAACGGCCGACCACCGCCATTGCTTCGCCCCGCTGGCACAGCCGGCACGCAAGGCGTTCCGCTCCGCGTCCTGGCAACTATCCGCCGGTGCTCATTCGCCTCGACCAAAAACGACCTGAGACGCCCTTGGTAGACATGCCCGGAGCCACCGCACGCCGATGGGCGTGCCATCGCTGCTTGCAGGTCAGCGTCAACCGACCGACGAACGGGGACAGACCGCTGCCCACGCAACCCGTGGGCGGCCGACTGCTCCTCGTGACCGAATGGCGTCTGACGGCGCGACTTCGTGAGTCTAGGCGACCAGCCGCAGTTCTTGCGACTCGCCGATGGTTTCGCCTGTGATTCCGGCGACGAACTCCTCGAAGATTCGCAGATCGAGAGCCGAGGCCGACTCGTGTTCCGGGTGGAACTGCGTGCCGAGAGCGAACCAATCGGTGGTGCTCTCGATGGCCTCGATGACTCCGTCGGGGCACCGAGCGGTGACGGCGAAGCCTGGGGCGACGTCGTCGATCGCCATGTGGTGCATGCTGTTGACGCGGATTTCTCCCTCGCCGTAGACCCGCTCCATAATCGTTCCCATCTCGATCACCAGGGCATGGCGATGATTCGGGTCCATGGCATCGAGGTGCGGGATCGCCCGGGGCATATCCTCGGGGATGTGCAGGCAGAGGGTGCCGCCTTGCGAGACATTCAGGAGTTGCATTCCGGCGCCGATTCCCATGAGCGGCAAGCGGCGTTCGGCGGCGAGACTGACGACCTGACGGTCGAAGTCTTCGCGGCGAGGGTCGAGGATCCGCATGGACGGATGGAGCATGTAACCGTCGCGGCGGCAATCGAGATCCGCTCCACCGATCATCAAGACGCCGTCGAGCATGCTAACGGCCCGCTCCAAGTCGGAGGGGTCGTCGAGCGGGGGCATGAGCATTGGGACGGCGCCGGCTTTGACCAGCGCGTCACAATAGCCGGCATGGAGGAAGCAATACGCCGGTGCATCCTTGCGTGCCGAGCGGTAGTCCATCGTCACCCCAATCAATGGTTTCGCAGCCATCGAACGCTCCTTCTGGGGACACGTCATGTGTCATATGTTTCGGCGGCGGTCTCCTTTTGATGGGGTGCAAGTCGGACGTGAGTCTATGGAGTGGCCCAAAAACGGGCAAGCATTTCCCTGATTTTGTGGTCGGTAATCGCCTGTGCCGCAAGATGTTGTGTTGCTAGCACTGACAGCATTGTGGATGTCCACATCGAAGGATCACGGGCGTCGTGGCGACGTCGGCTTCTCGGCGTTGCCGCCGACGGAATGCAAGGTCTTGTATGGCAATGAGTTAGAAGGCGCTTGGCAGGCACGGTTTGGCCGCGGTGTTTGTCGTTGGTCGCTTCCGTTGCTGCGATCAGGATGAGGGAGGTTCGCGGACGGACCGCCAGCCAATTGTTCAAGACAGGGGCTCAGGGGGGTGGCAGTGCAACTGCCACCCCAACATCGGATGACGGAGGTGCGCGACGGCCATTCGGAGACGGCCTCTGGAAATCTTGCTGGGAAGAGGCGATTGCGGGCAGGGCCAATCAATTGTTCAAAAACAGGGGCTCAGTATGGGGTGGCAGTGCAACTGCCACCCCAACATCTTGTGCAACTGCCACCCCAACATCTTGTGCAACTGCCACCTCAACACCGAACGGCCTTCCCAAGCGACCTCTGGCCAACCCGACATCCTGTGCAACTGCCACCCCAACATCCTGGAAAACTGATCGGCCCTGGATTGTGAGTGCGGCTCTGTCGGCATCGGTCGTTGCCCCCTACAATGAAGCGGATCATGCGCTATCAGAACGTCTGCGTCGAAGCGATTGCCCATACGCTTCCGGAAGAAATCGTCACGTCGTCGGAGATTGAGGCTCGGCTGCAGCCGCTCTACGAACGGCTGCGATTGCCGGAGGGCCGGCTAGAGTTGATGAGCGGGATCCGTGAGCGGCGTTTCTGGCCGCGGGGCATGCTGCCCAGTCAGGCAAGTGCGGTGACGGCGGAGAAGGCGATTCGGTTGGCGGGCATCGAGCGTCAGCACATCGGCGCCCTGGTGCACGGCTCCGTGTGCCGCGACTTTCTGGAGCCGGCCACCGCTTGCGGCGTCCATCATCGGCTTCAGCTTCCGAGCCAATGCGCCGTCTATGACGTGTCGAACGCGTGTCTGGGGCTGCTGACGGGCGCAATTCAAGTGGCCAACATGATTGAGCTTGGCCAAATCCGCGCCGGCGTGATTGTCGGCACGGAGAACAGCCGTGAGTTGGTCGAGTCGACGATTTCGCACCTGAACGCCGACACGACGCTGTCGCGTCAGGACATCAAGACCGCGTTCGCGTCGTTGACCATTGGGTCGGGCAGCGCGGCGATTGTGCTTTGCGACCGGGAGCTGACAGGCGCCGGCAACCGGCTCCTCGGCGGCGCCATGCGTGCGGCCACGGAGCATTGCGAGTTGTGTCAAGGCGGCGCGGTGCGCGAGGGATTGCTGATGTCGACCGATTCGGAGATGCTCATGCGAGAGGGCATCGCCGCCGCGAAAACGACGTTTGATGCGTTTCTTGGCGAATTGGCATGGGCGGTTGGCGACATTCAGAAGACGTTCTGCCACCAAGTGGGCCGCGCTCACCAGCGGCTGCTCTTTGAAACGCTGGGGCTCGACCCGCGGGTCGACTTTGCGACGCTCGAGTATCTTGGCAACACCGGTTCGGTGGCGCTGCCGACGACGGCCGCGATCGGCATCGAGCAGCAGCGTGTGGCGCCGGGCGACCGCGTTGCGTTGTTGGGCATTGGCTCGGGCATTAACGTGGTCATGTTGGGGATGGAGTGGGGCAAGAAACGGGGCGAATAGAACGGCATGCAAGGGGCGGTCACTCGCCGACTGGCGGCAGTATGGTTCACAAAGTTGCGAATCGGCGCAGCCCACGATATACTTCGGCCATGAACAAAGACACCGCACTGCCAAGAAGTCCGGAGTTGATGTCGCGTGACGATACGGCGTTGCTGATCATCGACGCGCAGGAAAGGTTGCTCCCGGTGATAGCCGGTGGCTCGCGAGTGGCGTGGAACATGCGGCGGTTGCTCGAAGCGGCCAAGCTGCTTGGGCTGCCCGCTGCTGCCACGGAGCAATACCCGAAGGGCCTTGGGCCGACCATGCCACAACTGGCGGAACGGGTTGGAGTGGTTCCGTCGAAGCTTCGTTTCAGTGCCGGCGGCTGTCCGGAAATTTTTGCTGACTTTCGCGCCCGCGGCGTGCGCAACATCTTGGTCACCGGTGTGGAGGCCCACGTTTGCGTGGCGCAAACGGTGATGGACCTGCTGGCCGACGGTTGGCGGGTGTTTGTGGCGGCCGATGCCATCGGGTCGCGCTTTGAGGTGGACTATCGGACCGCACTGGGCCGGATGGATTCGGCCGGCGCGACGTTGACCACGACCGAGGCGGCGATGTTTGAGTGGTGCGAGACCGCCGCGGCGACGGAGTTCAAGGAGATCAGCCGGCTTGCGCGAGAAACGGCGCCCGAGTAGGTGTTCAGCCTCGGCGTGAAGCGCACTTTCGGCCCGCTGTTGCCTTCCGCACGTAGCGGCAATTAGCACTCGAGGCGGCTAAAAGCCTTGAAGCCGATGCGCAGGGGGATTGCGGTTGCGGCGACGCCGACCAGCAGGCTACCGACCGTGCCGGCGACCCACCAGAACATGAGCCATCGCTGAATGCTCTGCCAGCCGGGCGACGCCGGCAGTGAGACGGCGTAGTGTGCGGCGAAGTAGAAGTGCGTGGGCATCGCCGTGAGGAGCACGACGATCAGGATGTAGAGCGTGCTGACGACGAGGGTGAGTGTGCCGCCAAAGCCGGCGGCGATTCGGGCGGGCGATTCTTCGCGCAAGTTGGGGAGCCAAGCTCCGAGCCCTACTGCAATTCCGGCCAAGCCTGAGCACAGCACGACGCATGTCAATTGGTGAATGAGCAGCACGACGACGGGGACTTTCAGGGTCAAATCGCTTATCAACACGAGCGTTGCGCAGGGAAGCAGGGTGCCGCCGGTGGCGAAGAAATATTTGCTCCAGAGAACCGTCTGCCGAGAGACGCCGGTGAGGTCGAGGATCCAGAACCGCCTGCCTTCCAGGCTGATCACGGGGTAGACGAAGCGTGTGGTGAACGTCGAGAGGAGCAGGCCGACCACCGAGAGGTTCAGAAAGCTGACCATATTCACCCAGCCGATGTAGGTCCCAACGGCCGCGATGTTGTAGGTAAACCGCGGGATATTCCAGAAGTAGACGACGAGAAACCCGGCGAAGATCAGCACCTGCGACCACTGCAACGGATCGCGGCGGAACAACCGCAAGTCCTTGACGATGAGGAGGCGGACAGGATCGGGCAGCGGCCGGAGGAGCCAGCCGAGGAACTGGTCGAATCGTCCGCGGCGCGCCCGTTTTCGGCGAAGGGTACGGCCGTAAAGGCCGCTGTATGCCGCGCGATACACTCGGCCGGCGGTCCATAGGGCAAGCTGCCGGAAAAAGAGGGCGTTGGAGATTAGCAGGGTCAAGAAGAGTGTGGCTTCGGCGAGCATGCTGCTGTCGGCCGCGTCAAGGACGCCGGTTGTGAGCCACCAGCTTGGCAACAGCCGGTAGTCGGCGATTTTTAGCCGCCCAAGCACTTCCTGGAACCAAGCAGGCGTGAGCAGATCGTTGCGAGGACCGTTGAAGAGCCCCCAGCCCACCCACGCGCTGACGGCGGCTAGCAGGATGCCCAGACCGATGAGGATTGCCAACGGATTGTCGCGGACCAGCCGCACAACGCCGAGGCAGAGCATGGCGCCGATGGCGACGGGGATGTAAATGAACGCGATCACCATCGGCATTAGCAACGCGTAAAAGTACCAGGGCGCCTCGGCCACGACGCCGTAGGCCAAGAGCATTGGGCTGGCCAGCAGCAGGAAGCCCCAACTGCTGAGGACGATCGCCTCCTGGAACTTATGGAGAAAGAGTCGTTCGCTGCGGGCAGGGAGCGTCAGCAGGAAGCCAATTTCGCAGGAGCGGAAGAGTGAACCGTAGAGGATGATGCCTGACGAAACCATGAGCATCAGCATCAGGGCCAAGAGGAAGGCGCCGAAGAGGCCGTGGACGGTTGCGGCGTAGACGTCTTGGTTGGTGGTTCGCAGGAATAGAAACCCATCGTAGAACATCCAGAATATTCCGCCCCAGAGCACGCCGGTTAGCGCGACGACAAGCGACACGCGGAACCGCGCGCGCGAGAAGGTCTGGCGCAAGACGGTCGATACCAGCCGGCGTCGCATCTCAGCGAACACGCGGGCCTCGGCCGGGGCGGGCAGGAAGTCGGGCGATGGCGGGTTTGGCATTCGTGATGCTCGCGAGCCGTGGTCGAGGTCAGCGATTATTGTTCGAGGGACAGGTCGCCGACAGAGTCTCCGTTGGCGGCACCATTTCCAGCCTTGTGCGTCTTCCCGTTGGCGCCGTTGGTCAATTCAAGGAACAGCCCTTCGAGCGATGCATGATGCGACGCCATCAGCGTCTCCAGCTCGCTTCGGGTGCATAGCGTTCGAAGTTGGCCGTGGTCCATGATGCCGATGCGATCGGCGATTTCCTCGGCGATGGCCAAGGTATGGGTGGACATGAAAACGATCGTTCCGGCGTCAGCGCGAGCGCGAAGGCGATCCTTGACGGCCCTGACGCTGCGCGGGTCGAGGCCGACCATTGGCTCATCGACGACGAGCGCGGGCGGGTCGTGCAGCATAGCGGAGGCAAAGACCAGGCGTTGCCTCATGCCGTGCGAGTAGCTCTCCGCTAGATCATCCAGATAATCGGCGAGTTCAAAGAACTCCGATTCGCGTGCAATGCGATTGCGGAGCAGCGAGCCGGTCAAGCCGCGCATCTGGCCGGCGAACTCGAGGAACTCGCGGCCTGTGAGCTTGTCGTAGAGGAAAGGCTCCTCGGGGACGTACCCGATCGCGAGCGTGGCATTGCGTTGATCGCCAACGACATCGTGTCCGCAGACGCGGACGGAGCCGCCGGTGGGCCGCAACAGTCCGGTGACCATCTTGATGGTCGTCGTTTTGCCGGCGCCATTGGGCCCGAGCAGCGTGAACAACTCACCGGGCGGAACAGTCAAGGTCAGGCGATCGACGGCGACCTTGCGGGCGTAACACCTTGTGACGTTTTCGAACTCAATCATCATCGGGTATTTTTGCTGGTTGGTTCTCGATGTTCCACCATTGGTCGCCGATCTTTCGCACCAATTCTGCCGCCTCGGCGCGGGTCAAGCGGACGAAGTTAAGTGTGGAGTCCCCGAGGCGGACCTGTTGCTCGATGATGGTGCCGTTGTAGCGCACCCAGGCGATTCCGCGAACGTCGCCGTCTCGGCTGGAAACGCCGCGGGAATCGCTGCGATAGACGACGCGCCACGTGTGGAACTGACCGCCGGCCCAGACCTTGGGGTCGCTTCCTTCGACGGCGACGAAGATGAGCTCGACGGGGCTGATGCTGGCGGCAATGGGATTGTAGAGAGGCACGGACCAACGCTGGCCATCATGCAACCCCGGCAGCTTGCTTTGCGGCGACAGCATGTCGTTGAGCATGGCCTCGGGCGGCATCGGGACCTCGTGCGCGAGCGTCAGTCCGCCGCCGGTCACCGCAAGCTTGAGCTTTCCGCCCTCCACCAGACCTCGCACGGTGATTGTTTCGCCGAGGGGCTCGATCTGCACTGCGGAATCGATCCGCAGCAAGCTTCCCAGCCCGTCGATTGTGAGAATGGTTCGCGCGTCCAGCGACTCGAGCTGCAGTGATTCGGTCGGCTTTCCGAGGAGTTTGAAGAAGGGCCGCAACCATTGGGGGGCCATTTTTTCGAGGGGCAGCCGCTGCAAATGGACCCGGTTGTGAATCTCGGTGAGCCCGTTGGGCTGCAACGCCGTTTCGGTAAGCGCCCAGCCGAGCCGCCGGCGGTCCATCGAAATGTGCCAACCAACCGGCGGCAAGTCCTGCTGTGCTTTCAGCACATCGAGGTTGCTGGGCCGTTCGCCAATGAGCAACTGCGGCAAGACTTTCTCTTTGACCAGCCAGGTCATCGTGGCCAACCAAAGGGCAACCACGGCGATGTTGTACCAACGGCTATGCATCGGGGTTTGCTCCGGCGCGCCGCCGCGCAGGATCATCGGCGGTTGAATCATTCTATCACTCCGGGCGGAATGACAACACCAACGCAAGTTGCCTGGACGCCCCAGGCTGCCGCTGATTTCGTGAAGTGGAAGCGTTTGCACGAAGGGGACGTGCGGCAAGCAGGCCGCCGAATCGACGTTGCGGTGAAAGGGCGTTCTTCGGATGATATGGCCGTCAGATGACTCTCCCCTGCCACCGACAATTAGGAGATGCAACGGTGCGCCAACACTGGAAACGCCTCGTAGCCTGCGTCGTTCTTGCCACGGCATCTGTCGCACTGCCGGGCTGCGGCCGTAGCAGTGGCGATCCGGCGCCGGCGGCTGCGATCAACGGTTCGGAATCTTCGCAGACGGTTGTCCCCGCGCGGCAGCAGGCGCCCTCTGATCCGCAACGCCCGGTGGTCGTCATCGAAACGTCGCTGGGTCCGATCAAAGTGCGGCTCGATGCGCGATCGGCTCCGCTGACGGTCGACAATTTCCTTTCGTACGTCTCGGCCGGCCACTACAGCGGCACGATCGTGCATCAAGTGTATAAGGGGCAAGGAATTGTCGCCGGCGGCTACAGCACGGATCTGACGGAAAAGCCGGCGAGGACGCCGATTCGGAACGAGGCCCACAACGGGTTGAAGAACCGTCGCGGCACGATCGCCATGGTCCGGCAGCCGGATCAAATTGACAGCGCCATGTGTCAATTTTTCATCAACGTCGCTGACAATCCGGCCTTGGACCACAAGAACCGCACGCCGACCGGGTACGGCTATTGCGTTTTCGGCGAGGTGATCGAGGGGATGGAAGTCGTCGATAAGATCAACGAAACGCCGGTGCAAAACACGGGCAAGTTTGATCAGATGCCGGCTCGGCAGATTTTGATCAGTTCGATCCGGCGAGTGGAGTAGCGATCAGGATGCCCGCTTGGTCGACCGCTTGGGCTGGCGCGTGGCCTTGACGGAGGCCGCGTGGCTCTTTTCAAGCTGGGCCAGTAGAGCATCGACGGTGTAGATGCGACCGGTGGGAGCATTGAAGTCGCCGGCCCCGGGCGCATTCGACAACATTCGGCCCATCTCTTCACCGCCTGGCGTGGTGGTCATGTATTGCAGCATCTTGTAGCCGTCGGGACCGCGAATGAGATCGCGGACGGTTTGTTCGCCGCGCGGCATGCGGCTTAGCCGATCGAGGCGGTCGTAGGCGTCTGGGTAGCGCGCGACTTGCCGCATGAAACTCCGGCCCGCGGGCGTTGCCAGTTGGCGGGCGAGAAACCCGTCGTCGGACGGCACGCTTTCAAGAATCTGCTTGGAGTCTGGGAGGGGCAGCCCCTTTTGCTGCAACTGGCCCAGCAGCGGGGCGATGGTCTGACGGGTAATCAGATCGCCAGGGCGATAATCTCGTCTTGCCTGAAAATACCGCAAGACCGCTTGCCGCACTTCCGAGAACTGGGGAATCGGTCTGGTCGCCGCCAAGCTCGACTGAGCGGATGCCGCAACGAGAACTATTAGAGCAAGGCGCAAATGTCGCATGAGAATACCCTAGCCTGTGTATCTTACTCACCCGGTAGGTTTTGGGCCGGTGCCAAGTGAAAACTCGGTGGGCGTCGATATCGAAAACATAGGTTTTTTGGTGACTGAAGGCATCGCCCGGGTTACTACATCGGCGTTCGCGACCAGGGCGATAACGGAACGCCACGGCAGGGAAGAATCAGGTCGGGTTGGTAAAAACCGCGCAAGATCAGCTATGGGGCCCTGGCCTGATTGCCGGGAAACGCTGATACAGTCAGGCACTGAGGCGAAAATGGTTGACAGCGATTGCCTCCCCGCGATAATTGCGAGCGCGGTGTGTCGGAACAGGCCGCTCGCGGCAGGAGGCTAAAAGTGTCAAATCCCACCTACTTCGTTCAGGAGTGTCCGACCTGCGGCCGGCGGCTGCAAATCCGGGTGGAGTATCTTGGCCGGAAGGTCGTCTGCCAGCATTGCCAGGGCTCGCTTATTGCTACGGACCCGGCGACCGTTCGCTGGAATGGCGCAGCGGGAGGCAACCCGTTGCTGCGTCGGGCGGACGAACTGCTTGCGACCGTTGCGCGGCGGCAGCGACAGCTACAGTAGCGATCGTTGTCCGGTGAGCTTGGTCAGGTCGCGGAAGAAATTCGGATACGTTTTGCCGACGCATTGCGGATCACGGATCTTGATTCCCGGAACCGCAAGTCCCGCGAGCGCGAAACTCATCGCCATGCGATGGTCGTTGTAGGTTTCGACCGTAGCGGCGCGAACCCGTCGGGGCGGCGTTATCCTCAGCCCGTCAGGTCGCTCGTCAATGTCGGCGCCGAGCCGCCGCAGTTCGACCGCCAGGGCGTGGAGGCGGTCTGTCTCCTTGTGTCGGATGTGGCCGACACCGCGGATCGTCGTCGGGCCTTCGGCGAAGAGCGCCACGACGGCCAGCGTCTGAGCGGTGTCGCTGATGTCGGCCATGTTCGCGTCGATTCCCCGGAGCGGCGCGCCGGTGACTGTGGTTCGATCTGGGGCATCGTCAACGCGGCAGCCCATTTGGCGGAGGCACTCGCAAAAGCCAATGTCACCCTGCAGGCTCTTACGTGTGAGCCCTTCGACAGTCACCTGGCCAGCGGTGATCGCCGCTGCCGCGAAAAAGTAGCTCGCTGCCGAGGCGTCCGGCTCGATCGCGTAGTGACTCGCCCGGTAGCTCTGCGGCGCCGGAATAACAAAGCGAGTTGCCTCTGCCCGGTGCACCACGGCGCCGAAGGCTGCCATGACCTTGAGGGTCATCTCGACGTACGGTTGCGAGACCAGTTCGCCCTCCAAGAGGAGTTCGACGGGTGCGTCGGCAAGTGGGGCTGCCATCAACAGGGCGCTTAAGAACTGGCTGGAAACGTTGCCGGCAATCGTCGCTTGCCCACCACGCAATCCACGGCCGCGGACAACGACCGGAGGGCAGCCGTTGCGCCGCTCCGAGAGCGCATCGGCGCCCAGTTGGTTCAGCGCGTCGAGCAGGTCCTGGATCGGGCGCTCGTGCATACGGGGCGATCCGCTTAGCCGATAGACGCCACGGCCGAGAGTGGCAATGGCCGTGAGAAATCGCGACGTCGTGCCGCTGTTGGCGACGCAAAGCTCTGTTTGGCTTGGCGGCAGCCGTCCCCCGCAGCCGGTGATGGAAAGGGAGTTTTCCGTTGGGCCGGGACGAATAGGCACGCCGAGCCGCCGCAGGCAGTCGACCATTACATCGGTGTCTTCGCTGCGAAGCGCGCCGGTGAGCACCGATTCCCGATCTGCCAGAGCGGCACAGACCAGTGCACGATTGGTGATGCTCTTGGAGCCGGGTGGCGTGCCACTCCCCCGCACCGGCCCGCTTGGCTCGATTCGGAATTCTTCAGCCATTTCAGGGGCCATTGTACAACTTCAGCTAAATTCGGCCAACTCAAGTGCCGATCAAGTAGACTAGGCAAACCTTATCGATTGTGCGGGCGATGTCGGTTGCAGCCCGGACATGTAGAAGCCGATGCGGCCGCCGCGCCGCCAAAGACGATGGCCAAGTCAGACACTGTTTCAGGCTCGGACGCTCGGAAGTCTTCGTCGAAGAAGACTCCGCGTCAGGGCATTGAACTGACGCCCACCGCCCGGTTGGATCCGCCGCACGAGTTGGCCGCTGCATTGGACCCGCCCGACGAAGCTAGTCTGCCTTGGCTGGAACAGCCGGACGTTGCCTTCCATCCAAGTCGACCGGGCGAGTTGCCGACGGACATTCCCGATGAGCCCGCTACGGAACAGGTTCGGTTAGAAGCTGCTCAGTTGGCCAAGTATCTGCGGGCGCAGCAACGTGAGCTGGACAACCGACAGGCGGCGCTAA
This sequence comes from Planctomycetaceae bacterium, assembly GCA_021372555.1. GTDB lineage: Bacteria > Planctomycetota > Planctomycetia > Pirellulales > Thermoguttaceae > JAJFUI01. The sequence continues at coordinate 12,757 of JAJFUI010000309.1, read as the reverse complement.
ACTCTCAGATCGCCAGGTTCGAGTCGGACGCCCGGGCGTCGCGGCTCTGGCTCGACGAGCAACAGGCGGAATTGGCGGCAAGCACGGAGGCGATCGCCGCGCAGCAGCGGCAATCGGCGTCTCAGTCGGCGGCGATTGAGACGGCGCGGCAAAACATCGCGCTGCAACAGCAGGAGTTGGCCGATCAGAACGTCGCGCTTTCTCAACAGCAGCAGAAAGTCTTGCAGCAGCAGTCGCGACTGGCGGAGCAGGAGCGGGAGATGCGGCAGCGGCTCAATCGACTCGCTGTGGCGGAGAGCGCGCTGCAACGTCGGGAGGAGGAGCTTTCCGCCCGGCTGGCAGTGGCGGAGCAAGCTGCCTCGATGACGCAGCGCTCGGCTGCCGAAGACGCTCGGGCGCAGGAGGAGCTGGAACGCAGGCGGCAGGCCGTCGAGCGCCGAGCGGAGCATGTGGAACAATGTCGAGCGGCGTTGGAGCCGCTTCGCGCGGAGCTTGGTCGGATGCACCGCGAGACGCTGGAAATCCGGCTTGCTACCGAGGAGCTTTGGGCGCAGCTTTCTGGGGCGGCGCCGCCGGCCACCCTGGTTCGCTCGCTGGGGCAGATCCGCACGCGGCTCGCCCGGCAATACGCTCAGGAGAACGCCGACTTGGCGCAGCAGCGGCAGCAGCTTGAGACGATCCGCAGCCAACTTCTGGCACAACATCAGAAGCTGGCCGAGCGGAAGCGGCAATTCGACCGCTGGGCGGCGGAATGCCAGCACGACACCCAGGAGCAGGCGTCGCGGCTCATCGCTCGTGAACAGAAGCTGCGTCAGGAGGAGGGCCGCCTTCGCGAGCAGTTCCATCACTGGCGGATGCAGCGAATGGCCGCCGGGCGGCAATCCCCGCGTCAGAAGTGGCAAAACCCGAACGCGGCGTAGGCGTAGCGTTACGTCTGGGGCGAGCGCACAAAAAAGCCCACGGGTCGTGCCCGCGGGCTTGCTTTGTTATCGTCGTCGGCGAAATCCGGTTCCGGTTACTTGGAACTCTCGGAGATCGACTTGCCGCTGGTGGACGTTTCGGAGTCGGACTCCGTCTTCTTCCGTTCACCGGCCGTCCGCGATGCGGTGGCAGCGATTTGCATGGCGGCCTGAATCTCGGCTTGGGTGAAGTAGGGCTCCGTGCGGCCGTTGGCGTGGCGGATGCGCTTGGCAGCGAGTTCCTGCCACGTCATGTTGTTGTTCAGGTGCCAAGCGGCAGCCTGAGCGGCGTGCTGGTCGACGTTGCCGGTGCCGACCATCTCGCAAAGTTCCCGGACGCCAGCCTTGGTGGTAACGCTTTCGATGGTCTTGATTTCATAGGGAATCGACGGTCGCGGCGACGGCTTGCCGTGTTCGAGGCAAACGGTCGGAACTACGAGCTTTCCGACTTTTTCAGGGCCGACGTTGAACATGCCGCCGCCCATACCGCCCATACCGCCGCCGGTGGACTGGCTTCCCTGGCGATTGCTGCCGCTGCCGTTCCGATTGCTGCTGCCGCGTCCGGCGCCGGCGCCGGGCATCGCTTGGGCCAGAACGGGGGATGCGGCGAAGGCGTCCGGCAACTTTACGGTCAACGGCTTGTCCGTCTTGTTCTCGACCATGACGGTACACTGCGTCGAGTCCTTGGGAATCACCTTGACGGCGATATCGCCGCTTTTGATGGCGGCGAACATCTCGACGGTCTGCGCTTGCCAATCCGCTTTCTTGGCCTTCGCCGATCGCGCGGGGCCGTCGGCATACGCAACAGTCGCCAATAGCAGGGCGATCGCTCCGCAAACCCAACGCCAGTTTCGAACGCGAGCAGTCATGTCCGTCTCCTCTCCGCACTGGTTACTCTAAATAGCCAATCGCCGAGCGGGCCTGGGCCCGTCGCCTATATAACAAATACAGCCTAGCCTCTAATTTGCGGAAAGCCAAGCAGAAATTGCAGATTATGCCGGTCAGGTATGATTATACGGCCCCGCAGGGTGGATTGGGTGGTTTCCCGTCACGGACGAGATTCTTCGCTCCGCTCACAATGATGATGTTGCCGTCTAGTGTTGCCGGCTGCCTCGAAAGAGTCGGCAGGGCCAATCAATTGTTCAAGATAGGGGCCCAGTTCGGGTGACAGCGGTAGTCCACCCCGGAAAAATGGCCACAATTCGGGCGTGGCAGTGCAACTGCCACCCCAACATCTGGAAAACGGATCGGCCCTCGAAAGCGTCGGCAGGCACTGCAACTGCCACCCCAACGTCCTGGAAAACTGATCGGCCCTCGAAAGAGTCGGCAGGCACTCGCTCTTCGATCGAACTCGCAGTAGAATAAGAGCTTGGGTTCACCCGTTGAAATCACCCTCGCGCCGCAGGCGGCGGCTGTCTGAATGCATAAATCCACGGCCCGTACACAGGCATCCACACCGTTGCAGTCGGCCCTCCAGCGGGCGTTGTTGGCGGCCGACACCGCTGAAGACAACCGCGGCACCGATATCGTCGTGCTTGACACCCGCGAACTCACGTCGATGTTCGACTACTTCGTCATCGCGACGGGCACCAGCCGTCGGCAGCTTCATGCGATGAGCGAGGAAATCGATCATGCGTTGGAGGATCGCTTGGGCGACCGGCGGCTCGGCATCGAAGGCTATGAGGAAAGCCGCTGGATATTGCTCGATTACGGCGACGTGGTCGTCCACCTGTTCGAGCAAGAAACGCGCGGTTACTACGCCTTGGAAGAACTCTGGGGCCACGCGAAGCGAGTGACCCGCCCCGCTCGTTGATCGCGGGGAGCGATCCCTTCACGCGTTCTCTCTGGTTGCGCCGACCGGCTGCGAAATCAGCGGCAAGACAACCTCGCGGGCGAACTCCGCCAGCGTGGTGGGCGTGGCAGTATCCGGCGTGCGCGGTTGTAGGGGCCGCACCTTCCCCGTGTCCAGCGCATCGTACATCTCCAACATCGATTGTGCGACGTTCTCGCTCATCGCTTTTTGCAACATGGCGTCGCGGGCGTCTTCGCGACTGGTTCGGACGTAGACGATTTTCCGCCCGAGCACTTGCGAGAGGATATCGGCGACCTCGCGGAAGGTCAGATCGGCCGGCCCGTGCAACTCCTGAACGACGTGCCCGGTCCAGTCCATGTTGACCAATCGGGTGGCGGCTGCTCGCCCGATGTCGTGGGTGGCGATCATGGGGTAGGCGACCGAGGGGTTGATCGGCCAGGAGATGCGTCCCCAGGTCCGAATTGTGTCGAGTTGCCAGAGAATGTTCTCGAAGAAGAAGCCGGGACGCAGGTGCGTCACGTGACAACCAATCTTGTTTAGCTGCTCTTCAACGTCGTGAAGCCCGCTGATGGGGCCGGCGCCGGTTGCCACATCGGCGCCGATCGACGAGAGGTTGACCACTCGATGAATCCGGTTTGTGCGGATGGCGGTGGCTGCGGCATTGGCCAGACGGTTTTGAAAGCCTCGGAGGTCGTCGGAACCGAACACCGGCGGGGTGGCCCAGAAGAGGGCGTCCATTCCTTTTGTTGCTTTCACCACATACTCGGTGTCGTCGAGGGCGCCGATGGCTGTGTTGGCGCCCCGACGGACGAAGTCCTGAAGTTTTTCGGGCCGCCGGCCCAACAGCGTGACGTTGATGTCTCTGCTGCATTCCAGCAGGAAATCGGTCACTGCCCGGCCTACATGCCCCGTTGGCGTTGTGACTGCGATATTCATCGCGAACTCCTTTGTCGAATGGCTGCCCGTCGCTGGTGCAATCCTAAACGGCGACGAAGTTTGCGGAATCGGCGTGTTACTGAGGGTGCTGTCGGGCGAATGCAAAGCGACACGTGCCACACGATTGCCAGCGAACGGGCAGGTCTGGTAGAATCGGTGTCGTTGTCGGCTGTGCAGCGTGGCCGGCAACGCCCGCCAAGATCGGTTATATCTCACCCGCCCAAGAGCCCTCCCAGCATCTCAGGAGAAGCAACCAATGTCGGCTCGAACCGCTTTCTCGCGCCCGTGCGTCGTCGTGGCGTTTGTCCTTGCCCTGTGCTCGGCTGCGATGGCCGCGGATACGGTAGCCAAGCCGGAGCGGCAATGGACCGTCTATCTGCTGCCGCATTCGCACGTTGACATCGGCTACACGCATGTGCAGCCGGAGGTGGTGAAGAAGCAGTGGGACAACATCGACGCCGCGTTGGAGCTCTGTCGCAAAACGGCCAACTATCCGGACGGGGCCCGATTCAAGTGGAACACGGAGGTTCTTTGGGCGGTCGACAGCTATTTGACGGAGCAGCCGGTCGAAAAGCAGCAACGGCTGATCGACGCGATTCGCGCGGGACAGGTCGAGTTGCAGGCGCTCTATGGCAACGAGCTGACGGGTCTGTGTCGTCCGGAGGAACTGCTGCGGCTGTGCGAGTGCAGCCAACGGTTGGCGAAGCGTTGTGGGGTGAAGATTCGTTCGGCGATGATTAGCGATGTGCCGGGCTACATCTGGGGCGTCGTGCCCGCCTTGTCGCAGGCTGGCGTTAAGTATTTCTCGATCGGCCCGAACTTCGGCGACCGCATCGGTCACACCATGACCACATGGACCGACAAGCCATTCTATTGGCTCGGCCCGGATGGCAAGGAAAAGCTGCTCTGCTGGATTCCTTACATGGGCTATGCACTGGGGCACACGAAATACCAACTGAACCCGCGGGTGCAGGAGTTGGTCGAAAACCTGGAAAAGAAGGGCTATCCGTACGACATCGTACAACTCCGCTGGAACGTCGGCGGCGACAACGGCCCGCCGGATGAGAAGCTGCCCGAGGTGGTGAAGAGCTGGAATGCAAAGAACACGCGAGTGAAGATGGTGATTGCGACGGCGGGCGACGCGTTCGCGGCGTTCGAGAAGCGGTACGGCGACAAGCTGCCGAGCTTCCGCGGCGATTGGACGCCCTACTGGGAGGACGGGGCGGCGTCATCGGCACGGGAGACCGGCCTTGCCCGCACCGCGGCCGAGCGGCTTGTGCAGGCAGAATCGCTTTGGGCCATGCTCGATCCGGCGCACTACCCAGTGGAGAAGTTCACGTCGGCCTGGCGCAATGTGATGCTTTACAACGAGCACACCTGGGGCGCGTTCAACAGCGTCAGTGAGCCGGACAAGCCGTTCGTCAAGGGTCAGTGGAAGATCAAGCGGGCGTTTGCGCTGGACGGGGACAGGATGTCGCGGGAGTTGCTGGACGCCGGCGTCCGCGGCGCGGCCGAGAACTCGCCGACCGCGATCGACGTGTTTAACACCAGTTCTTGGCCGAGAACTGAGTTGGTGGTGCTGCCAAAGGAGCTGGCTGCCGGGGGCGATGGCGTCACGGGACTCGACGACCCGTCAGCGGTCGCCTCGCAACGTCTGTCTACCGGCGAACTGGCATTTTTGGCGAAAAGCATTCCGCCATTCGCGGCAAAGCGTTACCTAATCGGCAACACGCCGCAGTTGGCGGGGGTCGCAAGCGCCGATGGCGTGACGCTGCAGACGCCAACCGTGACCGTTAGGTTGGATCCCGCCTCGGGCGCAATTGCCAGCCTCTTTAGCCGGGCTATCGGAGTCGGGCTCTGCAACACAGGCTCAGACGTCGGATTGAACCATTACTACTACGTCCGCGATGCCAAGCCGGAGAAGGCCCAGCGAGCGGGACCGGCCAAGATCACGGTTAAGGAGCGGGGCCCGTTGGTTGCCACGCTGCTGGTGGAGTCCGATGCTCCCGGCTGTGCAAAGCTGACGCGAGAAATCCGCGTTGTCGATGGCCTCGACCAGGTGGACATCATCAACGTGTTGGACAAGAAAGCCGTGCGGCAGAAGGAGTCGGTGTTTCTGGGCTTCAGTTTCAACGTGCCGGACGCCAAGGTTCGGCTGGATGTGCCTTGGGCAGTTATCCAGCCCGAGATTGACCAACTGCCCGGGGCTTGCAAGAACTGGTTCTCGGTTGGTCGTTGGGCGGACGTTTCTAACAACGATTACGGCGTCACCTTGGCGACGCTCGATGCTCCGCTGATGGAGATGGGGGCGATTGCCCCGGACAAGCCCGAGGGCGGCAACTACATGGACTGCTGGCTCAAACATGCCACGCCGTCGCAGACGCTTTATTCGTATATCATGAACAACCACTGGCATACGAACTACCGAGCCGATCAGGAAGGCCCGGCGACGTTCCGCTACGCCGTGCGGCCGCACAAGCAGTACGACGCGGTCGCCGCGCAGCGGTTTGGCATCGAGTGCAGCCAGCCGTTGGTCGTTCTGCCGGCGCGAGGCGAAGCGCCGAGCGGCAAATCGTTGCTCACGGTCGACACGCCGGACGTGATCGTGGCGTCGGTGAAGCCGAGCGCGGACCATAAGGCCTACATTGTTCGCCTGTTTGGCGCCGCCGGCCGGGCGGCCAAAGCCAACCTGACCTGGGCGACCGCGCCGAAGGCCATGTACCTGAGCAACCTGGCCGAGGAGCAAGGCCAACAGCTATCTGGCCCGATTGACGTTCCCGCTTGGGGTTTGATCACCATTCGGGCGGAGTTATAGAAAGCGGCGTAGCTTCGGCTGTCTCCGCTCTGCGTTTGAGAGAGCGGGGGCGGGCGTCGTTGTCCGGGAAACCGTCAGAGAACGCTTGCCAACGCGGCCGAAAAGAACTTTCGCAGCATGGGCTCGGGGTAAAGGCAAAACGCATACTCCCGCCAACCCAGGACTTGATGCGCTCGCAGACCGCGCATGGCCGCGGCGTGCCGTTCCTCGAACTGCGGTCGGCCATTCAGCCACGGCTGCAATGCGGCGTTGATCTGGCGGATCGCATGGCAACGCTCCCTCGCGTTCTCGCGCGTTTGCGGCATCTCGATCCAGCGACGTTTTGCCGCTACCAACTCTTGCACAGCCGACGTCATGGACCGACCACTTCCAACGTGAGCGTTGAGATACCGCTCGGGATGATAGGTCATGCCACGCAGGTCGTCCTCTAGGGCTTGGACATCACGAGCCGTGGTTGGGGCATGTTCGATCGGCAGATGCAGCGTGGCGGATACGACGAGAATGCCTGGCGATCGAAGGCGGAAAAACCGCTCGATGATCCGGTCGGTGACCCAGTCGTATTTCGCGCCGCCGATGCCGTGGATGAAGAGGTCGCCGAGGGCGAGTCGGGCCCAGAGGGTGGTCATGAGCGCTCGGGGACGGATGCGCACGCCGTTGCGGTCGAGTTGCGACAATCGTTCCACAGCGGAGCCGGCGTCTGCTTCGGCGGAAAGCGGCAACCGCATTTCCCACTGTTCGCGATCGGAGAGTTGGATTTTGTCAGCCGCTGCGCGGGCGAACAATCGCCGTCGCCGCGGGGAATTGACCGTCCAGACCCAGAACGGGGCTTCGATCCAGCCATCGATCTCGGCCAGCTCCGGCGCCGGATGCGACCGGCTCCGCAAATGATGCACCCGGCGATAGTCTCGTAGTGCTTCGTTGTAGATCGGTCGGAACGTCGGCAGCCGGGCCAGCAAGTGCGCCACGAACCACTGAAATGCCTCGCCTGCACAGAGCCGGCTTTGGGGCACTTCGAGCGTGTCGTTGTTTGCAGCACCGGATAAGGCTGGGTCCAGGAACGTGCTCTCCAACTGATGCCGCGCTTGGGCGAGGCATGCGCCGAGGTTACCGGTTTCTTTCGCTCGCGCTAGCACCAGCGGCCAGTAGCGACGAAGCAGCGGCTCGCTTACCAGCGGTGCGATCTCTTGAATCGCCCGATGGCCGAACGAGGCGAACAACGCTCGGTCTTCGATAGCTCGATCCTCGTACGGAATCTTTGGTTCCGGCCGATCCAAGGGAACTCGCACCATCCGCGGTTCTTCGAGAGTTCCGGTTGGCACGGTCAGCGATGTGTCGGTGACGGCGTCGGCGTCGATAATGAGACTGACGGCAGCCGCACCGTGTTTCTTGGCCGATGCCCCGAGAGCAAAGTTCTTGAACCACACGCCTGGATGAAACATCTGCGGCTGATGGCCTGCCAAGAAGATTGGGCCCGCGGGTTCGGGCGCTTTTTCGGGGACATCACGATACTGCCGGGTCCAGCGTCGGGCGGCATTGAGCAGTTCGCGACGCGCGAGAAACGCGATTTTGGCCAACGGGCGGCCCTGCAAGTCGTAATCAAGCTGGCTGCGTAGTTGCAGGTTGCCGTCAACGAGAGCGGCCAACCGCTGCGGTGGTGGCTCGATGAGCACGGCCTGGTCTTCCGCGGGCGCTTGCATGTGGCACGGAGCAGATTGCCGACGGTCCATAAGCGCCACCGCGAGTTAAGAAGAGTGGTTATGCATGGAGCACCGCGTCCGTTGGGTGGGCAGCCGAATGCTCTGCGCGGTCGAGCACCTCGCGGTAGACGGCCAAGCGCGTTTGGGCGTTGTCCAGGGCGCCGCCAAACGAGCGCTTCTCGTCCAGGTAGATTAACGGAACTGGAAGTTCGACGATTCGCAGCCCCTGCCGCACGGCTCGGACCCAAAGCTCCAACGGCATGGCGTAGCCGGTTTCGGTCAGCTCCAGGGCGGCCAAGGCGGCCACGCGATAGGCCTTGAAGCCGCAGAATGCGTCGGTCAACGCGAGCCCGAGCCGACGGTTCACTTCTTCGGTGATCAATTCATTGACTCGGCGACGTTCGAGCGGTGGCTCGTGGTCGCCGGGAAACGATCGCAAGTAGCGGCTGCCGGAAACGATGTCGACGTCGCCGGCGCAGCACCGCTCGATGAACTTTGGGACCAATTGCGGTTGGTGCTGCCCGTCGCAGTCGATGGTGACCAGTACGTCGTAGTGGCGGCCGATGGCGAAACCGAATGCCGAGCGGAGGGCGGCGCCGTAACCCTGGTTCGTTGGATGACGGATCAGGTAGATGTCGTCGCGCGTGGCGAGCAGTTCGGACGTGCCATCGGTCGAGCCGTCGTCCACAACCAGCACGTTGCTGCAATAGGTGAGCGCGCCGGCGAGTGCGCCCGTCACATGGCTCACTTCGTTGTAGACCGGCAATGCAACCAGTGCGCGGCAATTCATATCGCAATTTTACGCCATATGGCATGCGAAAACAGCGCGTCGTCCCGGGGAGTGGGTCGGGCTGCTGGCTTGCGCCCTGTTCGGAGCCGATGCGCCGGTAGTGGGGGTTGTCCCAATGGACATTCTTGCCAATTATTAGGTTAGAAGGCTCGCCGATCGAGGAGTGCTAAAACCCATTCGTGCTGACGAATGGATTTACCTCGACCAAGGCGGGCCTTCGATTTTTCTTGCCGTCGACTGCTGTTTCGGCGGCACTTGCAGGCGGGACGCCCTCGCCGCGAGTTCGCTGGGCGAATGCTTCACGCTCGACCAGCGATAATCCGTTACGCCGCCGTTGTTTGCTGCACCTCATTGCGTTGGTTGCTAATTCGGGGATAATAGTGGGTTTACCTTTTTCGACCCCGGAAGGAGCGGACGCGATGAACGACAAGGTTCGGCAATTGCCCGGCTTGACCTTTGACGACGTGCTGCTGGAGCCACGCTATAGCGAGGTAGTGCCGGCGGACTGCGACGTCTCGACTCGGCTGACCCAGCGGATCCGGCTGAACATCCCGCTCCTCAGCTCGCCGATGGACACGGTCACGGAGGCGGAGATGGCCATCGCCCTGGCTCGCGAGGGGGGGCTGGGCGTCATCCACAAAAACATGTCGATCGAACGGCAGGCCGAGGAGGTCGAAAAGGTCAAACGGAGCGCGAACGGGATCATCATGAATCCCGCGACGTTGCCCCCTGACGCCAGCGTGGGCCGGGCCCGCGAGATCATGGACCAGTACAACGTGTCCGGGCTGCCGATTACCACGGCGGAGGGCCGACTGGTCGGCATCATCACCCGGCGCGACCTTCGCTTCCTCGAGGACTGGAGCCTCCCGACCTCGGAGGTGATGACCTGTGAAAACTTGGTCACCGCCACTGGGACTGTGACGCTTGAGGAAGCTGAGAAGATTTTAATGGCAAAAAAGGTGGAGAAGCTTTTGCTGGTTGACGAAGATTTTAGGCTGAACGGCCTCATCACCATCAAAGACATTGATATGATGCGGAGGTTTCCGCAAGCCTGCAAAGATGGGCAGGGCAGGTTGCGGGTGGGTGCCGCCGTCGGCGTCCGCGACCTTCAACGCGTCGAGACGCTCATCCAAAAAGGTGTCGATGTCCTGGTGGTCGACAGTGCCCACGGACATTCGGCCAACGTCATTGAAACCCTGAGGGCCATTAAGAAGCAGTGGCAGATCGAGGTGGTGGCCGGCAATGTCGCGACGGCCGACGGTTGCAAGGATTTGATTGCGGCCGGGGCTGACGCCGTCAAGGTTGGCATCGGGCCGGGTTCGATCTGCACGACGCGAGTGATTTCCGGCGTTGGCGTGCCGCAGATCACGGCGATTTACCAAGCCGCGCAGGTGGCCGCGAAGAGCAATATCCCCGTCATCGCCGACGGTGGTATCCGCTACTCGGGCGACCTGACGAAGGCGCTGGCCGCAGGTGCGGACGTTGTGATGCTTGGAGGACTATTTGCGGGATTGCAGGAGAGCCCGGGCGCACAGATTCTGTTCCAAGGCAGAACCTTCAAGGTCTACCGCGGCATGGGATCGTTGGGCGCCATGGTTCACGGCTCGAGCGAGCGGTATCGCCAGAGCCAACGCGGGCCGGACAAGCTTGTGCCGGAAGGCGTCGAGGGCCGAGTGCCCTACAAGGGACAACTAGGACCGTTCGTTTACCAGCTTGTTGGCGGGTTGCGGGCGGGAATGGGATATTGCGGAACGCGGACGATCGAGGAATTGCGCAGGGACGCGCGATTCATCCAAGTCACATCGGCTAGTGTCAGGGAGAGTCATCCTCATGACATCACCATCACGCAGGAAGCGCCGAACTACAGCACGGAGTACAAGGCGGGAGAAAACGCCTAGTGCGAGTCATTGGCCGATGGGGGCGGCGCGAGCTGCCTGCCGCCTGCTGGGTGGCTGCGTGGTTTGTTGGTCGGCGTTGGCGATCGCAGATGCGACGAACGCGTACTCCGCAAACTCCGCGAATGGTGAGAATACTGCGACTTCGACATACAGCACGGGAACCGGCGGCACCCGGTTGAGATGGCTGTCGCCAAAGCAAGAGAAGGCCGTGGAGGCGAAGTCGGCGGTGGTGCCGACGCAGTATGCCGAGCCCACGCCCGCCGCGCGGCCGGGGGAAACTCGCAGCCAAGCGGCAGCCAGTCCGCTGGACGCGTTTGGCGACAGTAGCGAAGTGGCCGCGCGGGCTGAGCCGGCGACAGAGCCGCCCGCGATTCCGAAAGAACGGAAGCCGATTCGCCCCAAGCCTGGAAAATCGCCTGCGGCGAATCCGCCGAAGCGCAGCCCGTACTATTCACCTGAGGGGCTGCTTCCCTCGGTTCAAGAGCCGGGATCGCGAGGAAAGGAACAGTTCCGGGAGACGTGTCCGTCGCCCAAGGATCTGAAGAAGATCAGCGAACTGAGCACCAACATCGCGCCGCCCGAAGGCGATTTGCCTCACGATTGTCCGCTTGGCAGCGACGTGTTTCAGCCGCGGTCATTTTCGCCGATAACGTACACTTGGACCGCGTCGTCGTTGTGCCACAATCCGCTGTACTTTGAGGATGCGCAACTGGAGCGTTATGGGCACATGTGGGGACCATGGTTGCAGCCTTTCATGTCGGCCGGGAACTTCTTCGTGAAGGTTCCGTTCCTGCCATACGAGATGGGCTTGGAGCCGCCGGGTGAGTGCGTGTACGCCCTTGGGTATTACCGGCCAGGCAACTGTGCACCGTACATGATCGACGCGATTCCGCTGAGCGTTCGGGCGGCCTTGTTCGAGGGCGCCGCGATCGTCGGCATCGGCTACGCGTTTCCGTAAAAATAGTGGCGCGAAGGGGGCGGGATGGTCTAACGATTGTCCCGAAGACATGCAGGGCGGACCACAAGTCCGCTTTGCTGGCGGCACAGGGAAAAGCGCCACATCGACCGCCGGCCCGGGGGGAGCCGGCGGTTCGCGTTTCTTGGGGTGAAAGTGATCGGCCGTCCAGGTTGCTTGGGGGGCGCTGCCTTTCCCTGTTTGGCGTTCTTCTAGTCACGCGTTCCAGGAAGAGACGTTGATCTTCGAACCGACCTACGATACATCCTTATCATTTCGAGTTCCCGCTCTTGGTGGGGCTCGCTGCGACCCACCCCACGCCTAGGAGCCCGCAGGAACCGGTTCGCCGGCGGCGACCTTTTTGAGAAATGTTTTCAGGGCATCGTAGTACTTCGGCGGCAGCGGCAAGTCGTGATCGAAGTCGCGGAGCAGCATGAACTGCTTCGGCTCGTTGGCGGTATCGAACAACCGGCGGCCGAAGCGGAGCGGCACCACCGGATCGGCGTCGCCGTGGACCTGGAGCAGAGGGCCGTGGTATTGGCCAATGAGCGCCGCTGAGTCCAAGCGAGTTCGCATGAGCCAGCGGACCGGCAGCCAGGGGCAATGGTGGGCGGCGACGTTGGCGAGGTCGTCGAAGGTGCGTTCGAGCACCAACGCCCTGGCGCCGTCGCACGCAGCCAAGTCGACGGCCACGGCGCCGCCGATCGACTCGCCCATGACGACGATGTCGCTTTCGTGGATTTTTTCGCGATGGGCCAACCATTTTCGGGCCGCGCGGGCGTCGGCCAGGACGTTTTGACCGTTTGGCGAGCCCTGGCTTCGGCCGAAGCCGCGATAGTCGAAGACCAGCACGGAGGCGCCGACGCGATTGTGAAGCGTCTGCATGGTGTCGGC
>JAJFUI010000300.1 GCA_021372555.1 Planctomycetaceae bacterium | reverse complement strand
ACGTTGCGGACTGCCGGTGAAGGGGCACTTCGAGCAACTGGCGGACGTGGGCGGTGCACACCTGGCCGCCCGCTTCAAGGCACTATCGGCCGACCACCTGGAGCATCTTGGCGCAGCCGGTGTGAGAGCCATTGCGGCCGCTGGCACTGTGGCCGTGCTGTTGCCTGGCGCGTATTACTTCCTGCGTGAGACGCAGAAGCCGCCGGTGGCTGAGCTCCGCGTGGCGGGCGTACCGATGGCTGTGGCCAGCGATCTGAATCCTGGCACCTGTCCGCTCGCGTCGTTGCGACTGGCGATGAACATGGCGTGCACGCTTTTTGAACTGACGCCCGAGGAGGCGCTGCTGGGTGTCACGCGTCACGCGGCCCGCGCGCTCGGGTTGGCCGATCGGGTCGGTACCTTAACGGTTGGCAAGCAGGCTGACTTTCTGGTGTGGGATATCGACGAGCCGGCGGAGCTGATTTGTGAGTTTGGGGTGCGCAGGCTTCGGCAACGGGTGTTCAAGGGTCAAATATCGGAGCAAGGGCTATGAACAGAGCGAATCGCCACGACCCTACCCGCGTTGTTCGCGCTCCGCGCGGCGGAGAGCGAATCGCGAAAAGCTGGCTTACTGAGGCTGCGCTGCGGATGCTGATGAACAATCTGGATCCGGACGTGGCCGAGCGGCCGGCGGATCTGGTGGTGTACGGCGGAATCGGCCGAGCGGCGCGGACATGGGAGTGCTACGACCGGATTGTCGAGGTGCTTCGTCGCCTGGAGGATGACGAGACGCTCTTGATCCAGTCTGGCAAGCCGGTGGGCGTGTTCAAGACCCACGCCGATGCGCCGCGGGTGTTGCTGGCCAACTCGAATCTTGTGCCGCATTGGGCCACCTGGGGGCATTTCAATGAGCTGGACCGCCGCGGGCTGATGATGTACGGGCAGATGACGGCCGGTTCGTGGATCTATATCGGTTCGCAGGGAATCATCCAGGGCACGTACGAGACATTCGCGGAGGCCGGCCGGCGGCATTTCGGCGGTAATTTGGCGGGTCGGTGGATTCTGACCGGGGGACTAGGCGGCATGGGCGGCGCACAGCCGCTGGCGGCGACCATGGCCGGGGCCTCGATGCTGGCCGTCGAGTGCGATCCGTCGCGGATCGAACGCCGGGTGGAAACCGGATATCTGGACAAGGGAACCAAATCGCTGGACGAAGCGCTGCGATTGGTGCAGGAAGCGTGCAAGCAGGGCAGGGCGGTGTCGGTGGGGTTGTTGGGCAACTGCGCCGAGGTTCTGCCTGAGATTGTGCGGCGAGGAGTCACGCCTGACCTGCTTACGGATCAGACGAGCGCGCATGATCCGTTGAACGGCTACCTGCCGGCTGGCTGGACGCTGGAGAAGGCCGTCGAGATGCGCGGCAGCGACCCGGTGGCCGTCGAGCGGGCCGCGAGGCAATCAATCGCCGTCCATGTGCGGGCCATGCTGGACCTTCAGTCGCGCGGCGCGGTCGCGTTCGACTACGGCAACAACATCCGGCAGGTTGCGAAGGACGAGGGGGTGGCCGATGCCTTTGCGTTCCCCGGTTTCGTGCCGGCATACATCCGGCCGCTGTTCTGCCGCGGCGTGGGGCCGTTCCGCTGGGTTGCCTTGTCCGGCGATCCGGAAGACATCTATCGGACCGACGCCAAGGTGAAGGAACTGATGCCGAACGATCGGCAGTTGCATCGCTGGTTGGACATGGCTCGGGAGCGGATCCAGTTTCAGGGGCTGCCGTCGCGCATTTGCTGGTTGGGGTTGGCGGATCGAGCTCGCGTTGGGCTCGCGTTCAACGAAATGGTCGCTCGGGGCCAGTTGCGGGCGCCGGTTGTCATTGGCCGCGATCATCTGGATTCGGGCTCGGTGGCCAGTCCCAACCGCGAAACGGAGGCGATGTGTGACGGCTCAGACGCGGTCTCCGATTGGCCGCTGCTGAACGCCCTACTGAATACGGCGAGCGGGGCCACCTGGGTGAGCTTCCATCACGGCGGCGGCGTGGGGATGGGGTTTAGCCAGCATGCCGGCCTGGTGATTGTGGCCGATGGGACGGAAGCGGCGGCGAGGCGGCTTGCTCGAGTGCTTTGGAACGATCCGGCCACGGGCGTGATGCGTCACGCCGACGCCGGGTATGAGGCGGCGGTCCGCTGTGCGCAGGAGAACGGGCTTGACCTGCCCATGGTTGGAAAGCACAACAAGACCGAGTCTCGCTCGTAAGTATGCTGCCTGACATCTCCAACATGCTTTCGTGGTGGCAGTGGTCGCTGCTGGCCGTCGTGCCGGCGGCGATCGTGCTGCTGTACTTCTTGAAGCTCAAGAGGCAGCCGATCGAGGTGCCGAGCACCTATCTGTGGCGGAAGTCGGTCGAGGACCTGCACGTCAACGCCATCTGGCAGCGGTTGCGACGCAATCTGCTTTTGTTGCTGCAACTGCTGATCGTGCTCTTGGCGGCGTCGGCGCTGTTGCGGCCAAGTTGGCAGGGCGTGAAGGCGGTCGACAATCGGTTGATCTTCCTGGTGGACAACTCGGCGAGCATGCAGGCGACGGACGTGGCGTCTTCGCGACTCCAGGAGGCGAAGCGGCGGGTGGGCGAGCTGATCGACCAGATGCGCAGCGGCGACGTGGCGATGCTGATTAGCTTTGCCGACACCGCTCGCGTCGAGCAGGGATTCACCTACGACCGCCGGCAGTTGCATCGCGCGCTGGACGGGATTCGCGCGACTAACCGTGGCACGTCGCTGCTGGATGCGTTGAAGCTGGCGGCTGGTCTGGCCAATCCGGGGCGCAGCGCGCAGGACATCAGCGATGTTCAGGTGGCGGAGGCGATGCCGGCCACGCTGTACATTTTCAGCGATGGGCGGTTTGGCCCGGTCGCCGGTTTTTCGCTGGGCAACCTGGACCCGAAGTTCGTGTGCATTGGCTCGCCGAATGCTCGCAACGTGGCGATCACGGCTTTGAATGTGCGGCGGAACGAGTCGCGGCCGGAGCGGCTCGAAGCATTCGCCCGGCTGGAAAACTTTGGGCGGGAGGCGGCCGATGTATCGTTGGAGCTGTTTCTCGATGGGCGGATGGTCAACGCGGACCGCGTCGAGCTTGCAGCAGAGGCCAACCGCGGCGTCGCCTTTGATCTGGGGGCGGTGGAGAGCGGGACCTTGAGGCTCAAGGCCACGACGGGCGATCATTTCGGGCTCGACGATGTGGCGTACGCGACGGTGAGCCCCGCGCGGCGAGGGCGGGTGTTGCTCGTCACGCCAGGCGACGAGCCGTTGCGGCTGGCGTTGCAGACCAAGGGGGCGGGCGAGATCGCCGAGGTGCGAGTCGAGTCGCCGGCGTTCCTGAAGACAAAAACCTACGCCGAGCAGGCGTCCGCGGGGGGCTGGCAACTGGCCATCTACGACCGCTGCCGGCCCGATCGGATGCCGGCATGCAATACGTTCTGGATCGGCGGCGTTCCGCCGGAGGGAGGCTGGTCTGCGGGGAAGTCGGTCGGCTCGCCGCAGATTGTTGACATCGTTGGTTCGCACCCGCTGCTGCAATGGATTGACATGGGCGATGTGCTGGTGGCGGAGGGGACTCCGCTCAAGCCGCCGCGGGGCGGCAGCGTGCTCATCGATAGCGATGCCGGAGCGCTACTGGCCGTAGCTCCGCGCGAGGCTTTCGAGGACGCCGTGTTGGGATTCGTGATTCTTGACGAGGCGGCGGAAGGGAACGGGCCGGTAAAACGGTACATCGGCACGAATTGGTTCATCCGACCGAGTTTTCCGGTGTTTGTGCTGAACCTGTTGGAGTACCTTGGCGGCGGGCGCGAAGTCGCCGAGGTTGCTGGGCCACGGCCTGGGATGCCTGTGGTGTTGGATGTGGCGTCGCTCGCTGGTTCGGTGTCGAAGCCTTCGGGGAGGGAGGCGGCCAAGGGGCAGATTGCAGACCTGTCCTACAGGGCCTGCACGCCAACGGGGCGAACCGTGGAGGTGGCGGCCAGGTCCGGGAAGGTTGCCGTTACCGAAACTAGCGAGCTGGGCGTCTACGAGGTTCGATCCGGGGGCAAGGCGGTACGACGATTTGCCGTCAACTTGTTCGACGCCGGCGAGAGCGCGATCCGGCCGGAACCGACTCCGACCATCAAGATTGGCGACGTAAAGGTAACAGGCGAGAAGGGTTGGGAGGTATCGAGGCGAGAAATTTGGAAGTGGCTGGTCATGATCGGTCTGGCGGTATCGCTGCTGGAATGGTATATCTATATCCGACGGGTGTACTGACTCGGGATTAATCTCGATCGAGCGCGGGCTTGCTGCCCGACCGGCCGGGACAAGCACGGAAGCGCGGTCCTACCTTGAGGACGCTCCCCTGGTCTGATTTCTGGGGCCAAGCGTATTATAAAAGCACGCCTTTGTCGCCAGATGTTTAGTGTTAAATTCCCGGGGGTTTCTGTTTGCGGTGGGTGATGCCTGCCGTTCAACCTTACAGCGATCATGGTGCCTAAGGCCGATCAGCGACGGCGTGCTTCTCGATCCCGAAAACATCTGCCCGGCTCGAGTGAGCACGGGAAACCGGTTTTCAACCGGCTCTTGGAGCACCGGTTGATCGATCAGGTAAGTTTCGAGGAGTACCGCGAAAAGGTTCGCGATGTTTACGATGGGCCGCAGGGCGCGATGTTGGCCACCTGCAGCATGCTTTCGCTGCACACGCCGCTGGGCGCCAGGCTGTTTCGCGGACGGAAGTTCGACCTGCGCGGGGCGCGGCGGATTCTGGACGTCGGGAGCGGGGCGGGCCAGATTGCCAAGCATCTGATCAAATATTCGGACCCCGAGGCGGAGATTACCTGTTCGGACCTGTCGCCGGAAATGCTTCGCCGGGCGCGAAACCGGCTTCGCAGCGACCGTCCGCGGTTTGTCGTGGCCGATCTGACGCGGTTGCCCTTTGCGGACAATTCGTTCGATTGCGTGACGTGCGGCTATGTGTTGGAGCATCTGCCCGACGCGCGGCTGGGGCTGGCCGAGCTGAGCCGCGTCATGGAGCCGAAGGCGCGGATGCTGTTGCTGACGACGGAAGACACATTTTCTGGGGCGTGGACGAGCCGGATGTGGTGTTGCCGGACGTACAATCGCCGGGAGCTGGCCCGCATTTGTGAAGAGGTGGGTTTGCGTTGGAATCGCGAGCTGTGGTTCACGCCGATGCACAAGGTGCTTCGCGCCGGCGGCATCTGCGTGGAGTTGGTAAAGATCTCCTCTTGACTTTTTGGCCGTAGCCTGTATGAATTGCTCTTAATGTGTGAATTGCACTGCCGAAAGAAAAAAGGATAAGAGAATAGCTACCCGGCCGGCAAAGGATTCGCTTGGTCAGGGCGCAGTAACAGAGGGCCGATAAGGAAGTCGATCCTCGATTCTCTACGGGTACTAGGAGAAGCTACTCGATGGCCGGCATTGATGCTGAGGCGTGTACGTACTGCGGAGTGGATGACGAGGAGCCTCCGAGTACGACGGTCCAACTCCTTCCTTCTCGCGTCCCGTCGCGATTCTCCCGGCCGAAACGGCCGAGCGTCATTGCGGAACGGGACATTTTCGCCCCTGGCGCGCCACTAGGTCGCACTCCTCGAAGCACTTTTCAAACCCGGGCGTTTCGCAAGGCGTTCTATCCGGGCGTCCCCGACCGGGAATGGAACGACTGGCATTGGCAAGCTCGGAATCGCTTGCGGAATCTGGCTCAGTTGGAGCAAGTGCTGGTGCTTTCGGAGGACGAGCGTGCGGCGCTGTCCGAGTCCGGCGCGATGTTGCCGGCGAGCGTTACGCCGTACTATATGAGCTTGGTGTCGCGTGACGATCGCAGCCAGCCGCTGCGTCGGACGGTGATTCCGACACGGGCGGAGCTGGATCGTGGCCGCGGCGAGGCCGACGACCCGCTCGGCGAGGACGGCGACAGCCCTGTGCCGGGCTTGGTCCATCGCTACCCCGATCGGGTGCTGCTGCTGGTCACCGACTTCTGTTCGAGCTACTGCCGTTATTGCACGCGGTCGCGGATGGTCGGGCACGGCCGAGTCAACCCGAACGAGGCGCGGCTGGAGCAGGCGTTCGAGTACATCCGCCGCACGCCGATGATCCGCGACGTTCTCATCTCTGGCGGCGACCCGCTGGCGTTGAGCGACGAGCGGCTCGACTGGATTCTGAGCCAGTTGCGAGGAATTCCGCATGTCGAAATGCTTCGGATCGGCACGAAGATGCCGGCCGTGCTGCCGCAGCGGATCACGCCGGAACTGTGCCGGATGTTGCGGAAGCACCACCCACTGTTCATGAGCCTGCACTTCCTCCACCCGGACGAATGCACGCCCGAGTCGATGCAGGCCTGCACGCGGCTGGCGGACGCGGGCATTCCGTTGGGATCTCAGACCGTTCTGTTGGCCGGAGTGAACGACGACGTCGAGACGATGAAGCGGTTGATGCACCGGCTGCTGATGATGCGGGTCCGTCCGTATTATCTCTACCAGTGCGATCCGATCAGCGGCTCGGCGCATTTCCGCACCCCGGTGAGCAAGGGTTTGGAGATCATCGAGGGGCTCCGCGGCCATACGAGCGGCTACGGCGTGCCCAACTACGTGATCGACGCGCCCGGCGGAGGCGGGAAAATCCCGTTGCAGCCAAACTACGTCGTCGGCCGTGACGGCGACGACCTGCTCCTGCGGAACTTCCGCGGCAACACCTATCGCTATCCCGACCCGGTCTGATCCGGCTCGGCATTGAAACTACACGAGCCCACGGGTTGGA
The DNA here is from genome assembly GCA_021372555.1 of Planctomycetaceae bacterium. Classification (GTDB taxonomy): domain Bacteria; phylum Planctomycetota; class Planctomycetia; order Pirellulales; family Thermoguttaceae; genus JAJFUI01. The sequence continues at coordinate 12,626 of JAJFUI010000300.1, read as the reverse complement.
AGCCCGTGGGCTTTGGTGTATTCTGGGGCCTTGTTTCCTGCATTGCGAGCGATATCTCATGAACATTGGCATTACTTACGACCTTCGCGAGGACTATCTGGCTGAAGGATATGGCGAAGAAGAGACGGCCGAGTTTGACCGGCCGGCGACGATCGAGGGGATCGACGGCGCGCTGCAGGAGCTTGGGTACCAGACCGATCGGATCGGCCACGCCCGAAACCTGATTGGACGGCTCGCCCAGGGTGACCGCTGGGACCTGGTGTTCAACATCGCCGAGGGACTGCATGGCGTCGCCCGCGAGGCTCAGGTGCCGGCCATTCTGGATGTGTACCAGATACCGTACACGTTCTCGGAGCCGCTGGTCCTTTCGCTGACGCTACACAAGGGCCTGACAAAGACGATCGTTCGCCAGGCGGGCGTGCCCACGCCTGACTTTGCGGTGGTCGAGCAACTGAGCGACGTGGATGGCGTGGATCTACCGTTCCCGCTGTTTGCCAAGCCCGTGGCTGAGGGCACCAGCAAGGGCATTTCGGCAGCGTCGCGAATCCATGATCGACAGTCACTTCGCGCCCGATGCGAAGAACTCTTGCGGCAGTTCCGACAGCCGGTGTTGATCGAGACGTTTCTCTCCGGCCGCGAGTTCACTGTGGGAATTACTGGCACGGGTGCGGAGGCCAAGGTTCTGGGCACGATGGAGATTCTGTTGCTGGCCGGCGCCGAGGCGGAGGTTTACTCGTACAACAATAAGCAGCAGTACGAGGACTTGGTTCGCTACCGTCTGGTGAAGCCGAAGGAAGATGCGGTGGTGGCCCAAGTGGAGGAGATCGCGCTGCAGTCTTGGGCGGCGCTTGACGTTCGCGACGGCGGTCGGATCGATTTCCGCTGCGATGGCGAGGGGAGGCCGAGTTTCTTGGAAGTTAACCCACTGCCGGGCTTGCATCCGCAGCACTCCGATTTGCCAATTCTTTGCCGCTTTCTCGGAGTTCCATACACCGAGCTAATCGACCGCATCGTCCGTTCGGCCGTGCGGCGGCTTCCCAGGACGCCTCACGCTCCGCATAAGGCGGCGTCGGCGAACCTGACCTGAGAAACGTCACGCGGAGCGTGATGAGCAAAAATGATGCGTGTCGCCGTTCTGCACAATGCTGTTGCCGCTGACGCTCCGCCCGAGGACCAGGATACGCTGGTTCAGGCGGAAGCCGTCGGCGCGGCGCTTGGGCGTCTCGGCCACGATTGGGTGCGCGTTCCGTGCACGCTCGATCTCGGCTCACTTCGCGCGGAATTGACGCGGCTCCGGCCAGATGCGGTGTTCAATCTGGTGGAGTCGCTGGCCGATGCGGACTCGTTGCTGTACCTGCCGGCGGCATTGATGGATGCGATGTCGATTCGCTACGCGGGAAACAGCACGGAAGCACTTTTTCTGACGACGCACAAGCTGCTCGGAAAACAACGCATGCGGGAAGGCGGACTGCCGACGCCCGATTGGTTCGTGGTCCCGGATTCAGCCGGCGATCGGGCGATTGACGCCGGCAAGTCCTGGATCATTAAGGGCGTTTGGGACCAAGGCTCACGCGGGCTCGATGACGATGCGGTGCTGACGGGCGTTGAACGAGCGTCGCTGATCGAGCGACTCGAACAGCGACGTGACGGAACCGGCCGCCCATGCTTCGCGGAGGAGTTCATCGAGGGGCGCGAGTTCAATCTTGCGGTGCTGGGCGGTCCGGACGGTCCGGAATCGTTGCCGCCGGCGGAAATCGATTTTTTAGAGTTTCCCAGCGGCAAGCCTCGGATCGTCGGCTACGGGGCGAAATGGCGAGAAGATAGCTTCGAGTTCCAGCACACGACGCGACGTTTCGAATTTGGCCCGTCCGATGCGTCGCTGTTGGAGCGGCTACGAACACTGGCGTTGGACTGCTGGCGGTTGTTTGGGCTGCGCGGCTGGGCCAGGGTCGACTTCCGCGTCGATCGCAACGGCCAACCGTGGATTTTGGAGGTGAACGCCAACCCCTGCTTGTCGCCCGACGCGGGCTTTGCGGCGGCTTTGAAGGAAGCGTCGATCTCGTTTGACGACGCGATTGGGCGGATTCTGGAGGATTAGCGCGGTGAATGAGCAGCCAATTGAACTCCGCTACGATGTTCGGCCCGAGGACCGGGAGGCCGTACGGCGGCTAGTGCAGTCGACCGGGGTCTTTTCGCCGGTGGAGATTGACGTGGCGGTGGAGCTGGTGGACGAACGGCTCGCGAAGGGCCTGGAGAGCGGCTACCATTTTGTGTTCGCTCATCAAGGGGACGGCACGGTTGGCTACACCTGCTACGGGCCGATCCCGCTGACGGTTGCGAGTTTCGACCTCTACTGGATTGCCGTGGACAAGGCGCTCCACGGTCGCAAGATCGGCCGCGCGCTGCTTGAGAAGAGTGAGTCGCTGATTCGGGAGATTGGCGGCCGGCAAGTGTATATCGAGACCTCGAACCGGGACCAGTACGCCGCCACGCGCGGCTTCTACCTTCGTTGCGGCTATCGTCAGGCGGCTTTGTTCAAAGACTTCTACGCGCCCGGCGACGACAAGGTTATCTACGTGAAGGAACTGTAGTCAAGCGGGTTGGCGTGCGCTAGCGATCCTCCACCTTATCGTGGTGTTGGTCCACCCGTGTTCCTGCTTGCGCTACGCTACCCTTTCTAATTGACACGGTTTGTTAAATCGTTACAATAGGAATCGGCCCTCGCCAGAGGGGTAGTGCTTCTGTGCACGCCCGCAGGCGGCAGCTCTGGCGTCGATGGCCGCCGTACTTGTCTGTCCTTCATATAGTGCGACAGGTGAACCCGGGGGAGGGTCGGAGCTTAATGTCAGCCGGTCTACGTGACTGACTTGCGCACTGTCGCGTGCTAATTCTCTCGCTGGAGCGATGACCATGAAGCGGTTTTCAGCAGCATTCCGGAGCTTGCGGGCGGCAACTGGTTTGGGACGCGATCATCAACGGCGTCCGGCGATGGGTGGCTCAGCTCATCTTCGCGGGCTTCGCTTGGAACTGCTGGAAGAGCGGACACTGCTGAGCGTCGAGCCGACGCTGGCGACTGATCCGGTGTTGCACACCGCACCGTATGCGCCCGTCGTGGTGCAACAGGGCTCTGGGTTCAGCGTGACGCCGGCGGTCAACTATCCCAGCAGCTATGATTTGCGAAACGTGAGCGGGACGAACTATGTGACATCGGTCAAGAATCAGGGCAGTTGGAACACTTGCTGGACGTTTGCAACGTATGCGTCTCTGGAGAGCTCGATTCTGAAGGCTGGCGGCGCGACGAGCGATTTCTCGGAGCGGAACCTTGCGTATCGGCATGGCTTCGACTGGGGCTACAACGCTGGCGGCAATTCTTACATCAGTGAGGCGTACCTCAGTCGCTTGGCAGGGCCGATCAACGAGTCCGACGATCCGTATGCGTACATGGGGCTGTCGGACACGGTTACCGGTCCTGTGCAGTACTACGTGCGGGAAATGCTCCGCTTCGACGCCGACAGCGAGATCAAGAACGCGCTGATGACGTATGGCGCCTTGCATACGTCGATGTATTGGACGGACTCGTCGTATCGTTCGTCAGATTACACGTATTACTACGGAGGCACGACCGAGGGTGTAAGCCAGGACCATGCTGTGACCATCGTCGGTTGGAATGACAGCAAGGTCACCGCCGGTGGCACCGGCGCCTGGTTGATTAAGAACAGTTGGGGAAGCAGTTGGGGCAATAGCGGGTATTTTTGGCTTTCCTACGCAGACACCATGGGTGGGAACTCGGCGGAGTCGTTCAACAGTGCAGTGCCAGCGAGCACGTACGACAAAGAGTACTCTTGGGACACCTTCGGCAACGTTACGGCGTTGAACAGATCGTACGCGTTCAATGCGTATACGGCGAGCACTGGGTGCGAGTTGAAATCAATTGGGTTTTACACTCTAGCCGACGCTGCCACGTACACCATCACCGTCTACGACACATTTACGGGCGGCACACTTTCCACGGTCATGGCGACAGCGTCGGGCACGGAGACGTATGCCGGATACCATACGATCGACTTGACGACGCCTGTGGCATTGGGGGCGGGCAACGACTTCTACGTCGCCTTGCATATCACCGGCGGCGGCGACTTTCCGGTGGCGTTCGATCACGCGGTAGACGGCTACACCTCCAGTTGCACCGCCAGCGCGGGCCAGAGCTATTACAGTTACAGCGGCACAGGCTGGACCGATCTGACCGCGTATGACGCGACTGGCAACTTCTGCATCAAGGCGCTGGTCACCGACGGCGCCACCAGCACTGCGCCGGCGACGCCTGCGTTGGCGTCCGCCAGCGATACGGGAATGTCGAACAGCGACCGCATTACCAAACTGGACAACAGCACGTCGTCGAAGACGCTTCAGTTTGTGGTGGGTGGAACAGTGGCCGGGGCGACGGTGACAATTTACGCCGATGGCACGGCCATCGGCAGCGCCGTGGCCACGGGGACGAGCACTACCGTGACAACCAACGGGACGTATGATCTCGTGGACGGCGGCCACACCATCACCGCACGACAGACGGAATCAGGCATGGACGAGTCCGTGGATTCTGATTCGATAGTCATCGGCGTCGACACGCAAGTGCCGACATGCACGACTCCGAATCTGGTCGATGCGAGCGACACGGGAATCTCCAACACCGACAATGTCACGCAGGGCAGCACTCCGGAGTTCGATGGCACGGCCAGCGACACGCAGGTCAACGGCTACTCATCAGGCATATGGATGGTTATCGTGGCATCGGATGATGCCCGGAGCGCAACGGACAACACGTCGCCGTTCTACGACGCGACGTTGCCCACACTTAGCGTGGGCAGCAGAACTATCAAGGCCACCGCGTACGACGTTGCCGGCAACAGTTGGTTAAACTCGACGGGGCTTGCTATCACGGTCGATCGCACGTCGCCGACGCTGACCATCAATCAGGCTTCCGGCCAGGCCGATCCGACAACCAGCCTGCCGATCCATTTCACGGCGGTTTTCAGTGAGAAGGTCAACGGATTCGACAGCACGGATCTGACCGGCGCGCCCGCAGGGGCGGTGGTTACGGTTACTCCGGTCGGCACGACGGGGACGACCTTTGATGTGGCGATTGACAACATTACGGCGGACGCGACTTTCTCGATCACCGTTGCTGCCGGCAAGGCCACGGACGATGCGGGGAATGCAAACACGGCTTCGACGAGCACGGACAACACGGTGGCCTTCCAACGGCTGGCGCCGTCGGCCACCGTGGCGCTGAACACGAGCTCGCCGATGACAAACGACGTGCTGACGGCGACGGCCACGAAGACGGGGTATTACAGCAATCCAGTGACGTTGACCTACGTTTGGCTGGTCAACGGCGTGGAGAAGCGACGCGTCACCGGCACGACCGCGACCACCGACAGCTTCGATCTCGGCGTTGCCGGAAACGGCGACCGGTCGGATGTGGTGACCGTTCAGGTTACGCCCAGCGACGGCGTGCTTACTGGAACGACAGTCAGCGCCGCGGCCACGGTGGCCGCCGCCAATGTGACTGGCCGGTATGTGTTCTACAACAACTCGTACTACGACGGCGGCGGCAAGACGGACGACGACGCCATCGCCACCGACAAGACCGCGCTGTTGCCCGGCCAGAAGGCTACGTTTGCGAACTACACGAGCTACAGTCGCGGCATCAACGGGATCATCGTCGACATAACCGGTGCGGCGACGCCGATTACGGCCGCGGATTTTGAGTTCAAAGTTGGCAACAGCAACGATCCGACGACGTGGGCTGCCGCCCCGACACCCAGTGTCACTTGGCGGGCGCTTTCGGGCGGCGTGACGCGCGTTACGTTGATCTGGAGCGACAATGCCATTCAAAAGAAGTGGCTGCAGGTCAAAGTGTTGGCGTCGGCCGATACGGGGCTCGCGGCTCCGGACGTCTTCTACTTTGGAAACGCAATCGGAGAGTCAGGCGACAACACGGGGAATGCGACGGTAAATGCGACGGACGCGTATCTCGCCGCCAGTCACACGCTGGGATTCGGCACGGCGCCCATCACCAACGTGTGGGACTACAATCGTGATGGCAAAGTCAACGCCACGGACGCTTATATTGCGGCCAGCAACACCGCGGCGTTTCTCAACGCGTTGCAGCTCATCACGCCGGTGGACAACCAGCGAACAATGCAATCGCCGAGTTCGTTGGCGACCTCGTCAGGCAGCACCGTCGATGGTGCTTTAGCGACGACCGTTCGCCTGGCGCAAGCGACGACGTCGGCTACCACGACCTCGATGCCGAGGACTTCGTCGACTGCCGCGGTCGACGCGGTGTTCGAGAACTTGGGCAAGCAGACGATCGTGTGATGGTGGCGGGGCTGCGACCGGGAAGCTAAGTTGCAGATGCAGCCGCTCGTCTGCCAGCCGGCACCGCGCCAACGATGATTAAACCGATGCCGGCAATGGCCAGGACCATTGCGGCAACGTACAGTCCGCGATGTGTATCCACGTCGCAGGCGTATTGGTTGTCGACGCGGCGATCCAAGCCCTCTTTCGCCTTTTGCCAGCTATCCCACGTCACTGCGGGCGGCATGGTGGCGGCATCGCTGCGGATCATCTCGGGGTTAAACGCGTCGAACCGAGAGATGGGCGGGTTGAGGTAGAGCCAGAGGGCCCAGCAAATCGCGACGACGGCCGTTGCGCCGCCCAGCAGGCGCAGACCGTGTCGCCAACCCCACGATAGCGTTGCTTGGGGCTGGGGGAGGGCGTCTTCCGGCGCGGGTTCGAGTGCGCGAATCTCGCGCATTGTCGGGGCCTGCAAAATGTGGCCGCAACGGCAGCCGACCGTTTCGCCCGCCTGTCGCGGTTCAATCGCGATTTGTTCGCCGCATACGCACGGAAGCCAGTACTTCGAGCTCACCTTCATCCGCTCCGGGGTCGAGTCGTCTACTCTATGGAGTTTAACCGACGCGAAACGCGGATGCGAGTATCGACACGTCGGTCTCTGGTGACGGGCGGGGTTGGGGGAGTCTGCGGAGAGGTCGCCTGGCGTTCGCGAAATTGCCCAAATTACCAGGGTTGTTGATGCTCCATGGGAGGCTAATTTGAATCCTTAGCGATCGGTCGGAAATTGCTGGACGGTCGTGTCGGAGGGATTACAATAATAGGGATATTGCGAAGGTGACAGTTGTACGCATCAAAATGCCTGCGGGCGCAAAGGTGCATTCCCGGCTTCTCGAACGCAGAAGTATAAGGGAACAGCCATCTGACTTGCTTGATGCCCTGTCGACGCTTGGGGTTTACGAGCAGCTGGACTCGGGAAGCTAGGAAGGCTGATGCCGAGGCCGTGAAGTAACTGGCTCGGCCCTGAATGTTTCGATTCTTGCGATGCGTGTGTGTATTTTCCCCGCAGGACGAATCCCTTGCCAAATGGCGGGGAGTGGACCGCGGCGCGAAAAATCGGTGGTAGAATTTTTGGGTTTCGGGCCATCTTGATATCCCTTCGGGAGCAGCATTTTGTACGACGCACTGTTGGACGGACTAGAAGACGAACCGGTTTCGCGACCCGAGGAAGCAATCGATCTGGCGGATGACCCGGTCGTAGATTTAGACCTTGATGATGATCTTGACGATGCGGTTTTGGACGACGACGAGGAGCACGATCCGGAGCTCGACGTCAACGCCGACGAGTTGTTGGCGGGCGTCGAGGACGAGTCTTGGTCGGACGACCCGGTTCGGATGTACCTGACGCAGATGGGCGAGATTCCCTTGCTGAGCCGGCAGCAGGAAGTCGCGCTGGCCAAGCAGATCGAGTGGACCCGAACGCGCTTCCGCCATAAGGTCCTGGAATGCGACTATGTGATGCAGACGGCGGTGAAGGTTTTGCGCCGCGTTCAGGACGGCGAACTGCCCTTTGATCGCACCGTTCAGGTTTCGGTGACCGATCAACTTGAGAAGCATCAAATTCTTGGGCGGCTGCCGCACAACTTGCGGACGCTGGAAACGCTGCTTAAGCGGAATCGCCGCGACTATAACATCGCCACAAGCAAGTCGCGAGACGCCGCACAGCGCCGCGCAGCTTGGCGGAAGCTGGGGCGGCGTCGCCGCCGGGCTGTGAAGCTCGTTGAGGAACTCGGCCTGCGGACCCAGCGAATTGAGCCGATGATTAAGACGCTCGAGGAGTTCAGCCGCCGCGTCGACGAGTTGCGGTTGCGGATCCGCCAGCACAACGCTGATAGTTCGGCCAAGCCGCGGGGCAAGCACCAGGAGCCGTGGGTTGCCGAATACCGGAATATCCTGCGGGCCACGCAGGAATCGCCCTCCAGCTTGCGAGAGCGGGTGGCCTATCTCAAGGAAATTTACGCCCAGTATCAGGACGCGAAGCGAGGGCTGTCTGAGGGCAATCTTCGGCTGGTCGTTTCGATTGCCAAGAAGGATCGCAATCGCGGGTTGAGCTTCCTCGACTTGATTCAGGAAGGGAACGCGGGGTTGATGCGAGCGGTTGACAAGTTTGAGTACCGCCGCGGGTTCAAATTCTGCACGTACGCGACGTGGTGGATCCGACAGGCCATCACCCGCGCTGTTGCGGATCAGAGCCGGACGATCCGCATTCCCGTGCACATGGTCGAGACGATGTCCCGGGTGCGGAATGTTTCGCGGAAGCTTCTGCAGAAGCTCGGCCGCGAGCCGACGATCGAGGAGACGGCCCGGGCCAGCGAGACGTGCGTCGAGGAGGCTCGCCGGGTTTTGGCGATGAGCCGCTACCCGATCAGCCTGGATCGTCCGGTGGGCAACAGCGAGGATAGCCATTTTGGCGATCTGCTGCCGGACGGTTGCGCCAAGAGCCCGTCGACCGGCGCGGCCCACGGCATGTTGCGGTCCCGCATCTCGAAGGTGCTCAAGACGCTCAGCTATCGCGAGCGCGAGATCATCAAGCTTCGCTACGGTCTTGGCGACGGCTACAGCTACACGCTGGAAGAAGTTGGCCACATTTTCAAGGTCACTCGCGAGCGCATTCGCCAGATTGAGGCGAAGGCCGTTCGCAAACTCCAGCAGCCGTCGCGGAGCCAGGAACTGGTCGGGTTCTTGGATTAAGCAACTTTGCTCCCCTCTCCCCTTTGGGAGAGGGGCAGGCGGTGTGGGCAACGCGATTTGTGTCGCCTTCTGCGCTCTGCCGCGCTCCCCGCTGGTTTGTTAGACGCAGCAATTGTTTGCGGTCAGGCTGTGAAGACTGTTGAGTCGGCCATTGCGTTGTGGTGCGGCCATCTCGGTTGCACTTGCGGGCGGCCGCGCCCGCAGCACAAACCGGCCGGCCAAGCGTTTCGTGCGCAACCGTCATAATCCGTTGCGGCGACCTTTGTTCCTTGTCTTGACAGTTTCCGGCCTTCTGGATACGCTCAGGGTTGTTACGACGTGCGTTGGTGGCCGGTCCTGCCTGTGGGAAGGACCGGCGAACAGGGAACCCGGTGCAATTCCGGGGCGGCCCCGCCGCTGTAACCGAGGAAGACATGTGATGCAGTTGTTGGTCTGCCACGCGGCAGATTAGCAATTTGTCCACAACACGGGCGGTCCGATCTGTTTGGCCATTGCGGCGCCGGAGGCGCTGCGAGAAGGCTGGGGCCGGCCCGAACTCGGGAGCCAGAAGACCTACCAACGCTTGATGCGGCCTGTTGCGAGGGACAGTGGCCGTCCGCGTAGTCGCTTGGTAGGAATTGTATCTCCATCGGTTCTGGTGCTTGCGCCTCCGTCTGCCATTTCGCGGCCCGTCCATTGGTCGAGCCAAGCGAGAGGTGGAACGGTTGTCCCCATTGCTCATGCAATGCTGGCATGCACCGAGTCGATGGCGACACATCGGCCATGTCGCGAAATACTGAAATCGAGCGGTTGCAGGGCTTCACGCTGATCGAGCTGCTGGTGGTCATCACGGTCATCGGGGTCTTGATTGCGCTGTTGCTGCCGGCGGTGCAAGCTGCCCGCGAGGCCGCGCGACGCACGTCATGCTCGAACAATATGCGACAGACCGGACTTGCGTTGTGCAACTACGAGCATAGCAACGGGGTATTTCCGATCGGCGGTATCGAATGCCGGTTTGGTTCGAATCCCATACCGGTAAACATGAAAATGATCGCGTGGAACGTGGCTGTTTTGCCATTCATTGAGCAGGCGGCTGTGTGGCGACAGTTTGATTACAAATATCCGGCGAAGAGCGCGGAAAATCGAAAAGCCGTTTCCGTCGTCATTCCCACATTTTTGTGTCCGAGTACGTCGCGCCCGTCGCTCACGACTGGCGACGTCAACCACAACGGACGTTGGGATCCAGGGGACGACATGGCCTTCACTGACTATGGGGGAATGTATGGCGTTGAAGGCACGGGCCGGAGCGCCCCTTGGGGTTCGCCTCACTATCTGAAAGATAATTCCTTGGGCGTGATGCTCTACGAAATCCCGACGGCCGCGAGGGAAATCACCGACGGGCTTTCCAATACGGTCATCGTCGGCGAGTGTGCAGGGCGAGGCGCCGACGAACAATCGGAATGGGCCAACGGAAACAATTGCTTCGCGCAGGAGCAGAACACGGGCATCAATCGAGCACTGGGCAATGAACTCAGGAGCGACCACTCCGGAGGTGTTCAAGTCGCTTTTTGTGACGCACACGTCGAATTTCTCAGCGAGACGATCGAGCAGAAAACGCTCCTCGCATTGTTGACCCGGGCCGGCGGCGAAAATATTTCATGTCTGTAAGTGGTGAAGAGAGTGTTATCGCAATTTTCCGACTAACATCGTTTTCGAGGGAGAGACTACTGTGAGAAGAGGCATACTGGGACTTTTTGTCTTGCTGGCGGCAAGTGTTGCTGACGCTGGTGTGGTGTCGTCCTTTAATGACATTCAATACTGGGTTGGGAACGGTCAAAATAGGGCCGCGCTGGTGATCGATTGGGCGGGAGATTCATCGACGGATCAATCCTGGGTGTGGGGATTTCGATGGGACGGCGCGGCGACCGGCGAGGACATGTTGCAGGCCATCGTGGCGGCTGACCCGGCACTGTACGAACGGGTCGGGCCGCGGCACGCTGTGTACGGGCTGCCGCTCTATGGACTCGGTTACGATCTCAATCATAACGGCGTCTTCGGGATCAGTGACGAAACAGCGTTCAGTCCCACCACCGGCATTGCGACCACAGGCGTTCACGACGGAGCTGTCGCGACCGATTCCGGGGATCTGTACAAAGAGGGCTGGGACACTGGCTTCTGGAATTATGGCATTTCCGTGGGTGGAAACCCATTTGGCGCAGGCCATTGGGGGCCCTCGGATGTCGGCATGTCGGTGACGACGCTGGCCGACGGAGACTGGAACGGGTTCGCCTATGAAACGGATTGGGCATTCAACTCCTATCCTGCGAATCCTTACGCGGCGGTGGTTCCCGAACCTTCCACGCTCATCCTGGCCGTGGTTGCGGGGTTGATCGCGGTGACCTTCCGGCGACGACGGAAGAAACAGTAGTCGCCAATTCACTGGTGTAGCAGGATAGCAGGACGTGGGATTGAGCGAGCGGGTCGCACAAGGTAGGATTGGGCGCGAGAAGAGGCAACTGTTCGGTGGGGCCGTCGCCCGATCCTGCACTTGAAAAACCCATTGCGCACCGTTTCATGGCCTTGCCCGCTTGGCACGATAGCCCGCTGATGAAGGCCGCCCGGCGGGAGCCGACGCCGAAGACGCCGATTTGGCTCATGCGACAGGCGGGACGGTATTTGCCGGAATACCGCAAGCTGCGGCAGCACACCTCGTTCCTCGACCTCTGCAAGAATCCCGACCTCTGCGCCGAGACGGCCGTCTCGACCGTCGAGCGGCTTGGCGTGGACGCCGCGATTCTCTTCTCCGATCTGTTGCTGATTCTCGAGCCGATGGGCCTGCGGCTGGAGTTCTCGCCAGGCGACGGTCCGAAGCTGGAGAACGCCATTCATGGTCCGACGGAGGCCGATCGGCTGTTGGAACTGGAGAGCATCGAGCCGCTCGACTTCGTCATTGAGGCGGTGCGCAAGACCCGCGCCGGACTCAACTCGGCGGTTCCGCTGATCGGATTTGCGGGCGCACCGTTCACGCTGGCTGCCTACGCCATCGAGGGCGGGGCGAGCCGGGACTATCGTCGGACAAAGACGCTAATGTATTCGGACACCGGGGCCTGGGACGCCCTGATGGGCCGGCTAGCCCGGGCGGTGACGCTCTATCTCAACGCCCAACTCGATGCCGGCGCGCAGTTGGTTCAGCTTTTCGACAGTTGGGCTGGCTGTCTCGGGGCGGACGACTACCGCCGTTACGTCTTGCCGCACACCCGCTCGGTGATCGAGTCATTGCCGGCCGGCGCGCCGGTGATCCATTTCGTCACTGGCAACCCGATGCTCCTGCCGCTCATGAGCGAGGCGTTCGGAAAGAAAAAACGGCCGGCCGTGATCGGCGTCGATTGGCGCATCCGGCTCGACGACGCTTGGCGGGCCGTTGGTCCGGATCGGGCTGTTCAAGGCAATCTTGACCCCGTCGTGCTACTGTCCGACCCGTTGGAGATTCGCCGCCGCGTCAAAGAGGTTCTCCGCCAAGCCGGCGGGCGTGCCGGCCA
>JAJFUI010000286.1 GCA_021372555.1 Planctomycetaceae bacterium | reverse complement strand
CTTCAGCTACAATGTAAGGTTTTTCCGGCGCAAACCACGAGAGAAATCCGTTGGAAGAAGCCATTCAGAAAGCCGACTGCCTCATCGAGGCCCTCCAGTGGATCCGCCAGTTCCGCGGCAAAATCACCGTCATTAAACTCGGCGGCAGCGTCATGGAAGACCCCCGGGCGATGACTCACCTGCTGGTGGATATCGTCTTTATGGAGTCTGTCGGCGTGCGTCCCGTCGTCGTCCACGGCGGCGGCGCCGCTATTAGCCGCGCTATGGCTGAAGCAGGCCTTCAGCCCCGCTTTGTCCAGGGCCGCCGTTACACCGACGCCGACACCCTCGCCATCGTCGAGCGCGTCCTCGCCAACGAGGTCAACGAGCACCTTACCCGCAGCATCACCGAACTCGGCGGCCAGGCCCAGCCCCTCTGCTTCCGCACCAAGAACGTCCTATTCGGCCATCCCATTACCTTGCCGGGCAGCAACGGAACGCCCGTCGACCTCGGTTTCGTCGGCGCCGTCAATCGCGTCGACTGCGACACCATCAACGATCTCTGCCGCGTCGGTGTCGTCCCCGTCATTCCGTCGATGTGCATCACCCCGGAAGGACAGAAACTCAACGTCAACGCCGACACGGCCGCCACAGCCATTGCCCAGGACCTGGGCGCCGAAAAGCTGGTCTACCTGAGCGACATCAACGGCGTCCGCCGCGACAAGACCGATCCCGAGTCGCTGATCCACTCCCTGACCGCCACCGAGGCCAACGCCCTGATCGACAGCGGAGCGATCGACAGCGGCATGATCCCCAAGGTCCAGGCCTGTCTCGAAACACTTCACCGCGGCGTCCGAAAAGTCCACATCATCGACGGACGCCTCCGTCACTCCCTCCTGCTCGAAGTTTACACGAACAAGGGCGTCGGGACCCAAATCGTTAACCAATAGCGGATAGCGGACAGTGAGCAGTGCACGCCACCGCCCATTATCACCGCACCACCCACTACCCACTACCTCAAAGGAGCAATTGCCGTGTCCGCCCGCAAGTTAGGCTCGGAAGAAACCATTCAGCTCTTCCAGCGTTATGTGATCCCCAACTACGGGCGCTACCCCGTCTCACTGGTTCGCGGCGAAGGCTCCCACGTCTGGGATGCGGAAGGCAACCGCTACCTCGACCTGTTCTGCGGCTGGGGTTGCAACCTCCTTGGCCACTGCCCCCCGGCGGTCATCGAAGCCGTCCGCGATCAACTCGGTCAGCTCATCCACGTCCCCAACACCTGGCACACCGAGCTCCAAGGCCAATGGGCCAAGGCCCTCTCCGAGCGAAGCTTTGGCGGCCAGGCCTTCTTCTGCAACTCCGGCACCGAGGCCAACGAAGCGGCCATTAAGCTCGCTCGCCTGCACGCCCCCAAGCCCCGCTACAAAATCATCACGTTCGAGGGCGGATTCCACGGCCGCACCATGGGCTCCATCTCCGCCACCGCCCAACCGAAATACCACGAGGGGCTCGGCCCGCTCATGGCCGGCTTCGTCTACGCCCCGTTCGGCGACCTCGACGCCGTCGCCCGCCTGATCGACAAGGAGACAGCGGCGATCATGATCGAGCCGATCCAAGGCGAAGGCGGCGTTCGCATTCCGCCCGAGGGCTTCCTCGCCGGTCTGCGACGCCTCGCTGACGAGAACAAGCTGCTCTTGATCTTCGACGAGGTCCAAACCGGCTGCGCCCGCACCGGCGACTGGTTTGCCTATCAGGGTTTCGGCGTCACGCCCGACGTGATGACAATCTCCAAGGCCATCTGTGGCGGCCTGCCCGGTGGCGCTATGCTCACCACGCCAGAAATCGCTAAGAGCCTGCGCCCCGGTATGCACGCCTGCACCTTCGGCGGCAACCCCATCGCCGCCCGTGCCGGCATCGCGTACATCGAAGCTGTCGAGCAAGGCAACTTCCTCGCAAACGCCAAACGCCTCGGCGATATTTTCCGCCAGCGATTCCAGCAGCTCGCCCAGGAATGCCCCATCATTCGTGAGGTCCGCGTCCGCGGCGCGATGGTCGGCATCGAGCTATCCGTCGAGGGCGCCGAGACTGTCAAAGCGTGCCTCCAGCAACGACTGCTGATCAACTGCACGCATGGCACAATCATCCGCCTCCTGCCAGCCATCAACCTGACCGAGCAGCAGGCTAACGAGGGCTGCGACATCCTCGCCAACGTGCTCAAGAAACAAGCTGGCAATCGAGCTGCCGCACAATAGACGAGGAGCCTCCCGATGCGACACTTGCTCACCCTTGCCGACCTGACAGCGGCCGAAATCGAGCGGATTCTTGCGATCGCCGACGGCCTCAAACAGCGCTATGAGCAAGGATTGCGAGAGCCGTTGCTGGCCGGCCGAGTCATGGCGCTGCTGTTCGAGAAGCCGTCCCTGCGCACGCGCGTCAGCTTCGAGGCCGGCATGGTCCACCTCGGCGGCAGTTCCATCTTCCTCGGCGCCGACACGGGCCTGGGCAGCCGAGAGACTATCCCCGACTTCGCCCGCACACTGGACAAGTTCGCCGACATCATCGTCATCCGCGCCAACCGTCACCAGTCGGCCGTCGAACTGGCTGCCCACTCCGCGTGCCCGGTCATCAACGGTTTGACCGACTTTGGTCATCCCTGCCAGGCGCTTGCCGATTTTTTCACCGTCCGCGAGCGGCTCGGCAAGCTCTCCGGCCAGACTATCGCCTGGGTGGGCGACGCCAATAACGTCGCTCGCAGTCTCGCCGTCGGTTGCGGCAAGCTCGGCGTTCGCATGGTCATGGCCACGCCCGAGGCCTACCAATTCGACGAGCCGTCCCTGGCGTGGATCCGGCAGCATTCACCGAACGTCGACCTGTCCGTGACCACCGACCCCGTCGAGGCGGTGCGCCACGCGACCGTCATCTACACCGACGTTTGGGCCAGCATGGGCCAGGAATCGGAACAAGCGACCCGGTGTCGCGATTTTGCCGCCTATCAGGTCAACTCCGCCCTGATGCGTCACGCTTCGCGCGACGCCGTCTTCATGCACTGCCTTCCCGCCCACCGCGGTGAGGAAGTCACTGATGAGGTGATCGAGGGCCCGCAAAGCATCGTCTTCCAGCAAGCCGCTAACCGCATGCACGCCCAAAAAGGCATCGTCGCCTGGCTGCTGGGCGTGAAGGCATAGATCGGAAAAATCGCTGGCAACTTGACGGTGAATCCTCTAAAGGTCCCGAATCGCCCGCCCTATTCCTTCTCCTTGTGCTCCACAAGCGGCCAGTAAGCCTCGAAGTCAAAATCGGGGCTATTGTCCAGGTCGTGGCACGTCACGCACTGCTGCTTCTTCGATCGCTCCTTGGTGATGACCATCGCCTTGCGACACTTTTCTTGCAACTTCTCGTTGCTGCCCAACTCCGCGTTGCAGTGCTTCTCGCCCGGCCCGTGGCAGTCCTCGCATCCGGTGTTGATCAACTGCGGCGTCTTCTTTGGCCCTTCGTAGCCGCCGATATACGGGAAGAACTTCGTCGGATGCCAGCCGACGACATGGCAACTCACGCACTCGGGATCGTAGTTCCTCGGCGGGTCGAGGTCCTCCAGCGTCTTGTATGCCCGACCATGACCGCTCTTCTTCCAGATGTCATACGACTTCTCATGGCACGACTGACACTTCTTCGACCCCACGAATCGCCCATTCTGCTCGGCCAACGGATGTGATACCGGTCGCAGCCCCAGCCCCTCAAAGCCGATCGCCTTAAGCTGGTCCTGATAGGCCGCTACCAAGATCTTCATTTCCGGCGAACTCTTGAACCGCGAATCCAACGGTACTCGCTGATACAGTGGCGCGCCCTCGGCCTTATCCAACGGCGCCAGCACGATGGCGTTCCTCCCCTTCTTGCCGACCATGATCAACAATGTCTTGGCGCCTTGAATCGTCTCGGCCCGGTTCGGTGGGTCCTCGCCCCCGTCGGAAGTCACGACCACGTGGAACTGGGGAAACTTTCGTGCCAGCTCTTCCGATTCGGCCCGCGTCGCGTGCGCCAGCAGCACCAGGTAGTCGCTCTTCCGCGCCAACTCCGGAACGACCTTGCTCAGCGCCGCCGCTGGATCCGTGAATTCGATCTCGGGATTCTTGATCTCCTGTTGATAGCTCTTCCCAAGAATCGCCGTGACGCCGATCCTGACGCCCCCAGCCTTAATTACCGTGTGGGTCGGCGTCAGCTCGCCCGGCGGGCTCATCAGCCCGACGTTCGCTGCCACAAACCGGCTCGGGTTCCCTTCCGATCCCGCCGCTACCGAAATCAGTTCCCCGGCCGGCAACCGTAAATCGGTGGTCCCCAGCGCGATTGCGTCGTAGCCCATCCGGAATTTGCCTTCCACCATCGTGTGGAACTTCATCTCGGCCTGTCGGCCAAATCCCCGGGCGATCCCGCCCACATCGAGCACCACCAGCGGCCAACCCTGCTTCCGCAGCCCTTCGATGAACGTGCAACGCCGGCTCATGCCCCCTTTCATCCGGTCCAGTCCGGCGCAACCGCAAGGCTCGATGTAGCCTTCTTCCATTCCGGTAAGCACGAGCGCCACCTTGGGCTTCGCTGGCCAACCGACGAAGATCGGCCCGTTCTCCTTGATCGGATCGAACGGCACGCCGCTGTGCTTGCCGGTCCGCGCCTTTGGCGATGGCTTTCCCTTCGCGGCTGCCGGCTCTTGAACCGGCTCCGTTGCCGCTACCGTCTGCACCGGCGCCGCGAGCGCCGGCCCGGTCAGCACTTCCTCGGTGAACTTAGGCAGCGGCTCACTGGGCGGAAGCAACGTTGGCTGCGACTCAGCCACCGGCAGCTTCGCCCTGGGCGTTGCTTTCGCCGCTGTCGACACCCCAGCGGCCTCTTTCTTCTTCTCTTTGGGCTGCCGGCCCGTCGATGGACAACCGGCCAACACCACGAGCATCATGCCGCCAAAAACCAGCCACCGCGCATCATGCCGGATCGTGCGTATCATGGAAAAGAATCAAACATCTGCTGTGAAAATGGCGTGAAACTCCACGCGACCGGTCCATTCTATCGGCGCACTGCAAGCGTGACCACAGAAGAAAATCGCGTCAGTTCGCGTCGCCCAGCCACTGCACAAGACGGCTGCGCAAATCGTCCGGAAGCTTCTTGTCGGCGTGGGGGGTGAGCCGGTCCAGCCGCAGGGCGGACTCCGCCTCCCGTCGCCAACCCGCCTGCTTGCCAACCGCCCGGTACGCCTCCGCGAGCTTAGCCCGATACAAGGCGCGGTTCGGATAAAGCTCCACCGCCTTCTCATACGCCTCCACTGCCCGACCCATCGCCTGCGGAACGAGCCGTGCGCCACCCTTGCCCCTCGTCGCTGCGGCAGCGAAATAGTAATCGCCCGACGCCAGCCAGTCCGGCCCGGACTTCGGTGCAAGCCGCAACAGGTTGGCGTCCGCCTCTTCAAATCGCCCAAACGTCTCGCCGCTTGTCGCGTGCTGCCATGAATCAAACCGTGCCGCCGTCAACCGCCGCCACGGCTCTGCCGCCCACGGATCACACGCCGCTGCCGCCTCCAATTGCTCGATCGGCCGGTCAGATCGCTCGGACAATTGCAGATGCGCTTGGCACGTAAGCACCGGATGATACGCCGTCCGGTAGCACGCCCACGCCAGCCCGATTGCCAGCACCAGTCCCAGCCAGGTCGCCCAAGACGGGAGGCTCCGCCTGCCGTCGGCGCCATTTTCCGCCTCTGCGCTTTGAACGCCAAGGCAAAGCAGCAACCAAAGACTCCCCGCCACCCCCGGCATCGCGATGCCGCCGGTCGTCAACAGATCCACAAGCAGTGCCGCCACGCCCACAGCCGGCAGCCAAGGCGGCATCTCACCTTCCCGAATCCAACCGAGCAAAACAACGATGGTCACCGCAGCCAGTGGCAACCCCATAACCACCGCCATCATGCCTGGCGTCGCCGCGCTCAGCATCCCCAAAGGCACCGACAGCAAGAATCCAACCGCGCCCCCACCGAGCACGTGCAGCCAGGCATCCGATGACACGCTAGCCACTTTGCCCCGCGAACCAATCTCCTCGGATATCGGACTTCGGATTTCCGATTTGCTTCCTTTTCCGCTCTCCCCTTTCCTCCACATGAAGCACGCCAGCACTGCCAAGAACGCCACTGCCGCCGGCGTCCCGGCCGTCGCCCAAACCTCCAACAGGAAATTGTGAGGGTCGGAAACCTCCTCGCTCGCCTCGGGCAGCTTGTATCGCGTGTAATCCGTCTGGAAATTGCCCGGCCCGCAACCAAGCCAAGGATGATCGGCAATCATCCTCACGGTGGACCGCCAGTATTGCGTCCGGTATCCCAACGATTTTGACGCCTGAGCAAGCCGTGCGTGATATCGCGATCCCGCGGCAATGCCGACTGCTGAAAGCAGAACAACCACTGCCACACCCTTCCAACTCAAGCGCAACCGCCGCCGGGCCAGGAACCAGATCAAGAGCAAACCCAATCCCGCGGCAATGCACCCGCTACGGCTCCGCGTCAACACGAGACACGCGCCCAATGGAATCACACACAACCCCACCGCCAAAAGCCGCTTGCCACCCCGCATCGAGCTCCACGCGACGCCCGCCAACACGACCAGCCACGGCGCGATAAAGCCCGCCAATGAATTGCTCAGCGCAAACATCCCGGTCGGCAGATTGCTCGCCAAACGGTCTCGGAACAGCTTACGCTCCGGCGAACCCGCCGCGAACCACATGCCCGCGTTGCGCAACGCCTGATCTGGATCGGCGTCGTACGCCGCCAACGTTTGCGGCATTTCGTATGCCCATTTGTAAATGGCGTAGGCCGAAATCGCCACCGCTAATCCGACCATCACGGCCGCCATCGCCCTGCCCTCGCGCGGCGTGCGGATCAACTGCCTGGCCATCAGAAAGCAGAGGCCCAGGCCGATCCATTCCCAGAGCATGTTGATCGCCGGTCGAGGGCTGCCGTGTCTGACCGCCCAGAGCGAGGCAACCGTCGTCGAGAGCATCAGCACGCATACGGCCGCGTCGATCCCTTTGAACCGAACCGACAGCCTCGGTCGCCCAATGGCCCCCAGCATCCAAAACACCGCCACCGCGATCCACAGCATCACGACGCTAAGCCCATCGCCGTGGGTCGCCGCTGCCTCGCTCGAAAACAGCGGTCTGGCGACGAACAACGCCGTCACCGCCCCCAGCAACCACGGCCGCAGTGACCATAAACCCGCAATCGGTGGCCGCGATTCGAGATCCGCCGCCATCGTCTTCGGCGTTGCGTTGCGGTTCGCTTTGCTGCGGCGTCGCGTCATGCCGTTACGGCCTCCGCCGGCCGACCGTTTCCAGAATGGCCACCAGCGCCAATGTACATGCCACCATCAGCCCGACCACCGCCGCTCCCCGTGCGTTGACGTCGTGCAGCAGCAGCGCCCCAAGGCCACAGGTGGCCGTGGCCAGATAGATCGTCAGCACCGCCCGCGGCTTGCTCAATCCCAGTTCGACCAGCCGATGCGAAAAATGGCTCTTATCGCCCACGAAAGGACTCCGCCCGCTTCTGAGCCGAATGAAGATCACCGTTGCTGTGTCATAGAGAGGCACGGCGAGCACGCACAGCGGCCCAAGGATCGCGTACTTCGGCACCTGACCGCCCGCATACGTTCCGCTCAGCGTCGCCATCGCCAGCAGATAGCCGACCAGATAGCTTCCGGCGTCCCCCATGAACAGCCGCGCCGGCGGCCGGTTGTGCCACAGGAACCCCACGAGCGATCCTACGATGACCAGCAGGAATCCCGCAACGAACAGTTGCGGCTGATGGTTGTCCGGCCGGGGAATCAGCAGCATCATCGCCGCGAACATCGCCGCCGCAATCGCCGCCACTCCGGCCGACAGCCCGTCCATGTTGTCGAGCATATTGAACGAGTTCACCAGCCCCACGATCCACAGCACGCTCAGCGCGCCAGTCAGCCATGGCATGTCCACGAACAGACTCATTCGCCAGTGATCGTTCAGCGACACGATGCCAATGGCCACCACGGTTTGCACCCCCAGCCGCAATCGCCAGTCCAGTCCACGGCGATCATCGGCCAACCCCAACAGCATCAGCACGGTGCCGCCAGCCAACAGCGTCCAAAGCTTGCCCGACTGATGCAGCAGGCCGGACACATGAGGAGCGATAAACTCCGGAACCGGAATCGCCGGTACGGCGGCCCCGTTGAGTCCCCACAGCGCCAACTGCCCCACCGCCAACGGCAACACAATACCGAGCCAGATCGCCAGTCCGCCGCCCGTCGGCATCGGCGCCGCGTGAATCTTTCGATGTCCCGGCCGGTCCACCAGTCCCCACCGAGGCCCCCACTTTCGCACCGCGAAAGCCGCCGCCCAGCACACGATCAAACTCGGGACCACCGCGCCGGCAATTAGCCAGACCATCCTTCATCCCTCATCCTTCTCAGCACGTCGCGACACTCCGTGAAGAACGCCTGGTAATCCGCCCGCCGATAGTCGGGAAAAGTGTACTCGTGGTGCTGCCAACGCTTGTGCTTGTATTGTAATGTAACTTCCGCGTAGATGCCCCGACCCAGGTAGATCCGATGAGCGAAGTCCTTCGTCGACGCCAACACGAGCTTGCCGAGCGTCAAATACCCCGGATCCAGGTTCAATGGCCGCGGCTCTTGCGGTGCAGGCGTCCCGCTTTGTGGTGCAGGCGTCTCGCCTGCCGTTTGCCGCACCAATCCCGCGTACTCCTCTTCCCAGGCGTTCGTCTGTAGCTTCACGTCAATCAGCCGATCCGCCTCGAACGGCTGCCGAAACGCAAAAAAGACCTTCTTCAGCCCCGCCCCCATCGTCGCGTCGTAGTAATGCGTCTCCGCGAATTCGAACCGTGGGCTCTCCAGCACCACCGGCCCCCAGGCCTCGACGGCCCTTTCCCGCGCCCAGTCAAGCGCATCCTCATGCCGGCTAAACGCCGCCAACAGCAACAAAACAGGGGAGTGTGGAGTGGGCTGGCCCATCAGAACGATTGTAAATGCCCAAAAGCGAACCGGGAAGCCAGATCGCCCGCCGCCGTAGCTCATGCCGCCGCCAACTTCCGTTTTGCCGCCGGGCTCGCACGCCGCCTTCTCACCAAATACTGCCTTGTCTGGCGTGTAAAACGGACGGGTTGACCAACACCCCACCAATAACGCATAATGCCTGCCAAAATCCGGATACCTCTCTCCCCCGGAGGCAGCCAATGGCCCCAAAACTTGCCGACATATTGCCGGAACTCGAAGATGCCTTCGGCCTCTCCATCTCCGACGAAGAAGCCGTGGGCCTTAAAACGGTCGGCAACTTGCACGACTACGTCTTGGCACACCGCTTCCCCGCCAAACAAGAGACCTGCTTAACCAGCATCACTTTCTATAAGCTTCGCCGCGCGCTGATGTCGACCCTCCGACTCCCACGCGATCAAGTCACGCTCTCAACCAGCCTCTCGGCCCTCCTCCCGAGACACCGCCGCCGCACGTGGCGAGCCGTAGAGAAGACCTCAGGCTGCCACCTCCCCATGCTTCGCCGCCCCCGCTGGGTCGTCACGCTAGCTACCTTTTTCGCCCTCGCGCTCGGCATCGCCGTCTCAGCGATTCTCGGCCTCAAGCCATTCCGCGGAGGCGTTGCCGTCGCGCTCCTTGCCGCCGGCTTGTTCGGATTCGTCATCCTCGTCCGATTAACCGAAGTCTTCGCCTGCCAGTTTCCGCCGGACATTGTCACCGTCGGCGATCTCGCCAAAGCCACCCTCGCCCGCAACTACCAGCCCCTTCTCGCCGAATCGAAACAGACTGCGACCGATGCCCAAGTATGGGAAGTCATGCAGCGCATCGCTACCGCAAAGTTCGGCATTCCCTCCGACCAGCTAATGAAAGAAACGAGCCTCGTCTAAAGCAGCGTTTCCCTCGTCGTTTCTGCTCATCCTTCCTCATCCCATTGTCCTCTGGCCCTCGCCCCCCTCCTCCGGTAAACTGGGTACTTTGCCTACTTAGTCCCGGAGCGTGCCTGCGATGGATATGGATCAACTGGTGGCGTTGTGCAAGCGGCGGGGATTCCTCTTCCAGTCCAGTGAAATCTACGGCGGCCTGCAAGGCTTCTGGGACTACGGCCCGTTGGGCGTCGAACTCAAGCGAAACGTCCGCGAGGCTTGGTGGCGCGACATGGTCACCTCGCACAACGAACTCGAAGTGGACCCCGGCGCGCCATCCACCTACGAAATGGCCGGCCTCGACTGCTCGATCATCATGCACTCCCAGGTCTGGAAGTGCTCTGGCCATTACGACCTCTTCCACGATTTCATGATCGATTGTCGCGAATCGAAGAGACGCTATCGCTACGATCAGGTCTACGGCCGCTGGGTGAGCTGCAAAGGGCAACGCATCTTCATCGCCAGCGACGTCGGCGGCAACGAAGGCCTCGAACTGACGCAGCACAAGGCGATGAAGTTCTTTAACCTCCGTGGCAAAGACGTCGGCGAACTAGCCTGGGAGGCCCCCCTCGTTCCGCTCATGTCCGTCGGCCCCGCCACGTTTCCGCAAGTGCTTGGCCCCGACGCCAAGTCTCTCGGCACGCTGACCGAGCCCCGCGAGTTCAACCTGATGTTCAAGACGATCGCCGGCGCGCTCGGCGGCGAAGAGGACGCCGTGTTCCTCCGCCCGGAAACCGCCCAGGGCATGTTCGTCAACTTCAAGAACGTCTGCGATAGCACCCGCGTCCGCGTTCCGTTCGGCATCGCCCAGATGGGCAAGAGCTTCCGCAACGAGATTACCCCGCGCAACTTCACTTTCCGTTCGCGTGAGTTCGAGCAGATGGAAATCGAGTTCTTCTGCCGCCCGAACACCTCGCCCGAATGGTATCGCTACTGGCGTGACCGCCGCTACCAATGGTACGTCAACCTCGGCTTGGCCGGAGATCGCCTCCGCCTCCGCGATCACGACAAGGACGAGTTGAGCCATTACTCCTGTGGCACGGCCGACATCGAATACGCCTTCCCCTTCCTCCCGGCCGGCGAGTTTGGCGAGTTGGAAGGTGTCGCTCATCGCGGCGACTTCGACCTCCGCAGTCACATCGAAGGCAAGCTCGTCCGCCAGGGCGACCAGCTCGTCGTCGAACTCGACGCTGATGGCAAACCGAAGTATCGCGGCAGTGGCAAGGACTTGAGCTACTTTGACGAGCTCACCAAAGAACGCTTCATCCCTCACGTCATCGAGCCCTCCGCCGGCGCCGACCGCGCGACCCTGGCCTTCCTCTGCGAGGCCTACAACGAGGACGAAGCCCCCGACGAAAATGGCAAGCCCACGAAGCGGGTATTCCTCAAGCTCCATCCCCGCCTGGCCCCAATCAAGGCTGCCGTGTTCCCGCTCGTCAAGAAGGACGGCATGCCCGAGGTCGCCCGCGAAGTCTACAAATCCCTGAAGCCGCACATGACCGTCTTCTATGACGAGAAGGGCGCCGTCGGCCGCCGCTATCGCCGCCAGGACGAGGTCGGCACCCCCTTCTGCATCACCGTCGACAGCCAAACCCTCCAAGACAACACCGTCACCCTCCGCGACCGCGACACCCTCCAGCAGTGGCGCGTCCACAAAGACGAGTGC
>JAJFUI010000284.1 GCA_021372555.1 Planctomycetaceae bacterium | reverse complement strand
CAGCAAGATCCTCGTACCTGACGTTGCTCTGGTCGACCCCGTGACGACGACCACCATGGACCCGCAGCTCACAGCGCTCACTGGGATGGACGCGGTAACCCATCTCGTCGAGGCGTTTGTCTCGACGGCCAGTTCCCCGCTCACCGATGTCAACGCGCTGGCGGCCATTCCGCTGATTTTGAAGTACCTG
Source organism: Planctomycetaceae bacterium (assembly GCA_021372555.1). Classification (GTDB taxonomy): domain Bacteria; phylum Planctomycetota; class Planctomycetia; order Pirellulales; family Thermoguttaceae; genus JAJFUI01. Next base: position 6,397 of record JAJFUI010000284.1, on the reverse strand, counting down.
CCGCAGGCGGTTCGCCATCCCGAGGCAATGGAGTTTCGCACGCCGATGATGATGGCCTCGCTTATGGCGGGCCTGGCTTTCTCCAACGCCGGTCTTGGTGCAACCCACTCTTTGTCGCACGCCTTGGGTGGGCTGCTCGATCTGCCGCATGGCGAATGCAACATGTGGTTCCTCAACGAGGTCATCGATTTCAACTTTTCGTCCGCCGCCGAGAAATACCGACGGCTCGGCGAAGGAATGGGACTGGATCTGGCCGGCGCAACGCCCGAGCGGTGCAAGTCGCTCCTGCTCGAAAGGCTTGCCTCTTTGGAGAAGGAAATCGGAGCCGAACGCGGCGCGCAAGACATCGCGATTTCCGCGGATCTGATTCCTCGTCTGGCCGCGACCGCGGCAGCCGACGTCTCCATGTTGACAAACCCCCGCACACCCACCTTAGAAGACGTGCAGGTCCTCTATGAGCGTGCCCTACTCCGATGACCGCCGCGAATTGTTGCGGGCGAAGCTGACGGGCTTTGGCGATCGCTCTGTCCGCATGAGCTATTACCCGCAGCTTCAAAAAAAGCTTGAGGACATTCGTCGGCTGAACGAATTGCTCGAGCAACGCGTCGAGCAACGTACCACGGAGTTGACCGCATCGAACGTGGCCTTGAACCAGGAAATTCGCGACCGCAAGAAGGCGGAAGACTCTCTGCAAAAAGCGCTCGGCGAACTCCAGCGACTGTATGCATCGCTCGAACGGCGGGCAGCTCAGTTGCACGAGTTGACGCGCCGTTTGACGCAAACCGAGGAACGCGAGCGGCGGCAGTTCGCCCGCATTTTGCATGACAACCTTCAGCAGATTCTGGTCGCCGCGCGGATGAAGCTGGAACGCTTTCAGAATCGCACGCCGGCGCAACGGCAGGAGTTTTTGTTGGGCGAAGTTCGCAACCTACTTGACGAGGCGACAGCCCAGTCGCGTTCTCTTACGGTCGAGTTGAGCCCGCCGGTCCTGTATGACGCCGGATTCATCGCGGGCCTGGAGTGGTTGGCGCGCCAGACTCATGAGCGGTACGGGCTGGCCGTCCAGATCGAGGTCGACCCGGAGGCGGCTTCCGCCGTCGAGGACCTTGGGATTCTCCTCTTCCACGTGATTCGCGAGCTGCTTTTCAACGTCGTCAAGCATGCGCAGGCAAAGCATGCACGGGTGCAACTGACGCGACGCGGCGAGGGGCACGTCGAGATCAGGGTGACCGATGACGGCGTCGGCTTCGATCCTCAGAGATTGGAGTGGTACGCGGGAAACGAAGGCTTCGGCGTGTTCAGTATTCGGGAACGCCTGGAGCCATTGAACGGACGCCTTGAGATCCACTCAGTGCCTGGCGAGGGAACATCGGCGGTGATTATCCTTCCAAAGGCCAGGCTTCCCGCGAAGGGCGGGCTTGTCGAGGGCGCAAGTCGCCTGCTGCAGGCCGTGAGCCCCGAAGTCCTCAAAGTCGCCCCACGCGCGCCTGCCGAGACTGCTGTCGCGTGCGTCCGGGTTCTACTGGCCGATGATCACCCTATCCTGCGGAAAGGGTTGGGCGAAGTCCTGAACGAGAAACCAGGCATCGAGGTTGTCGGGGAGGCCGGCGACGGTGAAGAAGCCGTCGAGCAAGCTCTGCGACTGCGACCGGATGTGGTGCTCATGGATATCACGATGCCGCGGCTCAACGGAATCGAGGCCACGCGGCGCATCACAACGGAATTGCCCGACGTGCGGGTGGTCGGCCTTTCCATGCACGAAGGTGACGACATGGCCAACGCGATGCGCGAAGCGGGCGCCGTGGCCTATCTCCGCAAAGACGAAGCCATCGACACTCTGGTCGCCACCATCCTTCGCAATGCCAAGCAACCTTCCCACCCGCTGGAGACTGCGCCTTAGTGTTCGCGAACAGGCTTGGCCGCCTCGGGTGCTCCAGCTTGCCGGCTCATAACGGCTATGCCTACAATGGCTGGCGTCCGGCAGACGGGCCGTGCGACGCGGATTGCACGTCCCGCATGAGTTTCCCGGCCCCGTCTCTCGCCATTTGGTGCAAGAGGAACCGCCATGTCGCAAAATCTGCTGACCGCCTCGAACGTCATTCTCGATTCCCTTAGCGACGGCGTCTATGTCTGCGACACGGATCGCAGGATCGTCTTTTGGAGTCGGGCGGCCGCGCGGATCACGGGCTGGCAGCCGGACGACGTCGTTGGCCGACGGTGCCTGGACGACGTGCTTTGCCATATCGACAAGGACGGCCATCGGCTTTGCGGAGAGGAGTTCTGCCCGCTGCATCGGGCCATGGTGACCGGAACGACCAGCACGGTCGGACTGATCGTCTTCGCCCAAGGCAAGGACGGTCACCGCGTTCCGATGGAAGTAACGGTGGCTCCGATTCGCGATTCGGCAGGCCATATCGTCGGCGGCGTTGAGACGTTCCGCGACGTGTCCCACGTGTTGGCCGACCTGGAACGAGCGAAGCGGATCCAGTCGCTTTCGCTCGAAATCGACCTTCCGGATGACCCTCGCGTTGGCTTCTCCACCCATTATGTGCCGCATGACCTTGTTGGTGGCGACTTCTACGCCATCAAGCCTCTGGACGCCGATCACTACGGCTTTTTGCTGGCGGATGTGATGGGCCACGGCGTTGCCGCCGCCCTGCACACCATGCATCTCAGTTCTCTTTGGGATCGACATTACCGGCTTCTTACCGAGCCGGTGCTATTCGCTCAGATGGTGAACAACGAGTTGGCGAGGGTCGTCAAAGGCGAGTCGTTTGCAACGGGCCTGTGCGGCATCATCGATGCCAACGACCGGGTGCTTCGCGCAGTCTCCGCTGGCGGTCCGCCGGGCTTGGCGTTCCGCGACGGCGGGCGCATCGAAGAATTGCAGTCCGCCGGCCTCCCCTTCGGTATGATGGAAGACGCCGACTACGAAGAAACCGAGGCTCGCTTCGACAGAGGCGATTGCCTGCTCTTCTTTAGCGACGGCGCGACCGAAGTCCACAACGCCGCCGGGCAACTGCTTGGGACTCAGGGCCTGGTCCGCGTCCTTCGCGAAACTGGCTATCCCGCCCACGGCCTTCACATGAGCGCCGTCGAGGAGCAACTTCTCCTCTACTCGAACGAAATCCGCCTTTCCGACGACCTAACCTTTATTGACGTGCGATTCTAGCAGGCCCTGATGGCTTGCGCCCGGTTGACGTCAATCAGCCGGCCTCGCGTTTCGGCGTGTCATCACTTGCGTCGGACGGCGCGCCACCACGCCATCGCCGCAACACCAACCGCCAACAGGGCCAAGACGCCCGGTTCCGGCGCGGCGGTCCTGAACGGCACGCTGTTGACATAGCCGTTCACGCCGTAGTACTGAAACGAGTCGCCGGATTGCGTTTGCTGCCCAGGCACCGCGGCCCCTGTGTAGAGGCTCAGCACAAAGTCGTACTGCGTCCCCGGCGTCAGGATGGCCGACGGAGTCCAAGAGGTTGTGTTGCCCAGCACCGGGCCGCCCAAGTCGACCGTCCTGCCATCGGCATAGGAAAGCTCGTAGTCGAACATACAGTTCATCCCGAGCACGCCCGAGCTCCATGTGAATGTTGGCGCGGTGTCGTACGGCACGTTGGTCGCATTGACTGCCGGATAAGTGGGCTGAATGAACGTCCCCGTTTGCGCTGGCCCAAAGGGCAGCGTGGCAGTGTCGATGGCGCCGGAATACTGCACGCTCAACGTGTAGTTCCCGGTGCCGAAGTCCTGCTGTAGCGAACTCAAGCCCGCGTAGTTCGGGCTGTTATACTGCCAGAAGTTCGAGCTGACGTCGTGTTGCAGGAGGTACGTCACGCCGCTCGGCGTCGTCATCGACATCGAGTTGATGCCGTCGCCGGCTTCCACATCAAACTGCTGCTGGAAACCCAAGCCGTTCGGTGTTCCGTTCGTTGCGAATTGTCTTGTGACGATCGCCACCTGAGAAATCTCGGCGTTCGCCGCGCCGCACACGGCCATCGCGAAACCTACAATCGGCAGCAGGACGGCAGCGCGAAACAAGACCATTAGTCGCATGGATAAGCTCCTTTTGAAGAGTGCCGCGTCCACGAGAAGGACGCAAAGCCCCGGATGAGACGAGCCATAGGGGGGCGGAATCGTATCAAAGCCACGTCCGCGTGTAAAGATCGCTTAGGTCTTCGCCGATGGCCCGCACAACGCAACACCGGCGGCATCAGGGCCTAAAGCTTTCGTACAAGTTTGGCAGCGCCTCGCGCAGTGCCGCTTCGTTCGCCTTTGGATCGCCGCGGTCGTAGATCCAAAAGTTGGTCGTCCCCTCGGTCAACTCGAACTCGTAGTCGCCCGTGTCATGCACCGTCACCCGGCACGGCCGCAAGTCGTTCGGCAGCACGCGATCGGTCGGCAGTACTTCCTCGGCGGGAATGATTCGACGACGCCCGTCGACGCGGCGAACGAGCCGTCGGTCGGCCACCTGCATCCACACGGCCGTTTCCCAGACGTTGTGCGGCCGCGACGTGACGGTCGCCAGCACGTCGGCCGGCGGGTCTTCCTCCATTGCGCGAAGGAAATCCACCCGGCTGTTGCGACTCATCGCATAGACAAGATACCGCCGCAGCTTTGGCTCCATCCTGGCGATGAACTTCAGATCCGGCAGCTTCCAGAAGGAGTTGTTCCGCCCATAGGCGAACGGCCCGTCTTTCGTCGCGCAGGGGTAGATCGCCACTGGCAGCTCCGACCGCAGCAACCGCACGATTGCGTTCGGGTCGAGCGCCACATTCCATTCGTGACAGCCCAGCGACGATGCCCCGGCGGAAAGATGAATCCGCCGGGTCTTGGTGTGCACCAGCGCCGGTTCCCGGTTCAGCGCCGCGGCCACGGATTTGGCTGAGCCGAACACCAGAATCTCGATCTTGTCCGGCGACTTTCGCAGCGTCTCAAGAATCAGCTCGATCCCCGCCTGCTGAAACTTCGGCGCGTCGAGCATCTTGTCATCCGGCGACTTCATCTTGGCGTATGGCGTGGTCGCGCAAGGCACATTCCGATCGAAGATCGAATTCAATTGAATGACCGGAATGAACCCCGAGTCTCGCGGCCCTTCCGGCGGTTGGCGGTACTTTTCCGTGGCATCCAGCACCACCGCGCGCAGATCGATCTCCGGCAGTGCATACGCGGCAACGAGATCGACGTTGTCCCCTGGGTCCTGGTGCGGGTGATAAAGATCGGTCGTATCGATAACGGGCACTCGCTTCCGCCGCTTCCGGGAATCAGCACTTGGCAATGCTTCTTTGTCCCTGGGCAGACCGCCCTCAGTCTGTTGGGCGACCATCGCTGCCGCAGTTGCCGCCATCTTGCCAAGAAATGCCCGTCGCGAGTCCATTACCACTCCTCGTCGAGACCCTAGGTTAGCACGCTGCCACTCTAACCGTGTTGGCATCGGCTGTCGAGTCGCTCGCCGCTTCTTTTTGCCGCAGCCGACTCCCTATAATTCCCTGGACAATTCCACAAAGGAGAGCGCGATGATTACCGAGACGGTCAAGTTGGCAAAGCGAAATCTCGACGTGTCTGACCTATCGATGGACTGCGGTCACGGCACTGTGGATATGGTCACCGTCGACGAGGTCACGGTCGGCCGCTTTACCTTGCAGCCCGGCTGGAAGTGGTCAGAGCACATCCGACCAATGGTGCATACCGAAAGCTGTCAGATGCACCACCTGCAGTACGTGGTAAGTGGGCACCTGCGAGTCGTCCAAGAGGACGGCACTGAGACGGACCTCGACCCCGGCGATTTTGCGAGCATCCCGCCCGGCCACGACGCCTGGGTGTTGGGCGACGAGCCTTTCGTCGCCATCGATTTTTCGCCCGACCTGCGCCGAGTCTTCGAGCGTGCCCCGTAGCACAGGTTTCCGGCCGGTGTCCTTTTGGGGACAACGCATGGCGGGGGCGATTGCGGCGGCAGCTTAGCCTGCGCGGTCGCAACCACGGTTGGCGCTAGTCTTCGGCCTCGGTCCGGCCGCCGTGCTCGATCATCTTCCGGTAGAGTTCGACATACTCCCTGGCGCTGTGGGCCCAGGACCAATCCTGCGCCATGCCGGTGGCGACGAGTTGCTTCCAAAGTTCCGGACGGCGATAAGCGTCGCACGCCTGACGCAGTGTTTCGCTCAGTGCAAGCGAGCTGTACTCTTGGAACGCGAACCCGTTCGCGGCCGGATTGGGCGACTGGGGGTCGTAACCCGTGATGGTGTCAGCGAGCCCGCCAGTGGTTCTGACCAACGGCATGGTTCCGTATCGGAGGCTGTAAAGCTGATTCAGGCCACACGGTTCGAACCGGCTCGGCATCAGGAAGATGTCGGCGCCCGCTTCGATCCGGTGCGCCAGCGGGTTGGCGAACTCAAGCCGCACGGCC
>JAJFUI010000265.1 GCA_021372555.1 Planctomycetaceae bacterium | reverse complement strand
TGACCAGCTTCGAGAGGACGAACGCCTCTTGCGTGTACGCGTCGAGAATCGATGATTGGATGATCTGACCGGTGATGTTCGAGAATGCGGTGGCATCCACGCCATCCCCGGCCTCCAGCAGACAGGCGTTGCTCTGACGGGGATCCATCAGTCGGACCTGGTCCGTCCCGAGCGTGGCCTCTGCCAGCTCGCGGATGCTGAAATCGTGCGGCTTGAGCTCGCCGGTTTGCAGGGCTTCCCGCAAGTGCTTGACGGTCTGCTCCGGCCCGCTGGCCTCGTACATGCGTTTCAGTTCACGATATTTGATCGCTCTCACGTTTAATGTCTCCTTGGGAAAAGCTGGGCATTGGTTTGCAGTAACGAAGTGCGAATGACGATTTCGTCGTTCAGGCTTCCTCTCTCTCACACCCCGGCGCGGCTGCCACCCTCGACGCCGCCGGTCATGACGGTCGAGCGAATATCGACCAAAACACTGGTCGTCGCCGTCGGTTGTCGCTTGGCGATCCGGCCAATGGCGCAGCTGCTTGCGGCGACTTTTACCGCTTGTTGGTTGACGAGCGCAACGCCGGCGGCGTTTTCGTCCGCGCCGACCAGGTCGCCGAGCTCGAATGTGCCGCTGGCGCAGTCGAGTTCAAACACGCCGGTGGTGGCCACACGCAGCGGCGCCGTCTCGCCGCTGCGGCTCCGCTGCATCGCCACGCCCAGGAATGCGTGGGCGAGCGCCTCCTGGCTTCCCGCCTTCGTGCCAGTGTCCGCCAGCATTGACGCCGGTTTGGCGTCGTCGGTGTCCTGCCAAACCAGGTCGCCGATCTCGATCACCGTTCCGGCGTCGACGGCTGCGACCACGGGGTTCGTGTCTCCGTAACGCCAACGCATTCTGTCGCTCATGTCATAGTCTCCGAAGAAAAAGGAAGTGAATTGGGTGGCGTGAGGTCAAAACAGTCGATACCGAGCCACGACCCGGCCTCACGTAATGGCGTTGACAAAACTCTTGGTGGTCAGCATTCCCGCGGCACACAGTGTGTGCTGATCGCGGCAAATCGGCCGCGTTTCGACATCTGGCAGGCGTTGGCTCGAAATGGTCGCGACAAGGTTGGCGCGATCCTCGACCATCGCTCGCATGCCGACCTCGTCTTCCGCGGCTAAGAGTGTTTCCATGAATTGCGGACTGATGAGCGTCTTGCTCCGCGCGTCCGGTCCAGGCGCGTCCGGCAGGCCGAACTCGCGAAGCAGTCGCTGGGCAACGCCTCGCTTGTGTTCGACCGCCTCCTGCGATCGGAGCCTTGCGACCTCTTCCCGAAGCCGGTCCAGCTCCGCCGCCATCGGGTCAACGTCTCGGCTTTCGGAAACGGCTGGGCCGGCGGTCGCGCCGGCGGTCACACTAGCCGCTGTGGGCGCGGTGGTGACGCTGGAGGCCGGGGCGGCTAGCTCGCTCTCCGACGCGGAAAGAGGGTCTGCCGCCGACTCGAACAGACCGCGCGTCGTCGCGGGATCGGCCACCAGATCGACGCTCTGCACGCGGGTGATCGTCTCTACCACGACGCGATCGCCTCGGCGGGCGCAGCGGGCTTCGACATTGTGGGAGAAGCCCACATTCTCCGGCGAGTGTTCGGCGTCCCAGATGAGCTGTTCCGCCAAGGCATGCTTCGGGTTGAAATGAAAATCCGCAAAGAGCCCCTGCCCTGGCCGGAGCGCCACGTTCCGCACCGTCCCAATGCGATCTTGGTAGTCGCGCGGGCTGTTGGGATTCTGACGCGGATGATTCACGTTCACCTTCGCGTCCTCGTAAAGCCGCGCTGCTTCCGCCAACGCCTCGGGAAGATAGGTGCGGCCGTTGCGCGATTCGAGCCCAAGGACCTTCACTCCTCGAATCACACCCTTTTCGCGATCCACTCGCATTGTCACGCCGCGCGAATCGCAGAATTCCTGCAACGTGTCCATCATCGCGTTCCTTTCGAGTGTTCAACAAAAAAGCCCGCGGCCGAACCGGTAAGGTTCAACCGCGGGCTCGAGCGAATACCGGCAAAAGGGCCGGCCTCGCTGGATACCTGTTTTGAGAGATCAAATGTCAGAAGTCGTCAACTCGAAACCGTCGTGACTTCCGAGCCCTCTGCTCTCTCTGCTACTTCTCGACGCGTTCCACCTTGCGGCGGATACATTGGATCGTTCCATCCTGCACGCTCAGTTCAACGGTCGCCGTGCCGAAGAATCCTCGTCGCGTTGCCTCGGCGACCAACTCCGTCATCACCAACTGAAGTTGGGCCACTCTCTTCGCGTTGCCAGATGTTATGCCGTGCGTCATCATGGAGAGCCACGATACAGCACGGGTCTCTGCCCTTCAAGATTTCTTTTTGGGCCACTTGAATGAGTGCGCGCGTTCGACGTTGTCAGGTCGACAACAAACGACGAGGGCGATGGAAAACACAACGCTCGCCATGTGCATTGGCCAGCGAACGACAGTGAGCAAAACTCGTCGTTGGCGGCACGCAGCAAACAGGTCTCTGCGCGAGCTGCCAATGCAGACCTGGGTTGCCTTCGACGGCGAGACCTCGACCACGCAGAAATGGAAGTGTCGAGTCAGGAAATGCTTGAGTGTCGCCTGGCTCATCCCGCAACCGCATGACCCAGTGGCACTTACAAACGCTTTTGGCCGGCAACCGGTGGACGCAGACGGCCATCGGCAATGCAAGACGGCAAAACCGCGCGGTTCGACGGGTGTCTCAATTGTGGGGCTACCCGGGCCCAACTATAATGGACAAGCAACAGGCGCGACCGCGGCCCGCGATGGCTCGAGACGAACTATGCCGATCCTCAAGGAAGAGCCCAACCTTTATCCTGATACGCTCTTGGACGAGACACCGGGCGACTCGCCTCAGCGCCGGTGGTTTGCCCTGTATACGAAGGCCCGGCAGGAGAAATCTCTGGCCCGCGAACTGCTGAAGTACCAGGTTCCGTTTTATCTGCCGTTGGTCAAGAAAACGAGCGTCTCTCGCGGACGGCGAAGGTCTTCGCTTTCACCGCTGTTTGCCGGTTACATTTTTCTTTTCGGCTCGGAAGAGGAACGTGTGCGGACGCTCGCGACGAACCGCGTCTCGCGGATCCTTTCCGTCGAATGTCCGGAACAGTTGGTGTTCGATCTTCGGCAGCTTCGTCAACTTATTGCCGCTGGCGCCCCGTTGACCGTTGAGAGCCGTTTGGAGCCTGGACGCCGCGTCCGCGTTCGGCAGGGCGCTTTTGCCGGCGTGGAAGGCATCGTTGTGAAACGACGTGCGGAAACCCGGTTGCTTGTAAGCATTAACTTCCTGCAACAGGGCGCCTCGGTGGAAATCGACGACTTTTTCCTGGAGCCATTGGAATGAGCGAACGCTATTTGGTAACTGGCTGCGCCGGATTCATCGCCTCGAAGGTCACCGACCTGCTGTTGACGGCAGGCCACACCGTCGTCGGCGTCGACAATCTCAACGACGCCTACGACACTCGGCTGAAGGATTGGCGGCTTGCACAGTTGCTGCCGCGCAGGAACTTTCAGTTCCAACGGCTCGATATCGCCGATCGGACCGCCGTTGAGCCGCTCTTCAAGGCGGCTGATGGGAACCCGCCATTCGCGGCCGTGGTAAATCTTGCCGCCAGGGCCGGCGTTCGCCAGTCGGTTACGAACCCTTGGGTATATTACGAAGCCAATTGCACCGGCACGCTCAACCTGTTGGACATGTGCCGACGTTCTGGCGTCCGCAAGTTCCTGTTGGCCTCCACATCCAGCCTTTATGGCAAGCACAACCAGGTTCCGTATCGCGAGGACGCCGACACGAACCGGCCGCTCTCGCCTTACACCGCTTCGAAGAAGGCCGCTGAGGCGCTGGCGTATAGCTACCACCATCTGCATGGGCTGGACATCTCGATCCCGCGCTATTTCACCGTGTACGGGCCCGCCGGCCGCCCCGACATGAGCGTCTTCCGCTTCATTCGGCGTATTGCAGAGGGCGAATCAATCGTCGTTTTTGGCGACGGCACCCAAAGCCGTGACTTCACCTTTGTCGAGGACATCGCGCGTGGCACCGTCGCGGCGCTGCGTCCCTTGGGCTACGAAATTATCAACCTCGGCGGCGATCGGGTGGTGACGCTTCGGTCGATTATCGATCAAATTGCGGAGCTGCTCGGCAAGACCCCCAAGATCGAATATCGCCCTGCCCATCCCGCCGATGTGCCGACCAGCTCGGCCGATGTCTCCAAGGCCGCTCGGTTGCTGGGCTGGCGTCCGCAGGTTTCCATCGAGGAAGGACTCCGACGCTCCGTCGAGTGGTATCACGCCAATCGCGATATGGCCCGGACCTTGGAACTGTGCGATCGCCTCGAGTGACGGCTTCGCAGCTTCAGCAGAAGCTTTCGACCGATGCCCGACGCAAGCAATCGGCGGCCCTAATGCCAGCGGGCGACAACCGCCACGCACGAACTCGATCTTTGGGTGGCAGTTTCCGTTGAAATGTGGCATACTGCCCTCTGTGGTTCGGGTTCGGCGTCGGTTGTTGCGGTTGTGCGACGGCTGTCGCGCCCTCTCAGGCCCCAGCTCTCCAACGGAGGCGCATTCATGGCGGATCCAAAAGGCACGGGCGGCAAAAAGCCGCTCCCTCGCAAGCCACAGCCCAAGGCTTCGTCCTTGCTGGACGAGGCATTTGACGCTGGTATGTTGCCGGCAGCACCGGCTGCGTTGGGGGCTGCAGCGGCAAAAGGCAAATCCCCATCGTGCGTTCGCAAAAACCGCCTTTGGGTCGCGGGGCTCTCGGTGGGCGGGCTCCTGCTCGCGCTGCTACTGGTCCTGGGATGGCAGCTCAATTGGTTTGGCAGCGACACTCCCGCAAAGCCATTGGCGGCAGCCAAAATCGAGAACACGCCGGTGAAGACGTCGGTGGCGGAAAATGGTTCAGCCGCCAAGGCGGCGAGCCCTGCCAAATCCGACGCGGCGACTCCCGCGGTCGCCGGGGCGGCAGATCCCGGCACACCCAAGAACGCGAATTCCGCATCGGCGGGCGCGTTCGCACGTATCGCGGCGAAGCCTTCGCAGTCACTGCAGCCGACTGCCGCGACGCCCAAAAAGGACGTGCCGACGGCGGCGGCTCCGTCGAAGCCGCTCACGGACGATTTCACGAAATGGCAAGGCGAAAACTGGACGCGGGCACGGCGCGAGAATCACCCCAAGCTGCGCGACGCCGTTGTCTACCTGGGCGGCAAGAAGTTTTCCGGCAACCCACGGGTGGCCGTCGGCCTGAGCAACCTGCTCAAGCCGGTTGACAGCGGGAAATCGCAAGAGAAATCGGCGGAGAAGACGCCCACCGCCCCAAACCCGCCGCCGTCTGCCGGCGGCTTAAAGCCTTTCGTCATCGGAGGCACGCCTAGTGCTGGCGTAGCTGCACCGGGCGGCGCCGCGGGCCCCGTGACCCTGGTTGACGCAATCATCACCGCACTTGGCAACAACGGCACGAAGGCGGCCCAAGATACCATTCGCGAGGTGCTGGCCGGCACATTCCCGACCGACGACGACCGTGTGGCGGTCGAAGCGGCGATCCGAGCGGTCGTCGCTCATCCATCGCCGGGCAACGATGCGCTGTTGGTGCAGCTAATCCTCACCCCGGAAAACGTCCGTGCGGCCGGGCACCAGGGCGCTTGGCCTCCGAAGGAACTGCAGGCCAAGGCGTTTGAGATGGCAAAGCCGTCGCTATCGTCGAAACAACGAACGGCTATCGCCGGAGCGGTCGTCAAAGGTGGCGCCGTTGACCCAGAACAACCGGTCCACAAGTTTCTGCTCGACGAAAGCCCGCTTAACTGCGGTGCTCAGATACTGCTTTATCAGAACGCGAAGCAGGAGATGAAGGCGAAGCTGGAGCGGCAACTGCTCAACTACAGTTCGCTAGCGATGGCTCGCTACCTGGGTGTTGCCGACCCCGAGGGCAGCGGCGCCGCCGGTCCCGGCGGAAACGCGTCGTCGGCCATGACGGTTCGGCCCAGCGGAGAGTTCCCCACTCTCCGAATAGGCGAATCGCCGGAGCAAAAAAAGCCATTAGGCGATGCGGCCGGGCAGCCGCCGAAGGCGAGCGACAAGGAGCTTGCCGCCGAGTTGGCCTCGCAACTTTGGACGAAGGAGTTCCTGCGGCTGTTCGAGTCGGAGTTGGGAAGATCATCGCTCGACGCGCAGGCGCAACTGCTTCTCTTGGCTAGCACAATTCCCCAAGCGTCGACACGCACGCAGGTGCTCAACGCATTGAGCAAACGCGTCAATGCGAAATCGAGCGAGGAACCGACCCCGCTCGAAACGGCAGGGTTGGTCGATAAGGTTGTTACCGACCCGGCGATAGTTCTCACGATCAAGACGCTCCGAAAAGACGCTGCCGCGAAGAACCCTCGCCCAGCCAGCGACAAAAGCAAAAAGGGGGAGGTGGATAAGAAATGGCAGGAGCTTTCCCGAAAGATGGCGGAAGCTTGGTGCAAGCGACTGTCCGCCGCCGCAAAGGCCAAGGAGGCGAATCGTAGCGGTGGCGACGCAGCGACTCCAGTCCTGCCCAGCGGTTGGAGGATAGGGCCCAACGCCACTGTCAAGGCCGCTTACCACCTTGCATGGCCGGACGAAGCGCCGCCGGAACTCGCGAAGCTGAATTTGGGCCACTTGGAGCTGTATTACCTGCGAATCGAAGAGAGAGGAAAACTGAAGCGGATCACGGAACGTTATCAGGTGCAAGCAGGAGCCAAGCCGCCCGATGTGCACGTTGACGGTAGCACCTGGATCGACAGAGTCGGCGCCGCCCCGGGCGACAAGGATCGGCGACGATCGATCGATGTCTTGATTGCCAATCCCCAGGGGACACCGGCTGCCCAGCCGGGCATGAGCTTCGGCAAGCCTGAGCGAGGCAAGGTGGAACGAGGCAAGGTGGAAGCAGACGCCGACCTGACGATCGAGGTGCTCGTGATCGAGGTCAAGGATTTGGCCGGCGATTAGCCTTGGCGCTGTCTCGCTAAGCGATGGTTCCCGACGCGTGAGCCCGGTGGGCTACTGCCAATCGAGGCCGAAGTCCAAGCTCACCGCCGAATGCGTAAGCACGCCGACGCTGATCCGTTCGACGCCGCTTTCCGCGATGGTCCGAACTGTGCTCAGGTCGACGCCGCCTGAAGCTTCCAGTTCTACGGCCACGCCTGCCGCGTTGCGCCGGGCGACGGCCTCGCGAAGTTGCGCAGGGTTCATATTATCGAGCAGGACGATATCGGGCCCGGCGGGGAGCACTGCGTCAAGCTGCTCCAGAGTGTCAACCTCGACCTCGACGATCTTTGCTGTTCCGGCTCGCCGCTCAAGGTATTCTCGCGCGCGGATGACGGCCTCGGCCGGGGAAAAAGCGGCCCCGCCATGCGATTGCGCGCCAAGGGCTAGGTGGTTGTCCTTGATAAGCACGGCCTCGTCGAGACCGCCGCGATGGTTGCGGCCACCGCCGCAGCGAACGGCGTACTTTTCCAGTCGCCGCCAGCCAGGCGTCGTTTTGCGCGTGTCATAGATGCGAGCGTCCGTGCCGGCCACCGCATCGACGTATCTTCGCGTGAGGGTGGCGATTCCCGACAGCCGCCCCAGCAGATTCAACAGAATCCGTTCGGCGCCCAGCAGGCCGCGGGCGGGGCCTTCAACGCGCCCCACGCACTGACCAACCCCGACCGATTGACCATCCTCCGCGCTGGGCGACCAGCGCAGCCGCTCGTTCACGGCATGGAGCGTCATTTCGATGCCCGGAAGACCGGCCACCACCCCGGCACGCCGGGCGACAACGGCCGCGTGTCCCCGGGCGTCGTCGGGCACCAGAGCGTTGGTGGTCCAATCGCCGGTCGAGCCGAAGTCTTCCGCAATTGCCAGGCTAAGAAGCTGCTCCCAGTCTTTACAAAGCCGATCATCCCAAACTGTCTGATAGAAATCGTTCATCATGACCTATAGCATATCATCCGCCGGATCGGCCATAAAGCCGCGTGAGGCGCGAACGGGCGGGAGGTGACATCAGGTCGGGGATCGGCAATAATCGATTCATGCCAAATCCGCCACATCCTCCTCGCTGGGTGCTCCGCCGAGCCGATCAGGCCACGGTGGCAGTGTTGGTCGTTCTTGCGCTCTTGGCGATGATCGGTTGGTGGACGGCGCGCGGCGGCTGGCGGGGCGCCCTGATCGAAATCGACGAGTCGCCGGCGCTTACGGCTCGATTTGAGGTCGACGTGAACACGGCCGACTTGCCGGAATTGATGCAACTGCCCGGCGTTGGTGAAAAACTCGCTGAAAGGATCATCGAAGCGCGCGACTCGGCCGGACCTTTTCTTAGCCCCGACGACCTGCGGCGCGTTCACGGCATTGGCCCGAAGACGTTCGAGAAGTTGCGTCCCTACTTGCGACCCATTGGCAAAGAGGAAACGCGAGCGTCGCACTGAGGCTGCGACCACTCCGGGCCTGCTTCGCTCGCCACCGAGATAGGCTTAGGGGAATCAGGGATGTTGTGCCGCAAAAAGGGCGAGTTCTTCTTGCGTCGGCAGCGAAGGTTGGGCGCCGAGTCGTGTGGCGGACAGTGCCCCGACGAGACACGCGCGACGGATCGCTTGCTCCAGCGGCATTCCAACGCCTAACGCCCAAGCCAAGCCGCCATTGAAGGCGTCACCGGCGGCGGTCGTGTCTACGGCGTCAACGCGGACGCTGGGAACAAGCGTGCTCCCATCGGTCCCCACCAACAACGCGCCACGTGCGCCAAGGGTAACAATGACGTATCGAACGCCGGCGGATCGCAACTGCTCGGCGGCACGGCGGGCGGAGGTCTCGTCGGTAACCGCCACGCCTGTGAGCCGCTCGGCCTCCGACTCGTTCGGCGTTAGGTAGCTAATATGTTTTAACAGGGTCGCCGGCAGCGGCGCGGCCGGCGCCGGATTGAGAATGACGGGCACGCCAGCCTCCGCAGCGATATCCGCCGCGCGGCACACGGCGTCCATCGGCGTCTCTAGCTGGAGCATCAGGGCGTCGGCCTCGCGAATCGCGCTAGCCGCCGCGTCCACCTCGGCGGCCGTTAGTGCGTAGTTGGCCCCGGACGCGACGGAAATCAGGTTCTCGCCCGCGGCGTCGACGAGAATTAGCGCCACACCGGTGGCGCGCTCGGGATCTCGGATGATGCGATCCGTGACGATTCCTTCGCGACCGAAATTGTCGACGGCCTGGTCGCCGAACACATCGCGGCCGACCTTGGCAATGAGCGTAACATGAGCCCCCAGCCGAGCCGCGGCCACGGCCTGATTGGCGCCTTTGCCGCCCGCCGCCATGACGAAGCGCCCGCCGGTGACCGTCTCGCCCGGCCCGGGCAGCCGCTCGCCTTTGACGACCATGTCGGTATTTACGCTGCCAACGACCGTGATTCGCGGAATGTTCATCGTATGCTCCTGGTTAGAGTGTCCGCGACAGAATCACCAGCGCTAGCCCGGCAACGTACCCTGCGAACATGAACGCCAGCAAGCGAGTGGTGCCGCGCGGCGCGCCGCGAAACTCCCGCCAGATAAACACGCCCCAAAGCGCGGCGACCAGAGTGGCCCCCTGGCCCAAACCGTAGGCGACCGCGGTGCTGGCCTTGGCCGAGGCGACGACGTTCAGCGTCATACCGACGGCCCAGATCATGCCGCCGATAATGCCCCAGAGATGGTCGCCGATCCGCCCTTTGGTGAAGTAGTCGGAAAGCGGCACCGGCTCACCAACGAACGGCTTGCGCATGATCGCGATGTTGAAAACAAAAGTGCTCAGCAGAATGCCAAAGGCGAAAACGGCGTTTGCCGTGTAGGCCGTCATTTTTCCCGCCTGGATAACGCCGATGTGCAGATTTTGCGAGTTGACGTCCTTGAGAACCGCTTCGGCCGCTGTGCGAATCTCGACCTTGCCGATCGCCCGAGCGACGAGGAAGTAGAACAGCGACATGAGGATGCCGCAGAAAATCGCCAACACGAGGCCCTTGACGCTGCTGTTGGAGCGGCCGCCGCTAAGCTTGCGATAGGCCATCGCGTCGAGGATAATCGCCGCCATGACCAGGCCGACGCCCAAAAAAAGCAGCGTCGGATTAGCCGACCGGTCACCGCCGAAGTAATTGATCAGGACGCCGAGGACCAAAGCCAAACCGATGCCGACGGGGAACGCGACGGCCATGCCGGACAGCGCGATGGCGGCCACAAGCAGGATGTTCGCGGCGTTGAAGACGACGCCCCCAAGCAACGCCGATCCAATCGCAGCGGGGTCGGCTTGACGCAAATCAGCCAGGAAACCTCGACCGACGTCCCCCGTGCTGCCCATGGTAAAGGCGAACAGCAGAGCCGCCACGACCACGCCCAGCACATAGTCCCAATAGAACAGTTCAAATCGCCAGCGTGCGCCGACGGCCTTCTGCGTGTTGGCCCAGGAACCCCAACACAACATGGTAATGACGCAAAAGATGACGGCCGTAATGTTGCTTTCAACCACAAACATGACGTTGCGTCCTTTCCGAGGGAGACTCGTCGAGATTGCGTACCGATCCGCGGGAGATTAAGGTCGTGGGAAGCAGGATGCCGCCGGGGACTGTCCGTTGCGGCTCCTGGATGTGGTCGAACAGCAATTTGACGGCGATCTGGCCCATCTCCGCGGCCGACTGGGCGACGACCGTCATCGGCGCAGCTAGGTGGGGCAGGTAAGGCTGATCGTCGAACGAAACCACCGACACGTCGTCCGGCACGCGGACACCTTCCTCCGAAAGCGCACGCATCGCGCCGAGCGAGATCAGATTGCTGAAGGCGAAGATGGCGGTGAAACCGCTGGCGGATTTTAGGAGCAGTTTCGTCGCGACGTAGCCGCTTTGCTCGCCAAAACAGTCGCCAGCAATCAAGCTCTCGTTTACCGGGATCTGATGCGAGGCCAGCGCTTCGCGATAGCCACGCAGGCGATCTTCGTTCGGCGACGTGCCGCGCAATCCTTGAAGGCACGCGATGCGCCGATGGCCGTTGCGAATCAGATGCGCGGTGGCTTCCCTTGCGCCCGCGAAGTTGTCCGACGCGACATAGGGCAACCGCAGGCCGGGAAAGTAGCGGTCGGCCAGCACCAGCGGGATGTCGCCCTCGACGAATTGCAGCAGGTGGTCCGCGGAGAGCCCCACCGGACAGAGGACGATTCCCTCGACGTTGTGGCTCCGCAGCAAGGCGAGCGACTCGATCTCGATGTCTTCGCTATCTTGGCTATCGCAAACGATGATCGAGTAATGCCGTTCCCTGGCGCCAAGCGCGATCTGCCGCACGATGCCGGCGAAGAATGGGTTCGACACATCGGGGATCAGGACGCCAATGGTGGAACTTCGATTCAGCCGCAGCCCGCGGGCCAGACGGTTCGGCGAGAAACCCAGCGAACGGGCCAGTTCTTGCACGCGTTGCTCGGTCTCTCGACCGATGCGATAGCGCCGGGCTTGGCCGGTCAGCGCGCGCGAGACGGTGGTTACCGATATGCCGAGCTGCTCAGCGATCCGCTTCAAGGTGGCCGGCGATTTCTGCTTCATGATGCGTCAGCGGCGGCTGTTGGCCGAAGCGACGAAAAGCAACGTCGCCCACAGGTGGCCATGGTCACGCTCGCATGCCCCTGCAGGGCGCCTTGCGGCCAGGTACCCCGCAGCGAGCGCGAACCTGGCGCCGAGTAGGAAACGACGACAAATATGTTTCCCGCTGCACAAACGATAGTGCAGTTATAGCCAGACCAGCCGATGGCGTCAAGCGGCGCGGCAGCGGTCAGCTTGGCTTCGTTGACACCCGCGCCTCATGGGAAAAGTCGCCCAACTCGCCTGCCGCATCGACCGCGCGGACGCGGTAATAGTAAGTGGTCCCAGGCTTCACGGATTCGTCAAGATACATCTGGTGATCGAAGACGCCCAGACGATAGTCCATGGGCGTCTGCCCGTAGTCACGGCCGCCTTTCAGCACTGCGTCGGCGTCAATAACCGCAATGCGCGTCGCATCGCTCGGTCTGAACGTGGCGACGGTCGAGCGATGCACTTCATAGCGGCGGATGTCAGACTCGCAGTTCGTGCGCCAGAGCAAATTCACCACGTTGAATCGCGAGATCGGGCTCACCTGCACTGCGGCAAGGCCCTGGACGGGGAGCGGCCGCATGTTCTTGTCGCTCGACTTCATTGTCGTCACGGCCACGGTTGGCGACGGCGGTCCCTCTCGGTTCCAGCGATTCACTGCTGCCACCCGGTAATAGTATGTGGTAGCCGGCTCCAACCGGTTGGTAATCCAACCGCAGCTCAACTGCGGGCGATCGACGCACGATGCGTCCACCGGCCGCTGCACCAGATTCAGCAGCCCCGGTGCGAAGCCCGGCTTCGTGCCGCGGTAGATGTGGTAGTGGCTGATCGCATCGGCGGGGCCAGCGGGATTCCACGACAAGGCGATTTCCATGTCGGAGACCGGTTTGGCCGACGAACCCACGACTGCCGACGGCGTCGACGATTTGTGAACGACGCGAATGGTCTTCACGCCATACGGTGGCAGCTTGAAAATGACTCGACGCCCCTCTTCGATCGGCAGCGATTCCGCTCGATCGTCTTCGACCAGGTTGACCGCCGTGGCGGAAACCAGCGGCATCAGCAACGGCAACGAGACGGTGGCGGTGGTTTGTCGCCCCTGCGTTTCGACAAACCGCAAGATGAACCCCGCGCCGTTCGCTTCGGCCGGTTTCAAGGTGGTGCAAGCGACGTTCGGCTGATCCACCGCGGCGAAGCTATACACCTCGGGAAGAGTGCCGCGGTTCTCGCCGTCGGCGCTCACCGCCACAAGCGGGTTCATTGTGTCCCATCCGAACTCGTCCGCGTTGCCGTGACGCCAGTCGCCGGCGTGGCTTTGCAGCGAGTAGGAGAAATGCGCGAGGCCGGCCTGATCGCAGCGTATGTTGCAATCGAACATGTTGTTCATCAGATAGAGGTACACGCGTCCCGTCGCAATCGGCGTTTTCGCCTTCTCGAAGCTCTCTTCACCGACACCGTTCATGCCGACGGGCGTTGCGCGGGGCCGATCGTACTGGAACAGTGCGCTGTCGATCGCGGAGATGGTCACGCCGCCGCTGGCGTCGGAGACGTCGCTGAAATGCCGGACCGCATAAAACGCCGTGTTGGCGCCATCAAAAAGGTCCTTGAGCGGATCCGACACGCAGCCCGGCAACTCGTGGCAAATGTGCGGATTCGATATAGCCAACGGCAGCGCGACATAGAGCGCCTCTCGACCGCTAGGATCGCTGCTTGGCATGGCATCGCGGCGGCCCGAAGGCGACTTCACCATGTCCATTGCGAAGTCGATCCGCGGCAGGTTGGCGTAGAGGATGACGGTTTGCCGAAGGCTTGCGACGCCGTCGGGCCGGGCGTTCACCTGCATCACCTGGGCGACTGGCCCCGACATGGCTCTGAGCGTTGCGTCGCGGACCCGATGCCAACTGGTTTCTTTTCCGCCCTTCGCGAAACGCTCGTAGAGATACTCGTTGAATCGGTAAGGGGCCGTCTGGTCAACGAGTTCGGCATTGCGACGCTTGTCGTGAATGCTGGTGATCGCGCCGGTTGCCGGGTCAAACTGCACGCGGAAGAAGCGGTTTTCGAGTGTTGCCGGGGCCATCGCCACAGACGCCTCACGTCGGGCTTCCCCGCGTCGCACCTCGAAGGTTTTGTAACCGAGCGAAGGCACTCCTTGCGCAACAAACACTGCTCGGCCATCCGGCAGCGCCTGCCATGGAATCACGGCGCCGGTGGCGCTGTCGACGATTTGATCGCCGGGCCTCATCGCGGCGGCCTTTATTCGCACGATGTCAGTTCGTTGACGCGTCAACGGGTTGAACACGATCAGGGAATGAGCGGCGCTCCGCGTGATGGCCGTCTTGAGCCTCGCAAATGCCGAAGCTCGGGCCTTCGACGAGAATGTGACGCAATCGTTGAGCATCTCGCGATTCTCTTTGAGCTCCGTTTCGTATCGCCGCATCCGTTCCAGTTCGGGCCCGAGGTGATCGATGGCGTTGGTGTGCTCGTGCCACGCCAAGAGGCGGTGATAAGCCTGGCAAACGTCGGTCCATGAGTTGCCGCCGCCAGAAACGACCTGGGCGATGGTGGCGAACTTTTCGACCGTGGGGACCAGTTCGTCGAGACGCCGGGCAAGTGCGAACATCGCCGCGTCCGAGGCGTCCTGCTCCGCCCACTGGTTGTTGCCATCTCCGGCAAACGATTTGATCTGGCCCGGCTTGGCCTGCTGGGCAATCTCGTCGAAGAACATATCCATCGTGGCGCAGAGCAACCGCGGATAGGCGAATCGAGCGTTCCAGGCGTGAATCCGCTTGGCCGTCTCCATGGTGACCAACTGGAAGTCGGTGCCTTCCTGCACGAAAAGCGAGTCGTAAGGGCACCCGGCCCCGAGCTTCTCGATGATGCTTTGCACCCGGGCCTCGCTCACGTCGCCGGGGTTGTCGCCGGCGTAGCCGCCGTAGAAGGCGGATCGCACGAGCACCCGGCTGCCTGCCGAGGGGCCTTGCCAATAGAACACCGGCTCGTTAGCCGCGGCGCCGAAGCAATGACCCGTCAAGTTGGGACCGTGAAAGAAATACGGCACCTCAGCCTCGGCGCAAAAAGTGGCCAGTGGCCACGTCAGTCCGATCACGTCGTCAATTTGCGCGGTGCGGCATTTCGGAATGCCCAGCAGGTCGCGGGCATGGCGATTGGAGAGATAGAAGAGCCGGGCCATCAGCTCGGGGGAAAGTTGCTCCGTGTTGGCCGTGTTGTGCAGCCCGCCAAGCTGGATGCGTCCCTCGCGGATCCGGCGAGCAAGCTCCTCGGCCACTTCCGTTGGCTGGCTGCTCACAAAGCTGGTTAGCGGTTCGCTCGTTTCAATGACGAACCGGAACTTGCTGTCAGGGTCCCATGCGTCGGTCTCCCGACAGAACCGCAGCGGCCTTGTGATGTTGGCATGACGGATCGTCGTTCGCAGGCGGTGCGGATAGTCGCCAAAGCCCAGGTCGTGGTGCGAATAGGCAATGCAATAAAGCTTCCACTTCTTTTGCGGCTCCCAGGCGAACGTCTTGCCGCCAAGTTTCGTTTCGCGGCCAGCGGTGTCTCGGCCATAAACCTCGACGCGGACGTCCGTCGGCTGGACGATGTCCGGAATACAAATCTGCCTGACCGACTCTTTCCGCTCGAGCTGTCCGAGGTCTTCGAAGTAAGGCGGCTGCCCGGCCAGCGTGATCCTCACGCGGGCGCCGATCGCATCGCCGCTGTTTTCAACTTTGATTCGAACGCGCTGCCGCAGCGGCTCGCCCGCCTTGGCCCTGGGGAACAACGGGGTCGGTTCGAGGGACAGAATCCGAACCGTGTCCGCGGCCTCGCTGATCGCGGGCAGACAACTCGAAAAGAGGGCAGCGACAACGACGACAGAACGTGCGCACATAAGGCGTTCCTTCGGCGAGGCAGGCTATCGGCCAGATCACTTCGCAAGCCGCATTGTAGGATATGGCCGCCCGCGGTTACAGTCCGGCGGGGTCGCGGCGGGACGCCCGCAGCCCCGCCTTGCAGTGTCTCGGGCACCCCACCGCATGTTCTCGCAAACTGCAGAATTTAGCCGACTCACCGGCGGACGGGCGCAGCCATCCCACCATGGGCCAGGGAAAACGAAACGGAGGTGGTTTTCAGAACAAGAATCTGGATAATGGTAGTACCCCGCCGAAAACGCCCTCCCTCCCCTTCCCGCCTGCGAACGGTTGCCACGTGATTCCCGACGTGCCCGGCGTGCGACCGAAGAACCCTGGAAACAAGGAGCCTCCCGATGCTGTCGTGCCGCTCTGCTCTGATCTTGGTGAACGCAATACTGTGCTTGGCTCCCGCGGCCGTGGCCGCTGAAGGAGTAAGACCCGCCGTCACTTATTTCGGCCACCCCGCGGTGGAAGATCAGGACGGCGTCATCGCACCCTGGTACCGCGGGCAGAACGGGCAGACCGATTTCCGCATCCGAATCGCCGCCGAGACGCTCAAACGCTACCCTTGGGCGGATAAGACGTCAGCCGTCATGGCGGCGCCGCACTTCGTCTTCAATGGAACCTGGAGCATCCAGCCCGACGGAACAATCGGCGTCAACCCAAAGCTCCCCGACTGGGACAACGGCGACATCGGTCAGCGCTCGGTCTCCTTGCTCACCGGCATGACCGACTATTACCGTTACACGGGCGACCCGGCCGCGATCGGCATCGTTACCCTGACGGCTGACTATGTGCTCGATTTTTGTCAAACGCCAGACGACCATCCTTGGCCGCGGTTCATGATCATTTGTCCGACAAAGGGAAAGGCCTACGATCGGGCCAACCCACACGGCTTCATCCAGGTGGACATCACCGCGCAGGTCGGCTCACAACTGTTGAAGGCTTACAAGCTCACCGGCAATCGCCGTTACCTTGACGCCGTGAAGCATTGGGCCGACCTGTTGGCCGAGCATTGCGACCTGACGCCCGGCCATGCCCCTTGGCCGCGCTACGCCAACCCCAAGGACTCGCAGTTCGCCAACAAGCAGACCGCCAGTGTCTCGCTCATCCTGCAACTGTTGGACGATCTGATCCGCTTCGGCTACACCGGCAAGGACGGTCAGTTGCTGAAGGCACGGGACGCGGGAGAAAAGTACCTCCGCGACGTGTTGCTGCCCCAGTGGACGAGCGATCCGACGTTCGGTCACTTCTTCTGGGACTGGGTAAATCCGGTGATGACGTGCAGCGTCCCCTGCTACACGGTCGAGTACATGATGAACCGCCGCGAAGCCTTTCCGAACTGGAAGACCGACGCCCGCAACATTCTCGCGCTCATGTTCTGCCGCCTGAGCGTCGATCCGGGCTCGGCCGGCGATGTCTACTCGGGCGCCTGGGCCGTGCCCGAGTCGTCCGGCTGCTGCGGCCGCTCGCTGCAATACCCGACGATGGCCATGTCGTCGTCGATGGCCCGCTATGCGATTCTTGCCGATAGCGCGTGGGCACGCGAGATTGCCCGCCGGCAGTGCATTCTGATGAACTACGACGCCCGGGACACGGGCGTGGTGATCGACGGAATGCTCGGCGCTCCGGTCGTGGCAGGCTCCTGGTTCCATCTCGCGCATCCGCTCCCGTTCCGCTACTCGCTGGAAGCCATCGGCTGGCGCCCCGATTTGTTCGCGCCCAACCGCGAGAACCACATCGTGCGCTCGACGTCAGTCGTGCAGATGGTTCGCTACGGCAAGGGCCGCATCGTCTACCAGATGTTCGATGCGTCGCCAGGCACTGAAGAAGTGCTTCGCCTGGCATTCGAGCCGACGTCGATCAAGGCCGATGGCCAGCCGCTTTCGCGAAAGACGGAGCTCACGGAAACCGGTTACACAGTCCAGCCGCTCAATGGCGGCGATTTTCTCGTGACTGTGCGGCACGACGGTCAGCGCGAAGTGATTGTCGAAGGAGCCGATCCGCAAGTGCAAGCGGAGCTTAAGATCGCTCCCGAGAAAGGTGCAGCCGCGACCGTGACATTCGAGGGCAACCAAGTGCGACTGATCGGCCGCGCTGGTCCCCGTGGCGGCAAGGCCGACGTCTATCTGGACGGCGCGAAACAGCTTTGCGGCATCGACTTCTGGTCGCCTCTGGCTCGCGATCAACAAGTCGTCTATTACAGGAACGGGCTGCCGCAGGGGAAGCACACTCTTAGGATTGTAGCCACCGGCGAAAAGAATCCGGTGTCTCAGGGCACGGAAGTCGATTTCGACGCGGTACAATGGTCGGCCGCTCAAGCGGATAGCAACTTCGGCCCGGGCGGTGGTCCATCTGACGCCCAGCGGGTGATCTTCGGCTACACCGGCCGCAAAGATTTTGTCGACTCCCAGAACCATTCCTGGCGTCCCGCCGCCGAGTTCACCATGCGATTGGGTCAGGGCGCCGATCTGGTGCCAGTTGCGTTCAAGACGGAACCGCGAGTCAAGAACGTGGTTGGCACGACCGACCCCGACCTCTATCGCTACGGCGTCTTTGGCAAGGACTTCACAGCCAACTTCACCGTCAACCCGAAGCTGACCTACTCGGTTCGCATCAAGCTTTGCCAAACCGCCAAGCCGTCGAAGCCCGGCGAACTGGCCACCACGATCGACCTGCAAGGCAAAACCGTCGCCAAGGACGTGGATATTGCCGCCACGGCTGGTGGATTGAACAAGGCGGTCGATCTGGTGTTCAACGACGTGCGGCCCGAGCATGGGATCATCGCCGTCCGGTTCTGGCACCGCTTCGCCGGCACGGCTTCCGTGCAAGCGATCGAACTGCTCCCCGGTCCGACGCAACCCGGCGCCAAACCCGTGCAATACAAGTTTCCAACGGGCGTCAACCTCTTGGCCAACGCCGGCTTCGAGGAAGGATTCGAGGGGACGCTGGGATCGGCTGCCATCCACGGCTGGGCGGGCCCCTTCCTCGGCCGTCGCGGCTGGAATGTGACGATCCTGACCGACAGGTCCGCGGCCATCTACCCGGAGACCGAGTATCAAAAGTACCCGCAATCCGGCCTGCCAAAGTTCCACAGCGGCAAGGAAGCCATGCGGACCTGCGCCTCGGAGGGAAACGGAGACATTCATGCGCGTGTGTTCCAGGAAGTCACGGTCGACCCCAAAACGACCTATCGGGCGTCTGCCTGGGCCGAGGGAGTCAGCGTGCGAGGAAAGGGGTTTGGCACAAAAGCCACCGACTCGGCCGGCTTCTACATCGAGGAACTCGACGCGAACGGCAGCGTACTGTTGAGACATCCTAAGACGGCCGTCACGAAGGCCGCGGACTTCACCGAACTAGCCCGCACGTTCACCACCGGGGACCAGACAGCCAAGGTTCGTTTCGTTCTCGACACCGTGCTTGGATGCCAATGGGACGAAGGGCACGTTACCTACGATGACTGTATGCTCACCGAGCAAGGGAGCGCCCGTTCCAGGCCTTAAGGCGGCCTTGGCCGACTGTGAGCCATCCGTGCCATCTGCGGCCTTCGATCGCCGCCACTGATTTGATTTGGGGCCGTCCGGGAATTGCCGTCATCCTGAGCGCAGCGAAGGATCTAGTTCGTTCGGCGTCGTCAGCAGATTCTTCGCTGCGCTCGGAATGGCAATGGCTAACGAATTGCGTTCCTGCCGGGCGGTTTCCGCATTCAATTCCCGGACGGACTGTTGAGTTTGCCGGGCTTTTGGGCCGTTTCCACTCGTCAGACATTGCTCACGCTGACGGGACCGCTTATGATGTTGGTTTCACGTTTACCAGGAACTATCCGGAGAGTTGTGCGATGAAGATAGGGCTTGCCTTTGCGGCGGTGATCGTTGTTGGGCTTATCGTGGAACAGCAAGGGAAAAAGGTGTTCGCCGACGAAACGCTTGTGAGCGGAATTGATTTGACCAACATGGACAAGAGCGTCCGACCGCAGGACGATCTTTTCCGCGCCGTGAACGGGGCGTGGCTGGCCAAGGCGAAGATCGCCCCCGATCATTCGAGCGAAGGCGTCTTCATGAAGGTCGCCGAGCAAACGCAAAAGGACCTTCGCGAGATCATCGAAGCTTGCGCCAATGCCAAAGACAACCTGCCCGGTTCGGAAGGCCAAAAGATCGGGGATATGTACGCCGCGTACATGGACGAAGCCCGCGCCGAGCAACTTGGCATCCAGCCGATCGTCGGAAAGCTTGCGGCCATCGACAAGATTGGAACCAAAGCCGATTTGATCCGGTCGTTGGGCGAGTTCGAGCGCAACGGGATTTCCGGCCCGTTGGGCTGCCACGTCAACACCGACGCCAAGCAATCGGATCGGAACATTCTTTATTTGTATCAGGCCGGGCTCGGCCTTCCGGAGCGCGAGTACTACTGGGACGCCAAGTTCAAGACGAAGTTGACGGCTTACAAGGCGCACGTCGAGCACATGCTGACGCTGGCGAAGGTGCCCGACGCCAAGCAGGCCGCCGCCGACATCGTTGCTTTCGAGACCCGGTTGGCCAAGGCCCACTGGTCGAAAGAAGATTGCCGTAACAGCATCAAGACGTACAACAAGAAGTCCCGCGCTGAGTTGAGCAGTTTGGCTCCGGGTTTCGATTGGGACGTGTACTTGGCCACGATCGGCGCCGGCGAACACGCGCAAGAGGTCATCGTCGCTAATCCGTCGTACATCACCGCAATGGCCGAGCTATTGGACTCCGTCCCCCTAGCCACGTGGAAGGTGTGGCTCAAGTCGCATCTCATTCACGATTATGCGAGCTTGTTGAACAAGGAGTTGGCCGACGCGGACTTCGCGTTTTATGGCACCACGCTCCATGGCACCCCGGAAAATCGGCCCCGCTGGAAACGCGGTATCAGCGCCGTCGAGGGGACGCTGGGCGAAGCGCTCGGGAAGCTTTACGTCGCTAAGCACTTCCCGCCCCAGGCAAAGGTTCGTATGGACCAGATGGTGCAAAACATCATCGCGGCCTACGATCAAGCCATCAAGCATAACGACTGGATGAGCCCGGCGACCAAGCAAAAGGCATTGGCCAAGCTGGCCGCCTTCACCCCGAAGATCGGCTACCCCAAGAAGTGGCGCGATTACTCCTCGCTGGAGATTCGTCGCGATGACCTCGTGGGCAACGTTCAGCGAGCCACAGCGTTCGAGTGGAACCGCATGATCTCGAAGCTGAGCAAACCGGTCGACCGCGACGAGTGGCACATGACGCCGCAGACGGTCAATGCTTACTACAATCGGCACCAGAACGAGATCGTCTTCCCAGCGGCGATTTTGCAGCCGCCATTCTTCAACCTCGCCGCTGACGATGCCGCGAATTACGGCGGCATCGGCGCCGTAATCGGCCATGAGATCGGCCACGGCTTCGACGACCAGGGCTCGAAGTGGGACGGCGCCGGAAACCTCGTCGATTGGTGGACGCCCGAGGACCGCGCCGAGTTTGATCGCCGCGGGGCCGTGCTCGTATCACAATACGAGCGCTTCGAGCCGTTCCCCGGTTTCCACGTCAACGGCAAGTTCACGCTTGGCGAGAACATCGGCGACTTGTGCGGGCTGACCATCGCCTACGCCGCCTACCAAGCATCGCTCAACGGCAAGGAAGCTCCGACGCTTGACGGGCTGACGGGCAACCAGCGGTTCTTCATGGGATTCGCCCAGGTATGGCGATGCAAGTACCGCGACGACGATCTGAAGAACCGCGTCGCAACCGACCCGCATTCGCCGGCTGAGTATCGCGCCAACGGCACGCCCCGAAACGTGCCCGGGTTCTACTCTGCCTTCGGGGTGAAGCCGGGGGACAAGATGTACCTCCCGCCCGAAAAGCGAGTGAAGATCTGGTAGCTCGCCCCCGGCCAACCAGACAAGCGGCGTCAAACGCGCAGGTGCGGTCAACTGGATCGCCCTGCGCGACAGCGCTACGGCTTTTGCTGTCCCGATAATCCGTGTTTGTCCTACCCACGGAGTCGTAGTAGAATGCGCTCAGGTACGTGGGTCGGCGTCTCACACCCCGCACTGGCCTTCCTCGGACGACCCTCGCTTTGTCGCAAGACTGATGCGACAAATGCCACATCGGTCGTGGGCTCGGCTTTGTGTCGCACCATGAGTTGCACCCTACGCTGTTCCATCCTGATGCAAATCGCCGCTACGAACTTTCTTCTGTCGGCCTTCTCGCCGTTGGGACAACGTCCGGCGCTGGCCACCGATTTAGCCATCGTGCCTTTGTTCGACAGTCGGCACAGCGAGCCGTTGAACACCTGGGGCGGCCATTGGAGCGTCGGCCGGGCACAGCAGGGCATCGGCCTCGGGATCTGTGACGCTGGCCCATCCGGCCAACACGCGTTGTCCATCGACTTTCGCCAAATCAAGGCCGACGAGACGCGTTATGTGCAGTGCTTCGCCTCCGGCTTCGGCCGCAGTGGCGGCTATTTCCAGACCCGCGACCTGAGCCGCTATCGGCGACTGCGATTGCGGGTCAGGAACTCGACCGGTGTTGCGATTCATGGTTCCTTGCAGGTGAAGGACCACCGCGACACCGCCCGGCACAGCGCGACGTATCGGTACGAACTCCCGGGCCTCGCCGATTGGACGGTTCAGGATATCCCGCTCTCCCTGGACGAAGGCCGCTGGACCATCGAGGGCGATCCGGATCTGAGCCGCACGCTCGTGCTCGATTTCTTGTTCCGGCCCAGCGGCGACGTTGCCGCCGGCCAGGTGCATTTGGCCGATGTTGCCCTGGTCGAAACTGGCGGCCCGGCGATCGTCGAAACCAGTCCGTTGTCAACGCTAGTGGAACGCGTGGCTCGCCGCCAGTGGGATGGCCTCTGGGCCGCACGGAATCGCACCCACGGACTAATTCCCAAGAACTCGTACCAGGCCACTGACGCGGCTCTGAACACAACCGCCGGGGTCCTATGGATGTTGCCGGCAGCCGCACAACGGCACTGGGTAGATCAAGCTGAGGCCGACAGCTACGCCGCGTTGCTGACAGACAGCGTCAACACGCTGCTCGATCGCGCGGCGCATCTGCCTCCGCGATACGTCGATTGGGTAACACTGAAGCTCTCGCCGCCGCACGAGGAATCATCCGTCGACGCGGCGTTTCTGTCGCTCGCGCTGTATCAGTACCAGTCGTTGGCGTCCACGCCCCCGCGCTTGCGAGCGGCCATCGCCCGAACGCGCGACCGTTTCGATTTCGCGGCTTTCGCCAGCGCCGGCGGATGGCGGATGGCCTACCGGCGTCAACCATCCTGTCCTGCGGACGGCTTCCTGCCGCTCACCTACGACGCGTACACAAGCGAGGGGCATCTCATCTCGCTGGCGGCTCATCTGACGCCCGGCAAGCAGGTCGCCATCGAGACCAACTGGAGCCGGGGCATGCAGCGCGTCCGGCTGGCCGGGCTGGCGCCCTCGCAAGACGGTCCGGTCGTGCATCCCATGGCGGAGTACCGCGCCCCTTTCACCCAAGCCCTGTGGAACCTGTTCGTCGATGTTCGACAACGCGGCGTCGATGTTTTCCCCGACCAAAAGTTGGCCGCGAATCCATGGCGCAATTTCGTCTGTTATGAACAGAACGTCATGGCGAAGCTCGCGGAGTTGAAACGCCCCTGCCTGGTCCAGCCGGACGCCGGCGACGACGGCACACTCGACTGCTACCGGCAATTTAGCGTCTACGATTGCTGCGGACAGACCGATTTGTTCATGCCCTGGAGCGCTAGTTTGGCGCTCCTGTCGGGCGTGGACCAAGCCGACACGGCTTTCCGCTTCGTGCTGCAGCACCGGCTGACCGACTGCTTCGGCCTGGCGGATTCCGCCCGCTGGACCACAGGACGCCCCGAACCGGAAGCCGTCGTTGCCCGGCACGACTTTTGGAACACCTGCCTCTCGACGATGGCCTTGTTGGAATGGTTGGACGGCCCGAACCGCCTGAGCCGCTCGTTCGCCGCGCTGCCGGACGTTCGGGGCGCGCTTGATCGGGTCTTCCTGCCCGCTACTGAGGCTGGAACGGACGGATGGCGTGAGGCCAGCGTTCCTGCAGCAAGACCTCATACGCCGCGTGAAGGCGCGTTCTCGAGAAGCGCCGCCACATCGGCCATCCCAGCAAGACGTTCGTAAATGCCAGAAGCGCCATTCCGCTGTGATGAACCATGACGGTTCGGCACGGCTTCGGCGGAGAACTGGCGTCTTTTCGCGAGTCGGTATAGTCGATGGCGTCGTAAAAGCCGGACGGTCCGAGGCAGCCGAGTTGTTCGAGTCGCTCCAGGTTCCGCGCCGCGCGTCGCGGCGCCACCATGCTTGCCAGCGCGGATGCATAGGGCGCCACGACCAAATGCTCTGCAAGCCCGCGCATCAGTCCCAGCCCGGGAACCCCAAACATCCGATAGCGATACGCCATGTCCTCGTTCATCTGATGGTGGCAACTCTCGGAGATCCCCCACGGGATCGAACACCGTCGCGCGTAGCGAATCTGCCGCCGCACGGCGCGCCGGCCGCTCGTGTCGAGCAACGCGGCCGACGGCGATGGCATCAGCAGCGCCGGCATTAGATGCTCGAACATCGATCCCGACCAACTTAGCAGTACCGGCCGCGCGTCGGCGATCGTCGCCATTCGGCCTAGCGCGAACCAATGCTCCAGCGGCAACTGACCGTGGCTAACCGCCAAGAAGCTAGTCAGTCGGGCTTCGGACGCCAGCAGCCCATAATAGCTGTCCTCTCGGCGCTTTCGGTCGGCGTCGAAGCCGATCGCCAACAGCTTCCGTTGCGGATGGTACAAGAAGCGGAAATCCATGCGGCCGAACTGCCGACAATTCT
The DNA here is from genome assembly GCA_021372555.1 of Planctomycetaceae bacterium. GTDB lineage: Bacteria > Planctomycetota > Planctomycetia > Pirellulales > Thermoguttaceae > JAJFUI01. The sequence continues at coordinate 3,114 of JAJFUI010000265.1, read as the reverse complement.
CTTTCAGGATGCAAATCTCTCGCAGTTGTTTGCTCCCCGCGGAGGCGGCCTGCATCGCGGCCCGACGCATGGCGGCAAACTCAGGATTGCTTTTCTCGGCCAGAACATGGCCATTGCTGATCGGGAAGCCTCGCTCAAGGTCCGCCAGTTGCGTTGCCGCATGTCGTGCCTCGGCGATGAGTTGCCGCAGGGAGCAATGCCGATCCAACCGTCGCCATCGCCGACGTAGTTGCCGGTACGCCGCGCAGTCGCCGTTGGACGCTGCGGGCGCCCGATCCGACAGGACAAGCCTTGCCGCAACACCATGCTCCTTAACGATCGACGCGCTCGCGGCAGAAGGCGTCGCGCCGCCGCCATGCCCGGCGGCCGCTGCCGACGTTGGCTGCCCTTGCGTCATGGGCACCACGCTCTTGCGGCCGGTTGTCTTTGGAAAATGAGTCCAAAACGCCAGTCTCGCGATGTCGCGATGGGCCGCCGCGCTCTGGTGCACCAGCGATTGGGCCCACTGCCTTAGGGGCTGTGCCTCGTGCTTCGCCGCGGCCGCGAGGCTCGCCGCCAAGGTGCGGATGCGGCACAATCGCCGACACGCTCGCCGCGCGCCGCCGCCCATGGGCCGCGAGCACTCAGTCCGCAACCGAGCCAGACAACGGTCGAATGGCCGGCTGGGTGCTAAGCGATTCGGTGGCGCTCGGAGCCCGACGATCACTTCGACCGTGTCGCTCAGGCCGTCAAGCAGCCGAGGGTGGACCAACGGCTGATCCGGCAGTTCCGCCAAGCCGGCGTGGAATACCGTCAGGGCGGCCCAAAAGTTCCCGCTATCCACGCTCGAAACATAGCGGGGCATCGCCGGCTCGAGCGTTCGGGTGTCATACCAATTGAATAGATGGCCCCGATATCGCTCGAGTTGTCCGGCGGCGTCGAAAGTGCGCATCGCCCGCTCCAACAGAGACGCTCGGGACAGGTATCCCAGGTCACATGCGGCAAGGTCCGCCACCAGGGCCATCCCGATGTTTGTCGGGCTGGTGCGGTGTGCGACCATGCGACGCGGCGTTTCCTGAATGTTGTCCGGTGTCAACCAGTGATGCCGCCGCTCGGCTGACGTCTCAAAGTAGTGCCACGTCTGTCGCGCCCAACGGCGATATTGCTGCGATTCTCGCGCGGAGAGCGGCACAAATGACGCTCGACGCGGACGCGAGATCCACCAAGCCAACGCCGGGCCGAACATCCACGCGGCGGCGATCAGGCCAGCGACACTCACCGCTGCGCCGCTCATCGCCATCGCAATTCCTACGGCCGTCCCGCCTGCCAAGCAAGGCCACATTATCGCGTAGTGTCCCAGGCAGCTTGCCACAGCCTTCGCTTCGCCGTCGCTTGCGGTCGTCCATTCCAGTAGATTCCTGTGAGACACGCGCAGGCGGTACAACGTCCGTACGATCGCATCGATATTCGAGTAAGCCACGTGCGGCAGAACGCACCAGCCGACCGCTTCTGCCGCCAAGGCGCCGAGCAGCGTTCGCCCCCGGTCCTCAATGTGCAGCCGCCAGGTTGTGTCGTCCGGCTTTCGAACCAAGCCCGGAACGACGCCGAGAACGGTCGGGCCAAACACCAACGCGGCTACCAGAAGCGCCCACCAGACAGCCATGTCGGTCGCAAGCAGCCAGCCAGCAACAAGGCATGCGAACAACAACGGCGGCGACACACTGCGTCGAAGGTTGTCGAAGATTTTCCATCGCGATAGCGCGTCAAGTGGATTGGCGATGGGGCCGTTCGGCGAGGGAACGCGCCGCCGCAGCCAAGAGGCGATTTGCCAGTCGCCGCGAATCCAACGGTGCCGCCGGCGGAGATCGGCCAGCAAGCGGGACGGCACGCTTTCGAACAACTCCACGTCGCTCACCAACCCGCTGCCGGCGACGCAACCTTCGATCAGGTCGTGACTCAAAATTCGGTTCGCCGGAAATCTGTTGCGCGTTACGCGCTCGAATGCCTCGACGTCGTAAATCCCTTTGCCAATGAAGCTGCCGCGATGGAACAAATCCTGATACACGTCGCTCGTCTCGCGGGTGTAAGGATCAAGACCCGCATCGCCCGCCGCGAGCCATGCGAAAAAGCTCCGTCGCGACTCAGTGATCGTCGCACCGGTGCGCGGCTGAAGCACGGCATACCCTCGAACCACCATTTGCGTCGCGGGGTCAATCGTCGGCCAGTTCAGTGGATGCGCCATGCAGCCTACGAGTTGCCGGGCCGTCTGCGGCGGCAACCGAGTGTCGGCGTCCAACGTGATCAGATATCGAATACCCTTGAGGCATTGCAGGTCGCCAACCACTGTGCTAAACGCCTCGCTGCGGCCGGCTAGTAGCAGTTGGTTGAGCGCTGCCAGCTTGCCGCGTTTTCGCTCCTGACCCATCCACGTTCCCTGCTGCGGATTCCATTGCCGCGATCGGTGCAGCAGATAGAACACGGTTTCGCCATCGCGCCGGTACCGGCGATTCAACCGCTCGATCTCGTTTCGGGCCAGCGTGACAAGCCGTCGATCGCCTGGCAGAGTCTCGCTCGTGGCATCCGGGAAATCAGTCACCAATGCAAACAGCAGATTGCGATCTCGATTCCCCAGGTAGCGAAGCTCAAGTTGGTCTACGAGGCTGCGAACTTCGTCGGCGCTGCTCAGCATAGCGGGTACCGCCACCAGCGTGCGCGCTTCCGGCGGTATGCCACGCGAGAAATCGAGCCGCACGATCGGCTTTGGCGACACGAGCAGCGTGCATAGCCAGTTCGTCACGCTCACCGCAAACTGAGTCGCAGCGCCGCCAAACAATGCGAGCAGTATCGCTGCGCCAGCCATGCCGGCGTTGCGTACAATGCCCAGCTTCCAGCCGGCGACGCCTGTCAACAAGACAGTCAGCAACCAGATCGAGGCAATAACGAGCAAATAGCACGTCAGTGGCGCCCTCGCGGCCGCGCGTCTCAGGACTTCGCGCCGCTCCGGCCGATAGTTCACGAGTCGTTCCAGTTCGCCGAGCCCCTCGTCGACGAGAAAATAGCCGACATGGCGACGGATCTCGGCGACCGCCGTCGTTGCTGGTCGACCGGCGCCGTCGTCGCGGCCGTCTGCAGTGT
>JAJFUI010000235.1 GCA_021372555.1 Planctomycetaceae bacterium | reverse complement strand
GCCGACGTTGCGAAACCCACGGAGGTCGAGCTTGGTCATGAGCCGCGACGTTGGCGCCTTGCGGTTGATCATGTGGAGGTCGGGTCGCTTGGCGTTGAACGGCGGCTTTTCCCAGCGTTTCTTTTCGGAGGCCAGCCGGCGCTTGTTCTGCGAGCAGACGCTCTTCGGGTCGAGCCCCTCGGGGCAACTGTACATGCTGCACAGGTTGCACTCGCAGCAGAACTGGGTGCCGATCACGTTGGCCTCGCCGACCAGATTGAACCCCAGGCTTCGCATCGCGCGGTGCGGCTCGATTGGATGGCCAAGCAGATAGCGAGGACAGAGTTCGGTGCAGAAGCTGCACTGGTCGCAGGCGCTGCGGCCGATCCGGGCGACTTGTTGCCAATCGCGGCGGCGGCGACGGACGAGGACGTGATTGTCCGGCAGGACGATGACGCCGCCGGTGGTTTTATCGACCAGGGCGTCGTGGTTCGGCTCGAGGTAGCCCATCATGACGCCGCCGACGATGTAGTTGGCGTCCGGGATGGTCGGCCCGCCGGCCGCGGCCACACACTCGGCGAGGGTGATGCCCAGCGGCACTCGCAAGGTGACCGGTTCCGCGACGGCGCCCGCCACGGTGAGGTATTTTTCGGTGACGGGTCCGCGCGCGGACCGGGAGACGTTGGTGGCGGTTTCGACGTTCATCACGACCGCGCCGACGGCCAGCGGGATACCACCGGGGGGAACCACGCGGCCAAGGACGTCGTAGACCAGGATGAACTCGTCGCCGGCAGGGTAGGCGTCGCGAAGCGGGGCGACGTTCATCCGCTTCGGCAGCTTCGAACGCAGCAGGTCGATAACGTCGTGGTATTTTTCCTTGACGCCGACGATGCCGCGTTCAGCGCCGACCAGCCGCATGCCGGTCGCTAAGCCATTGAGCACTTCGTCGACGTACTCGCGAAGCATCTCCTTGTCTTTATGGAGGAGCGGCTCGCACTCCGCGGCGTTGATGATGACCGCGTCGGCCTTTCCAGCGAGCTTCACGTGCGTGGGAAAACCTGCTCCGCCTGCTCCTACTACGCCTGCTTCTCGAATGTCGTCGATCGTGATATCGGGCATCGTACTGCAACCAGTGTCATCGTCGGTGGGCGAACCGAGGGAAGAACTCCCGGTGGGCGCGGCGCCGTGACGATGTTTTGTCAACGAATTGGACGAAAGTATATCGTATTTCAGACGATGCGACAATCAAGTTTTGGGCCGAGACGGTGCGTCGCGTGTCGCCGGCAGCGGCTGATCGCCCTTGAGACGCTTGCTGTGATCCGGGTTGTCTGGGTGGTGGCCTTGGCCGGCGGCGGGGCGAGTTCGCGTCAGATACAGCCGCTGGAGTTGCCGTTGCATCTCTTCGCCGGGCAGCGACAGCAACCGGTCTCGCTCCTGCGGTTCCAGCTTCTCGAAAAAGGCGGCCAGCCGCTCGTCGTCGGGGCTGAACGGACCGCGCGTGGCGTGAGCGGCCCCCGACGGACGCGGCCCGTGCCGCGTCCACGTGACGATCTGCTCCCATTGGCGGTCGGGAGTGGCGAGTTCTTCCAGACGTGTCCTCGCCGCGGGGCTCAGTTGCGATTGTAGTTGGGCCAGGTCATTTTCGGTGACCCATTTGGGGAGTCTGCCCGTATCGGCCGGCACGCCCCGCTGCCACATCATGCCGAATAGGATTCGATGACGCGTCGCCGGCTGATTGAACTCGGAGAGTCGCTTGCGCTGGGCGTCGGGCAGTGTGTTGAGAAACGCGGCTTCGCGGCGGCTGACGCAGTCGGCCATCCATTGGCGCAAGACCTCGGCATCTTTACCGCTGAGACGCTTGGCGCCTTCATGGGCTTGCTCGTCGAGAATTCGCTTGATCCGTTTGATGCGGGCGTCGGGGGCGAGTTCGGCCAGCTCGCCGCGGCTGTAAAGCGGCAGCGTCTTGAGCCAGTCGCAATAGCGGTGCATGAGGGATTCGAGGGTTTCGGCGTCTGGATTGCCGCGAAGCTCCGCGTCGAACCGCCGGAGCCGCTGCTGGTCGGCGCGCTGCATGGCAAGGAACCGCTCTTGCGCTCGCCGCAACTGGTCTTTCTCGCCGACGATCATCGTTTCCACGCGTCGCCGGCGGGCTTCCACGGAATCGTCCGAGCCAAGGCGAAGGACGTTGAGCTGGTCCGAATTTTCCCCGAGGAAGAGCCGCTGCTTGTAAAGCAATTGGAGGAACTGGATGTTTTCGACTTGACGGTATTCGTCGAGATTAGTGAGCACCGGGAGGTCCTGAAGCAACAGCCGATTGGGATCGGGAGCGAGCAAGGCCGTGGCGAGGAAGCCGGCGGCCGCTATCGCCAACAATCCGGCGCAGATCATCAACCGAAAACGGCGACGACGGCGCGGGGCGGCCGCCTTCTCGCGATCGACGTCGTCGCGCGCCGCAACGGCGACCATCTCGAGCGTGGTGTGCGTGAATGGCTCGCCCACCGGGGCGGTGTCGAGTTCGTCCAAAAGGTCCCAAGTGCGTTCGAGCGATTGCAGACGGCGGCGAACCTCGGGGTCGGAGGCCAGGAGGGCTTCAATGCGACGGCCGGCCTCTGGGTCAAGTTCGCCGTCGAGGTAGGCCACGAGCTGTTCGTCCAGTTCGGACCTTTGGTGTGAGCCGCCTGGCAGCCCGTGGTCGTTGGTAGGTTGACAATCTGCCCCACGAAGGTCGTCATCGGTCATCATGGACCTCCCGCAGTGGACCGTCGCCGTGGTCGAAATAGGGTTGTAAGACCTCGCGGAGGTTCTCCCGGGCCCGGGAGAGCAACGACTTGATCGCTTTCGGCGAGATTTCCATGATTTGGGCGATCTCGGCGTAGCTCAGGCCTTCGAACTTGCTCAGGAGGACGGCCATCCGCTGGCGTTCGCCGAGCGCATCGATGGCCATTTGCACCATTTGCCGCATTTCGGCTTTGGCCAATTGTCGGGCGGGCATTTGCCCGCTGCTGGCCTGAAGCATTTTGTCCAAAGGGCGGGCGCCGAGCGGCCCGCTGTCCTGGGCCCGGAGCGTCACCTCGCGGTGCCGCGATCGGTCGCGCAAGGCGTTACTGGCGACGTGGTGGGCGATGGTGAAAAGCCAGGTCGCAAACTTTGCGCCGGGTTGGTAGCTCTTTCGCGCCCGGTAGATGCGGAGGAAAACGTCTTGGGCCAGGTCTTCCGCCAGCTCGCGGCTGCCAACCTGATGTTGCAGCAGGTTGACCAGCCGTCCTTGGTAGCGGGCCACCAGTTCCTCGAAGGCGGCGGCATTGTCGTCGCGGACCTCGAGCATCAGCCGGACATCGGGATCGAGCGCGTATCGGCGTGCGGAGGACTCGCTCAGGATCACAGCAAACCCCGTTGGGAACCACTGACGCGCGCCGCGATCGGTGACCGCCGCCGCGACCGGAACCACCGCCGCCGGTGGTGCATGGCTGGACGCTTCAGTCTAACACGGGAAGGCGGCGGAAACTACCCTCTCTGGCAGGTCGGGGTTTCCTCCGGTAAATTAGACGGTAGCCGGGGCCTCCAGGGCCGCCGCATCGCATTCGATTGACCACTCTTAGGCGTCGTCTTGACGCACGAAAGTTCGAGTCCCGTGAGCGAGCAGAAACGCATTACACCCCGGACACTAAAGGGGTTTCGTGATTATCCGCCGGAGGCGATGATTCCGCGCGAGCGGCTGATCTCGACGGCGCGACGAGTCTACCGTTCCTACGGTTTCAGCCCCATCGACACGCCGGCGCTAGAGTATCTCGATATTCTCTCGGGCAAGGGTGGCGAGGAGACCGACAAGCAGCTCTATAAGTTCCAGGATCACGGCGGCCGGTGGGTCGGGTTGCGGTTCGACTTGACCGTCCCCTTGGCACGCTTTGCCGCGGAACACGTCAACGAACTCGGCATTCCACTCAAGCGATATCACATTGCCACGGTCTGGCGCGGCGAAAATACGCAGCGGGGGCGCTACCGGGAGTTCATGCAGTGCGACTTCGACACCATCGGCACCCGCTCCGTGGCGGCCGACATCGAGACGACCCTGGTGATTCATGACTTGTTGCGGGCGATCGGCTTCAGCGATTTCACGATCCGATTGAATAACCGGATGGTGCTCTCCGGCTTGCTGGAGCGGCTTGGGCTGTCGGAGCGCGCCACCGCCGTGCTGAGGGCGCTGGACAAGCTTGGCAAGATCGGCGCCAAAGCCGTGGCCGAGGAGATGACCTCGACGGCCGGCGCCAGCGCAGAACAAGCTGCGCAGGTGTTGCGGCTGGCCGAACTGCCCAGCGGCAACGAGGAGGCGCTCCGGGCGGTCGAGCCGCTGGTGGCCGGCAACGAAACCGGACAACTTGGGCTGCACCGGCTCAAAGAAGTGCTCGACGGCGCGACGGCCGGCGGCGTCGTTGACGGACGCCTGCGGCTCGATCTCTCCATCGCCCGCGGGCTCGACTATTACACCGGGACCATCTTCGAGACGTTCCTGAACGCGTTGCCCGCGATTGGCAGCGTCTGCTCCGGAGGACGGTACGACAATCTGGCCGCGCTGTTCACCTCCCAGGAGTTGCCGGGCATTGGGGCGTCGCTTGGGCTGGATCGGCTGCTGGCCGCCATGGAAGAACTCGGCATGATCGAGAAGGTCTCGACGCCTGCCCCGGTGTTCATCCCCTACTTCGACAAAAGCCGGTTGCACGACTACCTTCGACTGGCCTCGGCCGTGCGTCGCGCGGGCGTTGGCGTGGAGGTGTTCTGCGATCCAAAGCGGTTGGGCGACCAGTTGAAATACGCCGATCGTCGGGGGTTTCGGGTGGCATTAATTGCCGGCGGCAACGAGTTTCAGGCCGGCGTCTGCCAGGTCAAGAATCTCCAAACCGGCGAAAAGCAGGACGTGCCGCTCGAGCCGGATGCGGCGAGCATCGTCGCGGCCATCAAGAAGCTCCTCGAAATCGACCTCACGGCTTAACGAGAAATGGACTGGGCACTGAAGTGCTCCGCCCTTGATCGACACCATCCGTTGTTTGCAGGTTCCGACGCAACAATGCTTGTCCCTCGGCTGGTCTACGACCGCAAGCATCACGCCGCCGTGCGGACGTCCGAGTACCTCTTCAACCAACTGATCCCCTACATCGGCAACAAGCGGAAGCTGCTGGGGCTGATCCACCAGTCCATCGGGCAGACATCGTCCCCCGGGGGCACGCTGGTCGATTTCTTCGCCGGTAGCGGCGTCGTCGCGCGGCTGGCCAAGTTGTTGGGATACCGCGTGGTCACCAATGATTGGGAGCCCTATGCCGAGGCGATCAATCGCTGCTACATCGCCTGCAATCGGCCGCCCGCTTTCGAATCGCTCGGCGGATACAAGCAGGCCATTGAAACGCTCAACGCCCTTCCGCCCAGCGTCGGTTGGGTTACCGAGCATCTTTGCCCACGCGACGACGATCATTACGACATCAAGACCGATCGCATGTTCTACATGCGCCGCAACGGGATGCGAATTGACGCCATCCGCGAGCAAATCGCCGCTTGGAAAGCCGCCGGGCAGTTGTCCGCGGACGAGCAGTCGTGCCTGCTGACGCCGCTGGTCTATCAGGCATGCTACCGCAGCAACACGAGCGGCGTGTTCAAGGGCTTTCACAACGGCTGGGGTGGCCAGACGCGAACCGCGCTCTATCGGATTGCGACCGATCTGCACATGGACCTGCCCGTGTTCTGGGACAACGGCCAGGCGAACGAGGTCTGCCGCGAGGACGCCCAGTCGCTGGCGGAACGTCTGTCGCCGCGGGAGATCGACGTCGCCTATCTCGATCCGCCCTACAATCAGCACCCGTACGGCAGCAATTATCACGTGCTCAATAGCATCGTGCTGTGGGACAAACCGCCGTTGAGTAAGGGGATCACGCGCGGAACCAAGGCGGCCATTCGGCTCGATTGGCGGACCGAGCGTCGCAGCGCGTACAACTATCGTGAAGAGGCGACAGCGGCGTACCGGCGGCTACTCGCCACGATCAACGCCCGCTACATTCTGACCAGCTACAGCACGGACGGCACGATTCCGTTGGAGGAGTTGCTCAAGGCCAACGTCGACCGCGGCCACGTCTCGCTAGAAATGCAGGGCTACAAACGCTACCGCGTCAGCACGCAACGGTTCTCAAAGAAGCCGATGAACGTCGAGTTTGTCCTAATCGTCGATACCCATCGCAAGGGCGAAGCGTCGGCGGATGAGTTGGTAAGAATGATCCGAGAACACGAGGACAGCGTGCTTTGTGGCCATTCCGAACACGAACGGTTGGATCCCCGGCAACGGGCATCATCTCCTTAATTGACGGGCATTGCCGATGGAACTCAATCTGAAAACGATCGTCACCTACGCCACGCCGGAAGAGGCGGAGGTTGCCCGTGCAGTTCTGGAAAACGAGGGCATTGTCGCCAGCTTCGAGAATGCGTCGTTCGTAGGAATGGCGTGGTATCTCAGCAATGCGGTGGGCGGCGTGAAGCTTCAGGTGTCCGAGGCGGATGAGACAAGGGCTCGCAACGTACTCGCTGAAACCGTACATGCCGCGTCGAGCCAGCCGACTAGCGTCAGAAGCTGTGCCGCGTGCGGTGCAGAACTGCCGGAAAGGTTTGATGTCTGTTGGTATTGCGGGGCAGCCTTGGATGCAGAACCGGGGGCTGCTGCGCCGTTGCAGGCGGATGCCTCCGCGGTTGCGCAAGTCGCCAATCAAGAATTGGCGGAAGAAGTTGCCCCAGGCGACGAGCATGCCTGGCGTGCATTCTGCGCTGCGGTTATCGGGATATTCGTGTGCCCGCCGATTCTCAACCTCTATTCCATTTGGATCCTACTTCGCCTGATCGCCAGCGGAGACACGCTGAGCCGCAAGGGAAAGAGGTATGTCGTCGCTGCAATGCTCGTTGATTTGGCTTTGGGTTTATCTGCCGGATGGCTCGTGATCGGAGGCTTACAGCCCCCGCAATAAGCCGTTTCCGCTCTGCCGCACCAAGCTGTTCGATCATGGCCAATCGCGACAACCACTACGAAGCGGCGTTTGAAGAGTTCTTGCGGAGCCGCGGCGTGCCGTACGTGGCCGTCGATGAGGCGAAGCGGAGCCTGATGAGCAACGGGGCATCAATCAAAAGCCTGGACTTTATTGTCTCAGGCGGGATCGACGTTGCGGCAGCGCCCGACCGAGACGCTGCCGATGCGGACGCCTCTGCTACGCCCGCGGTGACGTGGTTGGTGGATGTCAAAGGACGTCGATTTCCGTCAGGCGAAATTCAAAAACAATATTGGAAAAACTGGTCGACGCGGGATGATCTGCGGAGCTTGGCCCAGTGGGAAGAGCTTTTCGGGCCGAGTTTTCGCGGCCTGTTCGTCTTCGCGTACGATGTGCTGGGCAATCGCTCGCCGCTGCCGGCGGAGCAGTTGTTCGAGTACCGGGGGAGTCTCTATGGCTTCGTGGCCGTGACGTTGGCCGATTACGCGGGGCACGCGCATCCGATCTCCCCGCGTTGGGACACGTGGGCGATGGCGGCAGACGATTTTCGACGCTTCGCCAGCCCGTTAACACAACTGCTCCGCACGGCGAACCGCCGTGACGGAGCAGATGAACGATGACAACATATCGAGTTCCCCGGCGGTACACCGGAGCCCATCAACTCCCGGCCTGCTCTCCAAGCGGAGAGCGAAGAACTCCGGGACACGTTCTTAGAAGCGGTATTCGACGCCTAGGCCGCCACCGTGATAGAAGACGCCGCCGTCGGCATTGACTCGGGCCGTGGCGCCGACGTAGTCCGAACTGCTGATTTGTTCCGGAGCCAAGGCGACGCCCTCGAGCCACATCGCCTCGTACGAGGCGCGGAAGGCCAGGTGCTTGGTGATCGAATAGGTGAGGACCACGCCAGCTTCGCCAAGGAAGGCAACGCGGCTGTCGACGGTGGCGCCGAGCGACTCGTCGGTGAAACCGGCGTCGACGCGGCGGTTGTTCTGGCTGGCGAAGTTGCCGAAGGCGCCGGCGCGGCAGATGCCCTTGATCTTCAGGGGGCCTCCAAAGTCGATCACGTCGGCGTCAGCGCCCAATTGGAACCCGTAGAGATGGTTCGTCGTGCTGACATCGAGGCTAACCGCTTCTCCGGCGAACGTGCCCGTGCCCCCGGCGTGATAGCGCTCATTGAGTTGGCCCATGCGGAAGCCGCTAAGCAGCGAGAGCCACTCGAAGGGCTGCCAGCGGAGGTTGACGTCGCCCATGTAGATCGCGGAGGTGTAGCGGGCCGTGGCGTCGGTGACGGTGAAGTGCGGACCGTTAACGTCGGTGACCATGGCTGACAAGCCGGGGACGTCCGAGTGCGCATCAAAACCGTCGACCTGGAAGTAGGCGACCTCGACGGCGAACGGCGAGCAACCAAGTTGGCGGATCGCACTCAGCTGGGGCCCGTATTCAACGGGGAAGTTCATGTCTTTCGAGTTGAGCGCCTCGGCGACCGGGGTGCCTGCCAGCTCGAAGAGCGCTTGGCTACGGGTGGTGGATCGCTGCAGGGCGATGCCCTCCGCGGCGAGGGCCCAACGCTCACCGCGATCCGGGTCGCAGAACCTGCCGAGCAGTCCGGTGAAGGCGCCGGAACAGGGCGATGAGTCGTCGACGTACTGGGCTCCCTGGTGATCGCAAGCAGGGCAGTCGCCGGCGGTGGCCCATTGGCCGTCGGCAGCTCGCAGGCCGGTGGAAGTGAGCATTGCCGCAGATAGCAGCATCGTGACGAGGGCTGCACGCATTTTGTTTCTCCTTGGCAGGATGAGTATTTGGCTTGGAACCTAATCCTTATCTCGATCATCGGCCGGTAAAAGCGGCAAAAGAGATATAATCGGAGTTCGCGGAATACCTTGCCTGGTTTGCGTAGCTTGCCGGCCGATCGCGGTGGGAAATTTGCGGTGCGCTGGCGCCTGATGCGGAACGACCAGCGCGGGAAGACCGGCCTGCGAACCCTTCGGTCGGCGATCGGCAGGTTGCTGGCAAAGGCGCTTGCCAGGACGTAAGATCAAGTGTGGAAATGTCTACGGGAGTCGCCAAGGGATGCTGTAAGGCGACCTGTCGGAGGAGGCTCGGCCGATGTTGCGACGGACGATCGTTGTGGTTCTGGCGGCGTTGCTCGTGCTTTGCACCCGGCCCGGCGCGGCCCAAATGGAGCGACGCACGCCGTCGACGACTTACTATCAGTGCTTTGGGCTGTTCTACCAGGGCGATTACATCGACGCCCTGAGGGGATTCGAGTCGGAGTCGCGTTCATCCATCAAGACCGTGCAGTCCCGGTGGATCGATTCGATCTGCTACGAGACGATGTGCGGCGAGTGCTATTTCCACATGGGGCGGTTGGACGAGGCGTTGCGGCGCTACACAAACGCCCTGGAGATCTACCGCCAGTTTCCGGACTGGATGATGAAGGTGCAATTCTCGTCCCCGACGATTCGGCCCGCGGCGGCCGGTGCGCGAAAGGTCGTGCCGTGGGGGCAGAGCACCCGGCAGTCAACGATTGGCTCGTACCCAGGCTCCGAGAAGATGCTTCAGGGCCAGGTGGATATGAACGAGGTCGTGCAACGCGGCGGCGTGCTAACGCCCGCGAGCTTCTTTCCGGTGACGCCACACGAAATCGTCCGTTGCACGGCGTTGGCCTTGCGGCGGCGGGCGACGCTGTTGGGACCGGTCTGCAAGCACGACCAATTGAGTAATGACGTGATTGCGGCGCTGACGCGTCCTGCCGCGCCGGCCAACCACTGGTCGGAGTGCTATGTGGATGCGGAGCATGGCCTAGCGTTGGTCGCTGGCGGCAGAGAGGGGCAAGCGATCGGATTCTTGCAGCGGTCGGTGCTGGCCGGCGGGCAGTTCGACCATCCACTGACTTGCGTTGCGCTGCTAAGTTTGGGCCATCAATCGCTTGCGATCGGAAAATACGATGACGCCTCGAAGTTCTTCATGGAGGCGACGTATGCGGCAGTGAACACCTATTCGAGCACCTATGTGCCCGACTACGGCGTTTTGGAAGAAGCGTTTCGCTATGCGGCGCTGACGCACCTGATGGCCAATCGCAAGGGAGTGTTTCCGGCGTTGGAGCCGGCCATTTTGTGGGCGAAGCGAAACCAGTTGCGGCATTTGCAGGCGTCGCTGCTGCTTTCGGCGGCGGAGAACTACGCCGTCCTGGGAAACACGCGGCTGGCGGGCGCCATGCTCGACGACGCGCGCTCGGTCATCGGACGACGGACCATGGCTACCGGCGCCATTGGGGCGCGGTTGAGCTATGTGACCGCCACTCTGGCGTATCAGCAGAAGCGGGTCTCGGAGGGGAATGCGGCCTTCGCCGCCGCCATGGGTTACATGCAACGCGGGTCGTCGACGCCGGTCTTCCGCGGCAAAAGCGGCGGCTCGTTCCGGTTGTTCCACATCGGGCTGGCCGACGGTCTCTATGCGAGCGGCGGGATCACGCCTCGCGGTGCGATGGACCTCTTCGGCGAGGTGCTTCGCGACCCACGGCCCAGCGATTGGGCGTTGGATCCGATGGAATCGCTGGCGGTGTTGATGACGCCGCATCACGGGGCGCTGGAGCACTGGTTCGAAGCGGCTGTCGAGCGGAGCGGGGTGAAAGACGTCGCCATCGCGGTGGAGATCGCCGAGCGGGCGCGCCGACATCGCTTCTTTACATCGTTGGAATTGGGCGGGCGGCTCGAGTCGTTGCGTTGGATCTTGGAGGCCGCGCCAGATCGATTGTCGCGAGAGGCGCTGCTTCAGCGGCAGGACCTTCTGGCTCGCTACCCGGCATACAACAAGCTTTGGCAGCAATCGCAGGAAATGCGTACGGCGCTCGCCAAGACGCCGCCGAAAGCGGACGACCGGGCGGCGGCGCAAGAGCAATCGCGGCAGTTGGCTGCACTCGGCGCGGTCAGCGCCAAGCAGGAGGCGATTCTGCGGGAGATGTCGTTGCGGCGCGAGCCCGCGGCCATGGTGTTTCCGCCGTTGCTGCCGCTGGCGACGATCCAGAAATCGCTGCCCGACAAACATGCGGTGATGTGCTTTTTTGCGACGGGACACCGCCTCTACGGGTTCCTGCTGAACAACGAGCGATGCAGTTGTTGGCAGGTCGCTGCGCCACAGACGTTGTCGAAGCAGATTCAAACGCTGCTGCGCGACATGGGACAGTTTGGCGCGAACCACGAGATCGCGGTGAAGGACCTTGCGAATGGGAAGTGGAAGCAGTCGGGGCGGCAAGTGCTGGACACGCTGTTGAAGGGCTCGCCGGCCGATTTCTCGCAGTCGTTTGATGAGCTGGTGATTGTGCCCGACGGCGTCCTCTGGTATTTGCCGTTCGAAGCGTTGCAGGTGAAAGCGGACGGCAAAATGCGACCGCTGATTTCCCGGTTCTGCATTCGTTACGCGCCGACGCTGTCGCTCTGCGCCTCGCAGGGCGCCGGACACAGCCGAAGCGGCAGTACGGCGGTGGTCATGGCCAAGGTCCGAGCTGGTGAGAAGGGCGAGAAGGAAGACGCCGCGGCGGCATTCGAGCAGTTTTTGGCGGCGGTTCCCGGGGCGATCGCCTTGAAGCCGCCGACGCCGGCCCCGACGTCGCTTTACGCGATGCTCTTCCAGCGACTGGTCGTGCTCGAGGACGTGACGCCGCTGGAGGATCCGTACGGTTGGACGCCGATGCCGCTGGATCGGACGAAGGCCGGCGGGACGGTTGCCGACTGGTTGGTGTTGCCGTGGGGAAAGCCGGACGCTGTGGTGCTAAGCGGCTTTCATACCGCAGCCGAGGACGCGTTCAAACGCGTGCGGCATGGGCCACCGGGGAACGAGATGTTCCTGTCCGCATGCGGGCTCATGGGCAGCGGCACGCGAACACTGCTGCTGAGCCGGTGGCGTACCGGCGGCCAGAGCAGCCTCGACTTGGTGCGAGAGTTCGTTCAGGAACTGTCCGACACATCGCCGGCCGACGCCTGGCAGCGCGCGGTCCTGCTGGGTATGGACGCTCGGATCAATCTGGAGGCGGAGCCGCGGATCAAGCGCGGGACCACGGAGGAATCGCCCAAGGCGGGGCATCCGTTCTTCTGGGCCGGCTACATGCTGGTCGATTGCACGCCGCCGCCGAAGGCGGAGCAGCCGGCCGCGAAGGCGAAGAGACAATAGGTCGCTTCAGTTCACTTCTTGGGCCGCTGCTGTGCCTCGTGGCAGCGCTTGCAGCGTCGCCGCTGAGAATTGATCGCGCCGCCGCACTTCGGACAACGGCGGCTCTTGAGCTTCATCACGAAAGTTGTGCGTGGGCGGGTTTGCATGACAATCTCCGTCTCCCAAGTCAAACCGTTTGAAAATTAGCACCGCAGTATAGCCGATTCGCCCGTGGACCACAAGGGCGGGGGATGGTCACTGCTGTACCGGTTAGGCAAGTGGTACAATACGGGTTTGTCCCGCGAGCGGCACCCCCCATGCTTCCCACCTTGTCGAAGGCTCCCGAACTGATGGCCCCTGCCGGAGACTGGGATTGCGCCCGGGCCGCCGTGGCAAACGGGGCCGACGCGATCTATTTCGGGCTGCGGGATGGGCTCAATGCGCGGGGGCGGGCGACAAACTTCTCGGCGGACGAGCTGCCGGAGTTGATGGCGTTCCTTCACACCTACGGCGTAAAGGGCTATCTGACGCTGAACACGCTCGTGTTCGGCGATGAATTGGACGAGGCGGAGCGACTGGTGCGGCTGGCGGTCGCGGCAGGTATCGACGCGGCCCTTGTCCAGGACCTGGGCCTGCTGCGGCTAATCGCCAGGCTCTGCCCGGAATTGCCGCTCCACGCGTCTACCCAGATGACGCTCGGCAGCGCGGCGTGCATTGCGGAGGTGGCTGCGCTGGGTCTTCGGCGCGTGGTCCTGCCCAGGGAGCTGTCGATTGCACAGATTGCGGCGATTCGTCGCGAGACGAGCGTCGAGTTGGAGGCGTTTGTCCATGGCGCGCTGTGCGTGAGCTACTCGGGCCAGTGTTTGGCGAGCCTGGCGTTTGGCGGGCGGAGCGCCAACCGGGGCCAGTGCGCGCAGCCATGTCGCTTGCCGTACGACGTGGTTTGCGATGGGCGACCGCTCGATCTAGGCCAGATGCGCTACCCAATGAGCACGCACGACCTGGCTGCCTACGATCGGGCGCCGGAGCTAATAGCGGCTGGCGTGTCGGCACTGAAGATCGAAGGGCGGTTGAAGCCGCCCGAGTACGTTGCGGCGGTGACGCGACATTATCGGGCGGTGATCGATGCGGCATCTGACGTCGCGAGCGAGAGGCCGGCGTCGGTGGCCGAAATGGAGATGACTTTTTCGCGAGGTTTCTGCCACGGATGGCTCGACGGGCCGAAGCCGCGGGCGCTCGTCTCTGGCACGAGCTCGGCAAAACGCGGCACGCTTCTTGGCGAGGTTACGGCGGTCTGCGGTGGCCGAGTGACGGTCCACTTGGCTGCGCCGGTGCGGCGCGGCGACGGCGTCGTGTTCGACGGCGACCGACTCGAAGGCACGGAGGTTGGCGGGCGGCTGTACGAAATTTTTAAGGTGGGCAGGCCGGTGAAGGAAGCGACCGCCGGCGAGCTCGTCGAGATCGCCTTCCGTCGCGGAATGATCGAGTCCGGCGACGTGCAGATTGGCCGGGCAGTGTGGAAGACCGACGACCCACGGGCCACGCAGCGTCTTCGCAAGAGTTATGCGGAGGGGCTTGCTCGTCGCGTGCCGGTGGACTTGACGGTCGAGGGCGTCGTGGGCGGACCGCTGCGAGTTAAGGCGATGACCGCGACCGGCGCGTCTTGCGACGTCGAGTCTTCGGAACCATTGGCCGAGGCGGTGAAGCATCCGATGACGGTCGAGTTGCTCACGGAGCAGTTTGGCCGCTTGGGCAACACGGCTTTCCAGCTTCGGCGGCTCAATGCGACGTTGGACGGGCGGGCGATGGCGCCGCTGAGCGTGCTGGGCAAGCTGCGGCACGAGATGGTCAGCCGGTTGGAGGCCGCTGCGGGAACGCCGCCGTCGCGAAACGTTTTGGAAGGGTCGGCGGTGGCCGCGATTCGCGCCGGAGCCTCCGTGCCGGAGGCTGCTGCTGCGCAAAACGTTGCGGCGTCGCCGCAGTTGCATGCCCTGTGCCGGTCCGTGGCGCATGTCGAGGCGGCGTTAGGTTGCGGCGTGCGAAGCGTGATTGCGGATTTGCAGGAGATCGAACGCTGCGCTGACGCGGTGCGGACGGTGCATGCCGCTGGCGGGATGATCCTTTTGGCGACGCCGCGGATTGAAAAGCCGGGCGAGGCCGGGGTGCTGCAGATGCTCGCCGATCAGCGGCCGGACGGGCTGCTGGTGCGGAATCTCGCGGCACTAGGGTTCTGCCGTCGCGAGGGACTGGCGGCAGTGGCCGACTTTTCGTTGAACGCGGTCAACGAGTTGACCGTGCGATGGTTGCACGAGCAGGGCGCGCAGCGGGTGACGGCGGCTTACGACTTGGACGAGCGACAACTGATCGAGCTCGCCGAGGCGGTCCCGCCCGAGTGGCTCGAGGTGATAGCTTTCCGGCATATCCCGATGTTCCACGCGGAATACTGTCTGTTCTGCCGGACGCTTTCCAAGGGGAGCGATCGGAGCGACTGCGGCCGGCCGTGCCGTCGGCACGCTCTCAAGCTGCGAGACCGGCTCGGCGTCGAGCATCCGGTGTTGGCCGACAGCCAGTGCCGCAACACCGTGTTTCACGCCGAGGGCCAGGCCTGCCCTGGCGGCGCGTCGGCATTGCTTGCACGCGGCGTGCGGCACTTTCGCATCGAGTTGTTGCCGGCGGCGACCGTGGAAGAAGTGCGGCAGGCGATCAAGACGCAGCAACACGCGCTGGGTCTCAATGTTCGCGGTGGTTAGATGGCGAATGACACATGACTTGGTGGATCTGAGCAGTGGAGCGGACAGTGGCGAGCGGCGAATCTGGTAGCTGGTGGTCCCGGCCGTGCGGCGGGCGAGAGGTGCTGCGGCTATCCGTGCCGTTGGTGACGTCGATGGCGGCGCTGACGGTGATGACGTTCATGGACCGGATGTTCTTGCTTTGGCATTCGGAGCAGTCGGTGGCGGCGGTGTTGCCGGCGGGGATGCTGCACTTTTCGCTGATCTGTTTTCCGCTGGGCCTGGCTTCGTACGTCAACACGTTCGTGGCGCAGTACCACGGCGCGGGACAGGAGCATCGCATTGGGCCAGCCGCGTGGCAGGGCGCCCGTGTAGGGCTGTATTGCATCCCGCTGTACTTGCTGCTAATCCCGGCCGCACCATGGGTGTTTCGCTTGGCCGGTCACGGACCAGGGCTGGCGGCGGAGGAGACTCTCTTTTTTCAGGTGTGCACGTTTGGCGCCGGTGCGGAAATCATGGCCGCCGCGTTCTCGGCCGTCTTTACGGGAATTGGGGCAACGCCGGTCGTGATGGTCGTGGACTCGACGGCCGCGCTGCTAAATGGCGTCCTGGATTACGGATGGATCTTCGGGCACTTCGGACTGCCTGAACTGGGGATCGAGGGGGCGGGTTGGGCCACGGTGACGGCCCTGTGGTTCCGCGTGGTGGCGTACGCCGCGTTGACTCTGCTGCCACGCTATCGGCGGAAGTACGGGCTCTGGGAGGACCGGCGGTTCAACGGGCCGTTGTTTGGCCGGTTGTTGCGGTTCGGGGTGCCCAACGGCGTCCAACTGCTGATTGACGTCGCCGGGTTCACGCTGTTCTTGCTGATCGTTGGGCAGCTCGGTTCCGAGAATGCCGCGGCAACGAGCCTTGCGTTCAATGTCAACGCGTTGGCGTTCGTGCCGATGTTGGGCCTGGGGTTGGCGCTGAGCACGATGGTCGGCAGACAACTGGGACGCAATCGGCCCGACTTGGCGTCGCGGGCCACGTGGACCTCGCTTTGGATCGCTGGCGGCTACATGGGGGCGATGGCGTTGGTCTATCTGCTGCTGCCGGACGTGCTCTTGATGGGGCATGCGCTTCGCAGCCGACCGGCCGAATTTGCGCAGCTACGGGCGACGACGGTCGTGCTGCTGCGTTTCGTGGCGGCGTACTGCTTGTTCGATTCGATGAACGTCGTGTTCTCTGGGGCGTTGAAGGGGGCGGGCGACACGCGGTTCATCATGCTGGTGTCGCTGCTGTTGACGCCCCTGCCGTTGTTGGCGGCGATTGTGGGAATACGCTATTGGGGCGGTGGACTGCTGTGGTGCTGGACGGTTATGACGATTTGGGTGCTCACGATGGCTTTTATCTATGCGGGGCGGTTTCTGCAGGGCCAATGGCGTCACATCCGCGTGATCGAGCCGGAATTGCTGGCTGGTTAGGCACCGATGGGTTTCGGCGTACGCCCCAGGAGAAGAGGGGCGGTTGAATTCGCAAGGGATTGCAGTCATAGTAATTGGGTGGGACGCGCGGCATCGCCGTCTCGCGAGTGCTGAGCAGGATTTTGCGGAGTTGAGAGAATGGGCATGCAACGGTTCATGTTACGGTCCAAAATTCACCGCGCCACGCTGACGGGCACGGAATTGGACTACGAGGGGAGCATCGCGCTGGACGTTGACCTTATTCGCGCGGCGGATATGCTGCCCGGCGAACAGGTGCATGTGCTGAATCTCTCGAACGCCCAGCGGCTGATTACCTATGTCATCGAGGCGCCGGCCGGTTCTGGCACCGTGATGCTTAACGGCCCAGCGGCGCGGCTCGGCGCGGTGGGCGACAAGGTGGTCATTCTGACGTACGCCGCGGTTGATGCGGAAGAGGCTCGGCGGCTGAAGCCGATCATCGTTCACGTCGACGAGCGCAACCGGCCGGTGTAGGCAGTGCCCGGCCGCCCTGCCCTGCCCTCTCACAGCAGCTTCTACGCTGCCCTCAGGCCAGCAGCCTTCATATCCCCTAGACCCCTCTCCCGGAAGGGATGGGATGTGGACGGCGTGCTAGAGTTGAGGTGATGGAACCGACCTTCGAAAGACTAGCCGTTGCGACCCTGCTGGGACTGCTGGTGGGGCTGGAAAGGGAACACGCCGCCAGCGGGATGGCCGGCATGCGGACCTTTCCGCTCGTCACCCTGCTGGGCAGCCTTGCCGTCTTGCTGGCAGGCCATTTCGGCGAAAGCTGGATTGTCGCCGCAGGCTTGTTGGGGATCATCGGCGTTATTGTCGTCGGCCATATGCGGCGGCCGCAGCCGGACGCCAGCGGGGGCACCACCACCGACGTCGCCATGTTGGTCATGTACGCCGTCGGCGCGCTAGTGATGGTCGGGCCGATGGCGGTGGCCATCGTCGTTGGCGCCAGCGTGGCTGTGCTGCTGCAGTTTAAAATTGAGTTGCATGCCGTCGCCAAGCGGCTCGGCGATAAGGACCTGCGGGCGATCATGCAGTTCGTGCTGATCGCGTGCATTGTGCTGCCGCTATTGCCGAACGAGAACTACGGCCCGGCGAGCTTGGGGATTCACGCCCCGGCGGCGCTCAACGTGCTCAATCCGTACTGGATTTGGGTGATGGTTGTGCTGATCGTCGGGCTGAGCCTAGGCGGCTACATTGTCTACAAGTTCTTCGGCGAAGACGCCGGCATTCTGCTCGGGGGAGTCCTCGGTGGGGCGATTTCCAGCACGGCCACGACGGTCAGCTACGCTCGGGACGCTCGCGGCGATCCCATGCGCGCTCGAACGGCGCTGATCGTCATCATGATCGCCTCGACGGTGATGTACGTGCGGGTCTTGGTGGCGGTGGCCGTTGTATCGCCAGCGTTTTTGGGCGCGCTCGCGCCGCCGGTGTTGTTGCTGATGCTGCTGACATTCGTGCCGGCGCTGGCGCTCTGGTTTCGGGTGCGACGCCATTCGGCGCCGATGCCTGAGCAGACGAATCCGACGCAATTGCGATCGGCGATCGTCTTCGCGATGCTCTACGCGGTCGTGCTCCTGGCCTTGGCCGTAGCCAAGCAGTATTGGAATGGCCGAGGACTCTACACCGTGGCGTTTCTTTCTGGGCTGACGGAAATGGACGCGATCACGCTGTCGACGGCGCGGATGGTGTCGACCGAGTCGTTGGCATCCTGCGCCGCCTGGCGCATGCTCGTCGTCGCCGCGATGGCGAACCTGGTCTCGAAAGCCGGCATCGCTGGCCTGCTGGGCGGCTGGGGGCTGCTGGGACGGATCGTTCTGCTATTCACGATTCCCCTTGTTGGCGGCCTCGCGCTGTTGGCGTTCTGGTGCTGAGCCCTCGCGGGCGCGCCAACGGTACACCGCCGTCGGGAGGCAGCCGACCCACCCGGGTGCTTTTGCCGCGGCGCCGCCGCGCGCCGGTTTTGCGCTTCATGCGGCTGGACACCAGGCGATCAGAAGGGCCGGTGGACAACCCGCCCCACGGCAAGGCGGCGGCTCAACGATCGTCCCCAGAGCGGCCGGCTTGTTCCGGTTGAAGGGGATGGATAGACTCGTGGGCGCATTCGACACTCGGCGAGTGTCCGGGTGGCCCGCCAGCGGGTGTTTTTGCTTGCAACGGAGACTGGGTCTTTTACAATAAGGAAAGGGACCCCAGTTTCCCTAACCGTTGAACTTCAAAGGTGATTTATGAGATGGGCGATGCTGGGGACCCTGGCGTGTGTTGGACTGGTGATCGCAGCCATTGGCGTGGCCGAGCAACGCGGTGAGGGCGGCTTCGCTCAGCGTCCCGCGGCAGGCATACCGACGGCGACGTCTGGCACGGAACTGATTGTGGCGTCGTTGCCGCTCGGCGAAAAAGGTCAGCTGCTGACCGTCGTCGACCCCCGGCAGCGCGCGTTGAGCGTCTATCACATCGATGCACTCAGCGGCAAGATCGCGCTGAAGAGCGTTCGCAATATTCAGTGGGACTTACGGATCACCGACTTCAATAACGAAAAGCCGCTCCCGCAGGAGATCCAACAATCGTTGGATCAGAGATAAGGCAAGCGAGACTGTTATGGCCCAGAAATACTACAACAGCGCAGAAACCGCCAAGCTGCTTGGCAAGAGCGTGGACGACATCAAATCGATGTTGGAACACCGCGAGTTGCATGGCTATCGTGACGGCGCTGATTGGAAGTTCAAGGTCGAGGACATCGACGCGCTGATCAAGCAGCAGGCGAAGCCAGCCGAGGGCGCAGAGCCGGTTGGCGACGTTTTGCTGAGCGAGATCGAGCTCGGTCAGTCCGACCCTGGGCTGTCGGGGACGGTCATTGGGTTTAGCGAGCCCGGTCGCCCTTTGGCGGAAAGCGACATTCGACTGGCCGACAGCGACATCCAACTGGCCGACTCGAAGACGCCGGTCCCGATCAGAAAGAAGGGCGAGGAATCCAAGACAGCGCTCTCAGAGTTGGACCTCACGTTGGAGGAAGACCTGACGCTGGAGGACAGCACGCTGGCGATCGAGGGCAAGTCCGCGAAGGCCGGGCCAAGCGATAGCTCCGCCGTTGACATCGGCGCGGACAAGGGGCTCGACGATGACGAGCTGGTCCTCGGCGGCAGCAGCAAAGGCAGCAACTTAACACTTGGCGGCGACAGCGGCATCTCGCTGGTCGACCCGTCTGACAGCGGCCTGTCGCTAGAAACGCCGCTCAAGCTCGGTTCGGCGACGGAAGATTCGCTGGGCTTTAACGAGGACGACCTGCTCGGGTCGTCGAGCCAGACGGTCGGCGAAGGATCGGACGTGAAGGTCAAGGGGGACGACGACTTCCTGCTGACTCCGCTCGAGGAGACCGCCGGGGCCGACGAGTCGGGCAGCGGGTCGCAGGTCATTGCCCTGGACACCGAAGCTGACGAGGGCGCCGCGATGGTCGGTGCGCCAGGCGGCGTATCGATGGCGGCGATGCTCGACGAGGACCTCTCGGCGCAGCCCGCGATGGAAATGGGAATGGCGGCGCCGCTGGCCGGCGCGCCGATTCTTGGGGCCCAGCCTGGCGCCTTGGCCGAGGGCGTGACGCTGATGCAGCCGGCAGCGACGAGCCTGGAGCCGCCTTACACGAAGTGGCAAATCGCTGGCTTGGCCGTCTGCGCGGTGTTCCTGGTGCTCTGCGGCATCATGATGTACGATCTGCTGCGGACGATGTGGAGCGAGCAAACGGTGTCGCCCGGCTCGGTGAGCAGTTGGCTGATGGACACCATCCTCGGTCTGTTTGGTGGATAGCGGATCGCTGCAATCGGCGATTGGCCTGCGGATGATACGGCGTCCATAAAGTCGAGCGGCTGATCGCTGAATCTGGAAGCTTTTGCTGCATGATGCAAATTTCTCCCGAGCTCGCTCAGAAGCGCGACCGGTTGCTCGAAACGCTGCGCGGGTACGGCACCTGCGCGGTGGCGTTCTCCGGCGGTTTGGACAGCACCGTGCTCGCGAAAGCCGCCGAGTTGGCGCTTGGCGAGCAAGCGGTGGCCGTCACGGGCTATAGCCAGAGCATGGCGGCGGGCGAGTTGGAGGAGTGCGCAGAGCTCGCTCGGCACATTGGCATTCGACTTGAGACTGTCCCGACGGACGAATTGTCCATAGCGGCCTATCGGGCGAACGGGCCGGACCGCTGCTACCATTGCAAGCAGGAGGTGTTTGCTCGCGTGGAAGAGGTTGCCAAACGCCTTGGCCTGGCGGTCGTCGCCGATGGAAGCAATCACGACGATCAGAGCGACTACCGGCCCGGGCTACGGGTGCTTCGCGAGCGGAACGTTCGCAGCCCCTTGGCCGAGTGCGGACTGAGGAAGGCGGAGTTGCGAGAGCTGGCCGCGGCCTGGGGCCTTCCCGTGGCCGACAAGCCGGCTACACCCTGTTTGAGCAGCCGCATCGCTTACGGGCAGGAGGTCACGCCCGAACGGCTGCGGATGATCGACGCGGCGGAGCGATTCTTGCGAGAGCGTGGGTTTCGACCGCTAAGGGTTCGCTATCACCAAGGCGATATGGCGCGGATCGAGGTTCCGGCGGAGCAGCTCGGTCGGTTCGCGGAGGCCGATTTTCGCTGCGCGGTGACGGAGCACTTTCGCTCGCTTGGCTTCAAATATATCGCGCTCGATCTCGAAGGGTTCCGCAGCGGCAGCATGAATGCGGTGCTGACCGGCTAGCGCAATACCGTAACAATCAGCCGCCAGATCGCTAGCATGCCGGCCATGAGGATTAGGCAGCAGAGCATTGCGGCGGGGACGAGCCAGCCGAGGGCGAAGATGTCTTGGCCCCACTCCCAAATAGCGCTCCACCAGACGATGACGCACAGCGTGGCGAGGCAGAGAAACGGTCCGTAGGGAATCTCGCGATCGCGGACGAGCAACAGACGCACAAGGCCGATGAACAGGCCGGCCACCGGGGCAAGAAAGAAGATCATCAGACAGGGCTGCCAGCCGAGAAACGCGCCGATCATGGCCATGAGCATGACGTCGCCGAAGCCCATGGCCTCGCGCCCTAGCGCCACCGCGCCGATGATGCGGACGGACCAGATCAGCCCCCCGCCGACGGCCATGCCCACCAGCGCGGTGAGCAGCGATTCCCAATTGACGCCGCCGCGGTACCAGACCAAGAGAACCGCCAGCGCGCCGAAGAGGGCGAGCCGTAGGATGCGGTAGGTGGCGCGTTCGCGGATTACCCTGGCGCAGCAAAGCCGCACGGCTCGAAGGCAACCGTGGCGCGTGTACCAGGTTCGCGGGAGAATGGCGACGCACCAGAGCCACCAACAACCGAGCGCGATGGCGAGCGATTCGCGCCAAGGGCGACCGTCGAGCCAAGCGGGCCACTCCAGCGGCGAGGTGAGCCGCAAGTAGCCCAAGGAGGCTGGCGGTCCGTTGCCCATCGGTTGCACGACCGGCAGCAAGGAAGCTGGCCATGCGGCGGCCAAGAGCAGCCCGATCAGCGTTCCCGAGACGGTGATTTCGTCGGGGATGATTTTTTCGTCCGCATCGATGAGCGAGCCGGCGAGCATGAGTGCAATCAAAATCGCGTGCGCCACGAACTGCGTTTGCAGGATATCGCCGACAAGCGGCGCTAGGTTCGCCCGGGCGATATTGGGCAGCAGGCCCGCGGCGTCGACTTCCCACCAATACAGCCAAGCGAGGCCGACGCCCATGACAATCTCGACGAGCATGGGGCGGACCCAAAATCCCGGCCCGTGCAACGCGACTTCGCGTCGCAGGCCCAGCCAACCGATCACCGGCAGGCGGTCCCAGGCGTGTCGCTTGGGCGCGGAAGGATCGGGCGCGGACCAGGGGCTGATCGGCCGTCGGTTCCACGCCAAATAATAGGCTGCCCAATTTACGGCCGCGCCGCCAAGCGTTCCGAGGATGAACACCACGACGAGTTGAAGCGTCAGTGGCAAAGACAGGAAGGGGTTCATGTGCGCTCTCGTCGTTTGGCGCTTGGATCGTCGTCGGCTGCGCCGGAACATAAAACAATAACACAAAGGCGGGATTGGGTGGGCATTGATGGTGGCGGGGAGTTGCGGTTCCTTTGTGCGTCCCCCCCATTGTGGCGTCGATCCCCTTTGCGATGCCGCAGGCAGCTACTACAATGACGATTGTCTTCTAGCGTCTTTGGCAAGGGATTATCGCATGAACATCTTGGTCGTCGGCAGCGGTGGGCGAGAGCACGCGCTGGCCTGGAAGATCACTCAGAGTCCGAGGGCGGATCGCGTCTTCGTTGCGCCGGGTAACGCCGGAACCGATTACGACGGCGAGAATGTCGACATTCAGCCGAACGATTTCGCCGGGCTTATCCGCTTTGCCAAGGAAAACGATGTTCGGTTGTGCGTGGTTGGCCCTGAGGGTCCGCTGGCGGCTGGCATCGTCGACGCGTTCGAAGAAGCGGGGCTGCGGGCGTTTGGTCCGCGGCGGTCCGCTGCCGAGCTCGAGGCCAGCAAGGTCTTCTGCAAGGACCTGTTGCGGCACGCCGACGTGCCCACGGCCGACTATCAGACGTTCACCGATCCCGAGCATGCCTTGAGGTTCCTCAAGGATCGCGAAGACGTGCCGGTCGTGGTCAAGGCCGATGGGCTGGCCGCGGGCAAGGGCGTAGTCGTGTGCGCCGGTCGCGACGAGGCCCTGCAGGCGGTCGAGCAAATTGCTCAGCAGAGGGCGTTTGGCGCGGCCGGCAATCGGTTGGTCATCGAGGAACGCCTCGACGGACAGGAAGCGAGCGTGCTGGCCATCACTGACGGGCAGACGATCGTTACACTCGAGCCGGCTCAGGACCATAAGGCGGCGTTCGACGGCGACACCGGTCCGAACACCGGCGGGATGGGGGCCTACTGCCCTGCCCCGCTGGTCGATAGCTCGACCCTGCACTGGATTGAGGAGCACGTGCTCGTTCCGACGGTCCATGCGATGAAGCGGGATCGCCGGCCGTTCCGCGGCGTGCTCTATGCCGGGCTGATGATGACGAAGCAAGGGCCGAAGGTGCTCGAGTTCAACGTGCGGTTCGGCGATCCGGAGTGCCAGCCGCTATTGATGCGCCTTCGGACCGACTTGGTCGACGTGCTCGAGGCGACGGTCGAGGGAAAACTCGATCAGTTGGGCCCGTTGGACTGGGATCCGCGGCCCGCGGTGTGCGTTGTCATGGCCAGCGAAGGGTATCCGTCGAATTACAAGAAGGGTCACCAAATTCGCGGGCTGGTCGACGCCGACATGCTCCCCGATGTGAAGGTTTTTCATGCGGGCACGGCGATGTCCAACGGGCATGTGGTCACCGTGGGCGGACGGGTGCTCAACGTCACCGCCCTGGGCGATAGCATTCCGAAGGCAAAACTCAACGCCTACCGAGCGGTAAAGTGCATCCGCTGGCCAGGCGCCTGGTGCCGCAAGGACATCTCGGACAAGGCGATGCGATAACGACGCGGCTACGGCGGCCATGTTGCGCCCGGCTGCATCTTGGCAGAGCATGCCCACGACAAGCGTGAGGGCGTCCGATAATTGCCGTCATCGTGAGCGCAGCGAAGGATCTAGCCCGTTTGAATGGACGCTTGGCGGCTGCTAGGTGTCGACCGGGGCCTTCGCGGTGTGGTTGGGCGCGTACTGCGGATCATCGGGCGATCTCTTCGCCGGGCAATCCGCCACCAGCAGCGCCAACAGCAGTGGCAAGTAGAGGATGCTTGCCCAAAACATCCTGCGGGCGTTTCTTTCGCTTCTTGCCATGCAGAATTGCAGCGCCAGCAGGGATATCGCTGCGCCCAACACGAAGGAAGCGGCGGCGAACAGTTGGCCTGCCAAACCGCTTAAGGACGCCAGCAGGCCGAGCGACGTCAGGGCGAGCCAGTAGTAGAGGATCGTCAGGCATGTCAGCCGCCCATCGCGGTCGACGACCGGCAACAGGCGGAAGCCAGCTCGGGCGTAGTCGTCGCGGTGGAGCCAGACGAGCGATAGCGCGTGAGGTATCTGCCAAAGCAGAAGAATGCCGGCCAGCAGCGCGGCTTCCGGCGAGAGCCGGCCGGAGGCGGCCGTCGAGCCCATCACCGGCGGCAACGCCCCGCAAATCGATCCGACGAGCGTACTCAACGAGGTTCGTGGTTTGAGCGAGGTGTAGACCAGCGTGTAGATCGCCACGTTGAGCGATGCGAGTGCTGCCGTCAAGCAATTGATGCTGGCAGCGAGGATAGCGAGACCGGCCAAGGTGGTGACCACGGCGAAGAGCAAGGCGCGGGTGGGTGAGATTGCGCCGGTGGGCAGCGGACGGCGACAGGTCCGTCGCATCTTGGCGTCGCGGCGGATTTCGAGCAGTTCGTTGAAGGCCGCGGCGCCAAGGGCCGTCAGTCCGGTGCCGAGGAGCGTCACCACCAGGCGGGTGACAGAATGCGTGACGCGGCCATCGCTGCCGACCGGTGCAAGTAGATAGCCGACGCCGGTTGTCAGCAAAACCATTGCCGTGATCGGTGCCTTGCCGAGCTGCGCGTAATGTCGGACGAGCATGGCGACGCCTTGCGACGGGGCGGACGGAGCATTGTATACAAGCCGACCGCAGATTCCACCAAAACGTCGAATGTAGCCAAACGAGGGGGCGAGGGATGCGATCGTTGCGGACGCGACATGCAACATTCCGGAAGTGCTGCCGTTATGGATCAAGGGACAATATCTCACAGCCGCGAGCGGTCCAATGCGAGCAACGATCCGATGGGCGACGCTGTTAACGGTTCTGACCACTGGCTTGGCAGTTGGTGCGCTTTCGCAGTCGGCCGAACGCGCCGCGCCGGGGACGGACTCGACGGCCGGCGACGAGGGCGGTGCTTTGGGCGACCGGCGGCCGCCGGGACCGCCGCCGGATGGCTTCGCAGGTGGGCACGGGGAGCGGCTGCCGTGGCCGCCGCGCGAAACCGGCGAGAGCCTGGGGGCATTGAAAAAGAGCAATCCCGAGCTGTACAAGCTGACAAAAAAGGAAGGCGACCTGGAACGGCGGATCATCGCCACGGCGAAAAAGTATCGAGCGGCGTCCAAGGATCAGCAGGAGAAGATCAAAGACGAGTTGCGCAAACTAGCGGCCGAGCAGTTTGACGTGGGCCAGCAGCGACGGGCGCTCGAATTGAAACATCGAGAAAAGACGAAGGACCAGATCATCGAACGGCGGGTGTTGCAGGCGGTCAGCCAGACGGAGGCTGCTCGTCGGGGACATCGAGGCCCCATGGGGCACGGCGGAGATGAGGGAATGCCTCGGATGGGACCACCGGGCAAGGGGCTGCCGCCCGAGTAACGAGCTTGGCGGGCGACCAGTGGTTGCCGGCTGCGTCAAGGCTTGGCGGCCGCTGACGTCAGGTGGCCAGCGGCTGGTTTTCGGCCGACAGGCACACGGTGGGTGCGACCGCACCAGCGGCCGGAGTGGCCAGTTGCGGGTCGATGACGATATCCAACCGATTGCGGCCCGATCCCTTGGCGCGGTAAAGGGCCTCGTCGGCGCGGGCGATCAACGCCTCCGGGGAATCGACGCCGCGGGAGTCGGCGATGCCGAAACTCACGGTCGTTTGGGCGGCGCCGTTCTTGGCCACGACGCAGGCCATTTCGGCCCGGCGACGGCACCGCTCAGCGAGGTGGGCGGCGTTCTCCGCTTTCTCGTCGGGAACGAGAATCGCAAATTCATCTCCGCCGAGGCGTGAGGGTATGTCGGTCTTGCGGCATTGGCCGGCAATGACTTGCGAGATCTCTTGCAGCAGTCGGTCGCCGACCTGGTGACCGAAACGGTCGTTCACCGTCTTGAAGTGGTCGATGTCGGCCATGATGAACGACATCTGGCCGCCGTGCCGTTCGACGCGCGCCCATTCGCATTGGAGCCGTTCGTTCAATGCACGGCGGTTGGGCAGCCCGGTGAGCGGATCGATGTGGGCATGCTCGATCAGCAAGTCCTGCAAATGCTTCGTCCGCAAAGCCGCTCGCACACGGGCGCGAAGCTCGAAGGCGTCGAACGGCTTGGCGACGTAGTCGATCGCGCCCAGGTCAAGACCCTGGACCTTGTCTTCGGGCGCTGCCGATCCGGACAGGAATAGAACGGGGATCATGCAGAGGTCGGGGTCCGACTTGAGGGCGCGGCAAACGTCAAAGCCGCACATTTCTGGCATGTCGACATCGAGCAGGATCAGGTCCGGATTTTCGCGCCGAGCGGCTTCAAGGCCGGCCTTGCCCCCATCGGCGCAAACGACGCTGAGTTGCTCTTTGGCCAAGCGCGCTTTCGCAACCTGCAGTGCATCGGGACTATCGTCGATAATCAGGACTTTCATCTAGGTTCCCCTGCAAAAATCGCGGATTCATATCCTTGTTGAATGGCTTGGCACAAGACCGCAATAGCGTCGAGGCCGCGCTGAGCCGCACTTTCATCGCGTTGTTTCGCGGCCTCCTCGAGCGTTCGTCCGGCGTCGGTCAAGGAGGGATAGCCGTAGCATCCCCCTGCCCCCTTCAGTTGATGCGCAGATCGTTGAAGCTCTTCGTAGCGACCGGCGGCATATGCCTCGCGCATCGACGTGACGTATCCGGGCAGCCGGCCGATAAATCCTGGCACGATGTCGGCCACCTCGGGGTCGTCGATGAGCAGTGAGACAACCGGCTGGGACGCCGGCGGCATTCTCCTTGTATGTGACGCGTTGCCGGCATAGAACTTGATCGTTTCCAGCAGTCTCGCGCGGTCGATGGGCTTCGTCAGATGTTCGTTGCAGCCCGCGGCCAGGCAGCGGTCGGTGTCCGTCGGGAGGACGCTGGCCGTGAGAGCGAGGATCGCGCCCCGGTAGCCGCGGTCGCGAAGCGATCGCGTTGCCTCATAGCCATCCACGATGGGCATGTTCATGTCCATGAGGACAACGTCGAACGGTTCGGCTTCGGCGCGGGTCACAGCCTCTTGGCCATTCTCGACAGTTTCGATGGTGGCTCCGGCCGCCCGCAAGACCATCTGGATTAGCTCCCGATTGTCGAATCCGTCTTCGGCCAGTAGGACCCGGGCGCCAGCCAGCAGATTGGGCGCTGGCTGCTCGGCGTCTTCGACCGCCATTCGTTCCAGTTCGGTGGCGGTCGGTGAATGCATGGCGACGCCGTCCAGGCTGCCGGTAGGCATGGTGATGGTGAATGTGCTGCCCTGCCCTGGGACGCTGGTTGCGGTCAGTTCGCCGCCGAGCATTTCGACGATGTGTCGAGAAATCGCGAGGCCGAGGCCGCTGCCGCCGAATCGGCGCGATACCGACGAGTCGGCCTGTACGAACGGCTGGAACAATTGGGAGAGCACTTCGGGCTGGATGCCGATGCCGGTGTCAATGACTTCCAGGCGAACAGCAGGCAGCGAATTCTCCCATTGCGGCCAGAAGGCGACGGTGATTCGGACGCTTCCTCGCTCGGTGAACTTGACGGCGTTCCCGACCAGATTGACCAACGCCTGCCGCAGGCGGGCGTCGTCGGTGAGAATCGTCTCTGGCAGCGAGCCTTGGTAATCGACCGAGAGAGCGAG
Organism: Planctomycetaceae bacterium; assembly: GCA_021372555.1. Classification (GTDB taxonomy): domain Bacteria; phylum Planctomycetota; class Planctomycetia; order Pirellulales; family Thermoguttaceae; genus JAJFUI01. Next base: position 44,605 of record JAJFUI010000235.1, on the reverse strand, counting down.
ATTCCGCTGGGCGGCGCGTGGGCGAATCAGCGTGGCCACTTCTGCGACAAGCGATGCGATGTTGCACCGGCCGAGTTCCAAGGGCAGCTTGCCGGCCTCGATCTTCGACAGGTCGAGGATGTCGTTCAAAAGCCCCAGCAGGTACTCGCCGTTGCGGCGGATGACGGCCAGGAAATCGCGGCGATTGCCTTCGCTGACGGTCGGATCGGTCAGTAGATCGGCGTAACCGAGGATCGAGGTCATAGGCGTGCGGATTTCATGGCTCATATTGGCCAGGAACCGGCTTTTTGCCTCCGTTGCCGCCTCGGCCGCCTCCTTGGCCTTCCGCAGCTCGTCTTCCATTTGTCGCCGGGCAGTAATGTCGCGAGTGATGCCTTGGATGCCGATCAGTTGGCCGGACTCGTCGTAGGCGCCGCTGTAGGTCTCCTCGCTCCATATCACCGAGCCATCCTTGCGGACGAGTTGCACCTGCACGCTTCCGCCTTGGATGTGTTGTCCGCTCTTTGCGGTGGCAACGAGACCGTGGATGAGCCTTTCGATCTCACCGAGCTCGGCGGGCAAAACCAAGTCGGCGATTGTCAGGGGATTGCGGTCATCCCACTTGTATCCGAGCACGCGTTCCACCGAGGGGCTCATGTACGTCAACTTGCCGGACAACTCCATGGTCCAGATGATGTCGTCGACGTTTTCCGCAAAAAGCCGGTGCCGCCGCTCGCTTTCTCGAAGGGTGATTTCCGTGCGCTGGTGGTCGGCAATCTCTTGCTCCAGTTGCTGGTTCGCTTCCGTCAACTTCAAGGCCAGTGCCGCGGTTCGGACACTATGGCGGACGATGCCGGCCAGATAAGCGGCGAAAAGACCGCTCAGCAGGAGGCCGGCCGCCGTCGCGCCCCAGGGGTACCAGGTGAGCTGCGCGGCGGCAAACTGGGGCGCCGGTGTGCACGTCACGGTCCAGCGGCGGCCAGCAACGACCCAGGTTCTGCTCAGTTGAAGTCGCTTTTCGCCGACAGACGCTTCTCCCGTGGTCCGCAGCCGCGAGGCATGGCGATAGAGTAAGGGCTGATTGGCTGGCGTGGAAGTGTCTCTTAGGCAGACGTCGATTCCTGCAGGCGTCAACGTGCGAAGGCTGGACTCACCGATATCTGCGGGACACAGCGTGCCGGCGATAAGCCCTTCGAGCCGCATGACAGAATGGTTTGCCCCGACGGCTGACCGATCTTGACGATACACCGGAAGAACGATTCTGACGCCGGCGGCGCTGCATCGATCACGCAATTTGACGGAGGAACCAATGGCAAATTCGCCGGTTCGCAGCGATTGTTGAACCGCCTCGCGGCAATCGGGCATGGTGGCAAGGTCGCGGGCGAGAACGGCGCTGGCGCAATCGGCGGGAGCCACGTAGCGGATGCGAAAAGACTGATTCCCGTTTGGCGACGTGGAGCGAGGCGCCCACTGGATGACGCGGATCCCGTGGCGGCCTTCGAGCAGCGGAGCGACGAATGTGGCGAACTCCGTGGTGAGCACTTTTTCTTCGGCCGCGAAAAAAGCCTGGACGGACCTCATTTGCAGCATGTCGGATTCGACGGCTTTCCACAACGTCGCGATGCGCTCTTCGCTGGCTTGGTCGAAGTCGCCGCGTGCGCGGTCCCATTCGCGGCCGCGGAGAAGAAAGAACAGTTCGCCGGAGAGCGCGATGCCGGCGAGCAAGACGGCGATGGCCATGCCGTATTGACGTCCGAAAGATAAGCGACTCGCACCTTGCAGAATTGCGGCATCTGGCTTGTGGGCCATTGTGCTGACTCCGACGGCCGAGTATCGACGCGTCGGCCCGTTCGTCGTGGCGAGTGCGTCTTACCCGTTTGACATAATTCCAGCGGCCTTGGCAACCGCCTTGGAAAGATAGGTTTGCTCGGCGACGTGGTGCGGCCAGCAGATTTTTCCGCACACGGCAGCGGCGGCATAACCGGAAAAAAACGTAGCCCGGGACTTACGGACCTGATTTTAGTACAGGCCGACGAACTCCCAATTCGGCCCCCGCAGGAACACGCCGACAACGAGGAGCAGGATCCAAAGCCAAAAGATGGATTGGAAGGCGATGTAGACCGTGCGACGCGTGCGGATTGAATATTGGCCGCCGGCGGTCGGCGTGCGGTCGAGGTACGGCAGCGCAAACAGTCCTAGGACGGTCAGACCGAGCACGGTGATGCCGGCCCACCGGGCGCGGACCAAATACAACATTTCTTGGACACCGAGGAAGTACCACGGGGCTTTGGCCGGATTCGGACTAACCGCCGCGTTGGCCGGCTGCTCTAGCGGGGCTGGCGCGAGAAGCGACCAGGTGAGGAGCACGGCGGTTATCAGCAATGCGCAGACCAACTCGCTCAAGACCAGATCCGGCCATACGGGGAATCGTCGCGCGGAGCCATCCTTGGAGGGCCGCTTGTGGGCGTGAACTTGGCGGTCGTTCTGGATCGCTTGGGTCACGGCGAGCCAAGTGAAGAAACCGAGCAGGCAGAGCATCGCCAAAACGGCAAGGTTGTCTTTGATCATTGGAACTTATTGATGTTTGCTTGGATGTTGAGCCGGTGAGTCAACCTGCTTGGTCTATTTTTCGGCCTTCCGTTGGTCGGCCTTGGTTCATTGGCCACGCAAAGGTCAATAGCTCTTGGATCTTGGAAGAGAGCCGGATCAAGCTCATTCATAGTGGTGGACCGCTGATTCCATCCTTCCGGACGTGCCAAAAGTGGAGGGACATCAAGACAGCGGCCAGCAGGGGCAACGCCAGGCAATGGAGAACGTAGAAGCGGTTCAGGGTCTCTTCGGCAACGGAGTCGCCTCCCAGCAGCAACGGGCGGGCGTCGCCGGCAAGATTGGCCGCAACGGTAATGGCCCAATACGACAGTTGGTCCCAGGGCAACAGGTAGCCGGTGAACGAGAGGGCGAGAACCAGGAGCAGCAGCAAAACGCCGATGCACCAGTTGAACTCGCGGGGGGCCTTATAGCTGCCGGTGAGGAACACGCGATACATGTGCAGGACCACGGCGATCACCATGGCGTGTCCGCCCCAGCGATGCAGCTCGCGGAAAACGCCGAGCGAAACGACGTCGCGAAGGTCGAGCACATCCTGATAAGCGGATTCGACCGTTGGCCGGTAATAGAACATGAGCAGCACGCCGGTGACCGTTTCGAGCATGAAAAGGAAGAATGCGATTCCGCCCATGCACCACGTAAAGCTCGGTCGCAGAGCGTGTTCGTTGACCGTGGCTGGGTGCAGATGCAACAGGAAGTGGGCAAGTCGCTTTCCGTTTTTCACTTGGTTAAGCCTTCGGTGAAACGGAGGGATTATGCCCGCTGTCGTCTTGCTTGACGGTTTGGCCGGCGTCGACTTCGAGTTGACCGTCATCGGCCAGGCGGATTGCGCAGCGTTCGAGGGGGCTGCGCGACGGGCCCGCCAGGTTGTTCCCCTCCTTGGAAAATGTGCTGCCATGGCAAGGGCAGCGGAACTGCTGCCGGGAGTCGTCCCATTGGGTGGCGCAGCCGAGGTGGGTGCATGCGGAACGGAGGGCGTAGAACTGGGGGCGGCCGGCGCCGGTCGCACGCACGACCCAGACGCCGTGGCTCGCCTGGTACCGGGTCTCGACTTGGCCCTCTCGGTATTCGGAAGGCCGACCGACCTTAAAGGTGCGGCTGGCTTGGCGGACAATGTTGGGCGTGAGAAACCGGACGACTGCGGCCGCCCACAACCCGGCGATCCCGCTAAGCCCCGCCAGAGACAGGCCCAGGGTGGAACCGAGCAGCGATCGGAGCGCGGCACGGCGATGCATAATGCTTCCGACAGGACCTTCGTACGTGCCCGCTCAAACGGCGGGCCGACGATTCAATAGAACAAGGGCGAACTTGCCCAGACACCCGAATTGGCCCGTGTTGTCAGACACTGGTTTCGTCTTATTATAGGGTCAAGGCAAGCGGCCGGCGTGCCGATAAGTCTGCGGGCGTTGTTCTGTCCACGCGGCAGCGACGTCGAATGGCTTCAGCAGGGGGGCGAATCCTGAGGGAGCCGAACGATGCTGGCTCGATCTCTTCTTGCGGGGCCCCGCGCCCTGCCATACTGCCGCACGGCAGCCATCGGTGCGACGGCATTGCTAGCAACAGTCCTGCTCGGCGGGACTCTGGCGAAAGCTCAGACGGACGTCGGGGCGGTAGCCCCGTGGCAGGTTCCGCCGGAGATGCGATCGCATGGCGACGCGCCCCGGGCGGCTCAGTCCGGCCACGATCAGAGCCCAGGCGAGATCGCCGAAGCGGCCGCCCCGTGCGACGGCGGTTGCGAACTCGGCGACTGTGGAGGTTGCGTCACGCGGTGCCCCGACTGGCTCTGGTTCCGCGGCGACTACCTGATGTGGTGGGGCAAGTCAGTCCACTTGCCTGCCCTGGCCGCGAGCGACTTGGCAGGCACGAACACGATCTTCGGCGCGCAGACCGTTGACCAGGGAATTCATTCTGGCGGCCGATTCTCGCTGGGAGGTTGGCTGACGGATTGCCAGCAATCGGGCGTCGAGTTCAACTATTTGTTCCTCGGAGATCAAACCACGCGGTTTACCCAGAACAGCACGGACAATCCCATTCTCACGCGCCCGTTTTTCAGCGCTCAGTCGTTTGCGACCGCGACCGTCGTCGTGGCGAACCCAGGACTGCAGAGCGGTTCCATAGTGACCGGCGTTAGCAGTGAACTCCAGTCGGCCGAGGTGCTGTATCGACAGGTGATGTTCGCCGAAGGCACGGAACAGATCGATGGCTTGGTCGGCTACCGGTATGGGCGACTTGCTGAAGGCCTGGCGATCAACTCGTCGACGACGATTATCGATAACGTGCCGCCCTTCGCCAATGGCACCGTGGTGGCCGTCTCGGACCTGTTCGACGCTATCAATGAGTTCAACGGCGGCGAGATCGGCGTTTCGGCGAAAAGCCGTCACTGCCGCTGGTCGCTGGAAGTCTTGGGCAAGCTGGCGCTAGGCAGCATGCAATCACGCCTGAACGTCAGCGGCACGACCACCACGACTCCCCCGACCGGTTCGCCAGCGGTCGCAAACGGCGGTTTCCTAACATTGCCGACCAATTCGGGGGCGTTCGAGCGAACGAACTTCGCCGTGATGCCCGAGCTGGGACTGAACCTGAGTTACGATATCACCTGCCGGGTAAAAGCGACGTGTGGCTACACGTTTCTTTACATGAGCCAAGTCGTCAGACCGGCCGATCAAGTGGACACCAATCTGAATCCGACGCAATTCTCTGGTGGAAAATTGACCGGTTTCCCCACGCCAGAGCCGCGGTTCGTGATGAGCGATTACTGGGCGCAGGGATTAACGTTCGGGTTGGAATGTCGGTTCTAACCAAGCCGCAACGCGGTCTGACTTAGACGGTCAACCAGTCGTCGACGCTGGACAGCGCGGAATCGAGCGCGCCCAGCGACCGGCCCAGAAGCGCCGTCGCCGTCGCTGGCGTTCCCTCGTTGCCGGCGGGGTCGGTCAAGGTGACGCTATACGTCAACAGCCCGTCTGGCAGAGCCGAGACGTCGATGCTTGTCACCTGCTGCGTGGCGGACGAGATGACGCCGCTGCCGCTGACGGAACCCTGGCCGCCACTGCTGGTCACGATGTAGCTGTAGGTGGCCAACGGTTCCGCTCCGCTGAAGGTGAAGCTGGTGGCCGTCGCGTTGCCGTCTATCTGAGCCTGGTCAACGAGGATGGAGTAGCCGGTCGGGGCCGTTCGATCCAGGGTGGCCGTGGCTGTTGCTAGCAGCCCCTCGTTGCTTGACGCGTCGAGCAACGTGACGCCGTAGATTAGCTCGCCATCGGGCAGCGACGAGACATCGACAGTGATTTTGTCCGTTGCCGAGGCGATAAGCCCGGTGCCTGTCAGAGGGCTGCCGCCGCCGCTGCTGATGATCTTGTAGTTGTAGGTCGCGCCGATTTCAGCGTTGGCGAACGTGAAGCTGGCGTTCTTGGATGTAACCGCGCCGAGGAGGCTTTGGTCCGCCGTGATGGTGTAGTCGCGCGGGGCTCCGGTTTCCAGGGTCGTGTAGCCCTTCGCCGCGGCGCCGACGTTGCCGGCGGTGTCGGTCAAGGTCACGCTGTAGGTTAGCGAGCCATCGGGTAGCGAAGAAACGTCGATGCCCGTTACCTGTTGGGTGGCGGACGACACTAATCCGGTTCCCGTGACCGCGGCTCCGCCGCCGCTGCTGGTGATCGTGAACATGTAAGTCGCGCCCACCTCCGCCCCCGCGAACGTGAAGCTTGTCGCAGAGGCTGATGCCGCGTCGATGGCAGTCTGGCCGGGCGTGACCGAATAGTCATGCGGCGCCGTCTTGTCCAGGGTGGCCGTGGCCGTAGCCGCGGTTCCGACGTTTCCGGCGGCGTCGGTCAAGGTGACGTGGTAGGTCAGCGTGCCGTCAGGCAACGAGGAGACGTCAATGCCGGTGACGTGCTGGGTAACCGAGTCAATCGTGCCCGTTCGGGTCACCGATCCGGAGCCGCCGCTGCTGGTAATCGTGCAGGTGTACGTCGTTCCCAGAGTGGCGTTGTCAAACGTGAAGCCGGCCGAGACAGCGGTTGCTGCATCCAACAAGGTGCTGTCCGCAGTGATGTAGTATCCGCTGGGCGCGACTTTATCCAGCGTCGCCGTGGCGGTGGCTGCCGTTCCCACATTGCCGGCGGCGTCCGTAAGCGTGACGCTGAAGGTCAGTTGTCCATCCGCCAGCGACGAGACGTCGATACCGCTGACATGCAGGCTTTGCGGAACGGTTCCGGTTCCAGTCTTGGTAGCCGAGCCGCCGCTGCTGATGATGGTGTAGTTGTAGGTTGTTCCTACTGCCGCTCCGCTAAATGTGAAACCGACGTTGGTGTCGCTGGCGGCGTTGATCTGCGTACTGTCCGCAGCGATGGAGTAGCCGGTCGGCGCCGTCTTGTCGAACGTGGTCGTCGCAGTGGCCGCAGCGCCAATGTTTCCGGCCGTGTCGGTGAGTGTCACGGAATAGGTGAGCGTGCCTTCGGGCAGCCCCGAAACGTTGATGCCCGTGATCTGCTGGGTGGCCGACGTGATGGTGCCGGACCCGGTGACAGAACCGGACCCGCCGCTACTGGTCACCGTGTAGTTGTAGGTCGCCCCGACTTCCGCGCCGGCGAAGGTGAATTTCGTCGAGGCGGCCTGAGTGGCATTCAGGGTGGCCTGGCCGGCCGTGATGGAATAGCTGGTCGGTGCGGTCTTATCCAAAGTTGCCGAAGCAGTGGCCGTACCAGTGCGACCGGCTGTGTCTGTCAGCTTCACGCTGTAGGTTAGGGAGCCGTTAGACAGGCCCGAGAGATTGATCCCGGTGACCGCCTGAGTGGCCGTGGCAATGGTGCCGCTGCCGGTCACAGAACCGCCGCCACTGCTGGTGATCGTATACGTGTAGCCGGCGCCGACTTCCGCGCCCGTCATCGTGAAGCTCGTGGAGGAGGCCTCGGCGGCGCTGTAGGCGCTGTCACTTGCGGCCACCGAGAAGCTCAGGGGACCAAGGCCAACCGTTACCGTTGACGTGGTAGGCAGGCTGTCACGGATGCCATCGTTGACGATGACCTGAACCGTGCGGTTCCCGAGGGTCGGCGTGGAAGCTGTATTGCTGTAGGTGATTGAGGCCAACAGTTGCTTATAGACCGACAGCGTGGCGACTCCGGTGAGCGTCAAGACGCCGCCGGAGTAGCTCGAAGTGACCGACGTCCCCGAGACGTCAACGGCCAGGGTCTCGCTGCTGCCGTCCTTCAGGTTGGTGATCGAGGCGGTCATTGACGCCAGCATTGTGCTGTCCGAATCGACGATCGTGGCGCCGGAGCCAGCGATTTTGGCGCCCGTGCCGCCAGTGGAGTAGGTCACGGTGTAAGGCGTGGTTGAACTGGAGAGATAGACCGCCGGCGCGACGTCCGTCTGAGTGATGATTTCGGTTGTCGACATCGCGGGCCAGACGAGGTACTGCAGGGAGACAGCGCTGGCCTTTATTCCGCGTTCGCCGAAATTGTAGTCGGTGCCAATGCCGCCTGCGGTAAGCGCGATCTGGAACTGGTCGGCCCCAGCAGTGCCCGTGGCCGCGCCGCCCACCTTGCCGACGGTCTCGATGCCATCGATGTAGTTCGACGGCTGCATTTCCTGAACGAGGTAAGTCCCCTCGCCCAGATTGTTGAAGTGGTACGACCCGTCCGAAGCGGACATCGTGGTGGCCGTGGCGACCCAGTTCCCGGATGTGTCTTGCTTAGACAGCTTGACGATGACGCCGGGGAGGCCGACGTGTGTGCCGCCGCTCGAGGTGGTGCGCAGCCCGTCGTTGTTTGTGTCGATGAAGACGTAACCGGAGATGCTTCCGCCGGCGACGGTGAGCGAGGCGGTGTCGGTGGCCGAGCTAAACGCCGTCGCGCCGCCGTTGGTGGCCGTGCTCGCCGTGGAGCCAGCCGTGCCAGTGCTCGCATCCCAGGCGCGGTAGGTGATCGTCGCGGTTTCGCTCGTGGTGCTATTTGGCGTGTAACGAATCTTGGCGGTGCTTGGCAGCAGCAATGAGGCGGTGCCGGAAACCGTCGGGAACGCAGTGTAGGTGGTGCCGTCGAGTGAATACGCCCACGTGCCACTGCCGGTGGCGGCTGTAATCGCGATTCCCCCGAGCGTGGCGTTGGTGTTCGCGTCCGTGATCGTCGTGGAACCGGTGCCGTGATTGACAAAGCCGCCGGCAATGCTGACGGTGACAGCCGAGCCGAGAATGGTGGTTCCAAGCGAAGGGCTGGCCGCGGTCAACACCGGGGCGTCGTTGACCAACAGCGTTGCGGTGTCGGTGGCCGTGCTGAAGGCCGTGTCGGCGCCGTTGCTTGTGGTGTCGGCGGTGCCGCCCGCGGCGCCCGTGGTGGTATCCCAAGCGCGATACGTGATCTTCCCCTGTTCGGTGACGATCCCGCTTGGGATGTACTTCAGCGATGCAGTGCTGGGCAGCAGCAGAGCGGCCGTGGCGGAGACCGTTGGGATGGCGATGAACGTGGTGCCGTCGAGCGAGTATTGCCAATCGCCGTCGCCGGTAAGGCCGATCAAAGCGATTCCACCCTTGACGGCGCCGTTGTCCGCGTCGGCGATGACGGTGCCGCTGCCGCCGTTGTTGATGAAGGCGGTCAGCGCGACGATGCCGCTGGTAGTGTGAACGAAAGCGCCCATCGAAGGGCTGGTCGCGGTCACCACCGGCGCGTCGTTGACGCTGGTGACGGTCAGCGACGCGGTGTCGGTCGCGGAACTGTAGGCGGCCGCTCCGCCGTTAACCGTGGTGTCGGCCTTTGAGCCCGCTTGGCCGGCCGTGGCGTCCCAGGCTCGGTAGGTGATGCTGGCGGTTTCGCCGTTTTCCAGATCCGGCGTGTACCTGAGCTTGGCGGTGCTCGGCAGCAACAGAGCGGACGCGCCCGACACGGCCCCGACGTCAATGAAGGTGACGCCGTCGAGGGAGTAGGCCCAAGTGCCGTTGCCGAGCGTGTCGACGATGGCGATGCCGCCCAGGGCGTCGTTCGCATTGGCGTCGGTGATGGTCGTAGTTCCGGTGCCGTGGTTAATGAACGTGCCTGTCAACGCGATCGTGGTCGCGGTGTTCTCGTTCGTTGTGCCCAGCGATGGAGCGGCGGGCGTCAGCACCGGCGCGGCGTCCACGACTAATGAGGCCGTGTCGGTGGCGACACTGAAGGCCGTCGAGCCGCCCGTGGCGTCGGTCGACGAGAGGTCGACGCGATCTCCGGCCGCGCCCGAAGTGGTGTCCCAGGCCACGTAGGTGACGTTCGCCGTCTCGCTGCTCCCGGCATTGGCAGTGTATCGCAACTTGGCGGTGCTCGGCAGCAGGAGAGCGGAACTTTGCGAGACCGAGCCGATGGCTACAAACGTTGTGCCGTCGAGCGTGTATTCCCAGACGCCGTCACCATGGACGCCGACCAGGGCGATGCCGCCCAACGTAGCGCCCGCGTCGACGTCGCTGATGGTTGTGGTGCCTGAGCCGTTCTTGATGAACGTCGCTAAGTTGATCGTGGTGGACACACTGGGCGCAGCGCGCCCTAGGCTCGGGCTGGCCGGCGTGAGGACCGGCGCGTCATTAACGCTCGTTACCGTCAGCCATGCCGTGTCGGACGCGGTGCTGACGGGCGACTGACTGCTGGTTGCTACCGAAAGGGTCAGATCGAGGCGGCTGCCGCTGACGCCGCTGGTGGTGTCCCAGGCTCTGTAGCTGATGCTCGCCATCTCGCCGTTTTTGCCGTCTGGCGTGTATCGCAGGACCGCCGTGCGAGCGAGCAACAAGGCCGAGGCCGTCCCGACAGATTGAATTGCCGTGAAGGTGGTCCCGTCGAGGGAGTATTCCCAGACGCCGTTGCCGGTGACGTTGAAGATGGCGATTCCGCCCGTTACCGCACCGGTGTCCGCGTCGGTAATGGTTGTCGTCGCGCCGCCGTTGCCGATAAAGGTGCCGATAAGCGGAATCGTTATCGGCGTCGCCTCGTTGGTGCTTCCCATCGAGGGAGTCGCGGCCTGGAGCACCGGGGGAGTGTTGACCGGCAAGACGTCGATGGCGAAGGTTTTTTGCGTGTAGTTGCCGGTTGTGTCGGTGGCGCGGACCGTCACATTCACGCCTGACTGCGCCGCAGAGGGAGTCCAACTGATGGCTCCGGTCGATGCGTTGATGGTCATTCCTGTCGGCGCTTGATCCAACTGGAAGACGGCCGTGGAATCATTGGTCGTGGCTTGGCAGGTGTACGTCGTTCCGACGACGGCGGTGGTGACAGGGGTAAAGGTGAACGTCGGTGCCGTGTCATCGACGGTGAGCGTGATGGCCGCGGAGCTCAGACTCGGAACATCGGCCGTCTTGCTGACGGGCGTGGTGGTCGTGGCGCTGTCGCTTTCGTTGACGGTTACCGTCTTGTCCTGCGCAATCTGGATCGCGGTAATCTTGTGCGTGCCATCGAGCAGGGCCGTGGAGCCGTCGGTGGTGATAGTGACGCTGGTCCCCGTGGCCGTGGCGTGGCCAATGACATTGCCGTCGGCCAATATTTCCACTTCATTGCCGCTGGTCACGCCGGAAACCAGGAATTGAAGGGTCTTGGTACTGGACGAGTTGTCGTGATTCGTGGTGCCCGTCGGCGACACGAGCGTCACACTGGTCGGCGCGGTCGGCCTTACTGCGGCAAACGGATTGGCTTTCGTGGCCGTGTCCCCGACGATGGTGACGTCGAATGACCGGGCGGACGAGACGTTTGTCCCGTCGGTGGCGATGACGGTGACGGTGACCGTGCCGGTCACTCCAGCAGGCGCGCGAAGCTGTAGAACGCCATTCTGCGTGTCCGTGAAGATCGATGCCGATGTGATCGTGACCGGATTGACCAGGTAACCGAGGTCGGAGTACTCCGACTTGTTTGCCATCGCGGAGATTGTCTGGACAACATCGGTGCCCGCAGTCTGGAAACCGAAAATCGTGTAGTCAAAGTCCAGGCTGCGGTACGCCTGTTCCGTGACAAAGAACTCCGTCGAACTGGTGCCTGGCAGCAGTGAACGGGCCATGGCCAGTATGCCGGCCGAGGTGTACTGAAGCGCGGGGTTGAACTCTTCGGCGATCGAGGATTGGTCGGTCTTGATGAAGCCGCTGGGCGGAGCGTTGCCGCCCTGGATGACAAAGGGATTGCCGTTGGTGTCCTTGCCGTTTCGGTAGATCTGTAGCCCGTTGTAAAAACCCGCTGCCACAAGACTTTCAATCTTGGCGGTTGTGGCCGGGCTCATGTCGTCGAACAAGCGAAACGCCATCGTCTGGGTGACGCCATTGATGCTGACGTTAAGCTGCAGGCTCTTGTTCGTCTGCGGCGTCATCACCGTGGTCAGCTTCGAGTAGTCCGAGGCCGTCGCCTGATAGCTGAGCGTTTGACCCGATTCGCTGCCGGCAAGCGGGATGTACAGCGTCGTGCCTGCGGCCATCGTCACATTGGATAACGCTCCCAGGCTGACTGACAGCAGACAACGGCTCTCCAGGGCCTCGAAAGAGATGCGACGCGGCTGCTGAGAGCGACGGGCGGACTCGTTGCAGTGCCAAGCCGACCAGTTCCGACCAAACAGATGCAGTTTCTTCATGATGATCCTGGGACTTACAGGCCTCCGAACGGCCGTTGTCTAGTGTCGCGAAGGGCTCGGGCGAGAAGAGTCTCCAGCCTACCGAGAACGCGGCAGGCGGCGCAACGTCGCAAGTGACGCGCCAACAGTAACCTGAGCGCGCTGCCAACAGCGCCGGTCTCAAGAATGGTCGCCCGCAAAATCCGAAGCCTCGTTATCTCCGCACCGACGCCCTTCCCCGTTATGGTAGCCGGGTACTTCCCCGGAGTCCAGAAACTTGCAACGACACTAACTCTCGGGAGGGATGCCACGGGCGACCGGGCGACGCGCATGCAGCCAAAAAGCAACGCGTACGACTCACTGCGGCAACAACGTCGCAGCCACCCGGTCGATCTCTTGTTGGAAGGGCTCGACGGCCAGATCGGCGGACCGTTCGTCGGCGATCTCCAACATCGCCGAGTGTGCCTGCCGACTGAGGCAGCAAATCCGCCGGTGCACCGGGTCCTCGGGGCGAAAACGCCGGAGGGGAACGAAGTTGAGCATACCCGGCGTGCCGAAGCTCTTCCCCCCGCGGACGCTATGGGCCGTCACAAGTCGGTTGACGCTGTCGCTGTTGAGCATGCCGCAGAGATAGTGTGCCTCGTCGACCGAGTCGCAGGCTACCAGAACGCAGGTTTCCTGCGGAAGGATCGGCTTGGTGCCTGCGCCCTGCCGCGCCGTCTGAACGACCGCGGCGTTGATTCGGCGATCCATTCGTCGCCAGACGACCTTGATCGGGGCGGTCGTGTAGACGCCCACGTTGTACATCGAGTAGAACGGGCCGGCGTGTTGGTAACGGCGGTAGGCCGCGCGAGCGGCGAGCAACGGACGAAACCGTTCGAGGTACCCGAGCGTCCGCGGCCATCGGGCCCGCATCGTTGTCTCGTCGATGCCGGAACGCGTTGCGGGGTCTTGCGCGAGAAGCAGGCAACCGTCCGCGATGGCTCGGTAGCGTCGAACCCCACCCCAGCGCAGCAGCGGGTAAAGCAATTCCGGCTCGATCACGCGCTCCACGCCCTCGACGCGATGTTTTCCGCGGGCGGCGACATTGCGGACGCGCACCCCGTCGCGCGTCTCCCCCAAAACCTCTAGCCAATAGACGCCGTTGGCGCCGCCGGTGTTGGCGCCCAGGTGAGCAGTGTAGTCGGAGGGTCCGGGAGATGGAATCGCCAACGATTGATGGTCCCCAGCGTCGGGCCGCACGAGCCAGGGAGAAGTGGGAGCCGCGGGATCGATCGGGCGAGCCAAGTAGGCTTGTTGCTGAAAGCGGCTCCCGTGCCTGCCGTTCTTGGCCTTGGCAGCGTGTTCGGTCCATCGGAAATATGGAACGGGATAGCGCGTGGCAACGCCTTTTTCGAGCAGGATGGTGCTGGTCCAATTGGCGGCGTCGCCGAACGGCTTGAGGGCTGTGAGGTCGTCCACTCGCAGAACTCGCAACGGAGGGCCGTCGGGGCCGAGTTGAAAGCGGCGGAAGCCATCGCCGGCGCCGAGCGTTTGAAACAATGTCTGCGTGATGACCATGCCCAACCGTCCGCCCGGCTTCAGATAGCGGTCGGCCGCGACATATAGCATGAGCATCGAAAGATCTTTCTTGCCGCCGCCGTGCCGCGCTTTGACGCCGGAGAGAGAGAACAGCCCGTACTTTTCCCACAACGGTTTGGTCGCCTCGCGGTCGTGCGTCGGCAGGTTATCCCAGGCGATCCATGGCGGATTGCCGACGACATAGTCGAATTGGGATTCCTTCCTTTGATGCAGAATCGAGTCGCAAAGATGGACCGGCGGCTGGAAGCGACCGAGTTGAGGCAGCAAATCGGCCAACGCGAGAAGATAGTTCGCTCGTGCCGTCAGCACCGCCAAAGGATTCAGGTCGAACCCAACCGGCAGGGAGGCCAGCAAGGTCCCGGCGTTCCCATCCTTCTTCGCCTCGTGCGATCGTCGCAGCCGTCGGATGGCCATCAGCAGGAATGTGCCGGAGCCGCAGGCCGGGTCAAGAAGCCGTTTGGTGCTTTGGCCCTCGTAGGCGACCTGATCGAGCACATGCTGGGCGAGCCAGTCCGGCGTATAGTACTCGCCTAGCTGTCGTCGCAGCGGCCGCGGAAATAGGTCGTGATAGAGGGGTTTGAACACATCGCAGTGACCATCGAGGCCCTCGGGCGACTTGCTGAGGTCATACGCTGCAACCGCTGTGGCAAGCCGGTCCTGAAAACGCGCGATCGCGGCCGATTTCCTCGGCGGAAGTGGAAATAGCGACTCCTCGGCGTTGCTGTCTGGGACGAGCCGCTGGAGAAACTGTTTGACCAACAATGCGTAATAGGCACGGAGCGCAACGAGCAACGCCGCGGCCGCTGCCGGATCGTCCGAGACGCCGTATCGGGCGGCCGGGCGGGCCAGGAGCCGCGGCAGCCGTTCCCAAGCCAAGTCGTTCTCCGCTCGTCGGGCAGCCGGGCTACACGCTCCCAACACCGACGCGATCCCCTCGCACGCCATTGCCGACCCGGCGCCGAATTGGCGAACCAGACCGATCGCGGAAAGCGGTTTCTCACTAGACGCCGTGCCGGCAGGACAGCTTTTCATGGATGCCCATTCTCACCGCCGCACGGGAGCGTGACAAGTGAGCAACCCAATTCATCGCGGCGTGAACGACTTTTCGCAAGTCCGGTGCTCGCAGCCGCGGCCAACGAGGTTTCCAAGCCGAACCCGATTCTTCGCAAACGCTCGGTACATCCCGTCGAGCACGTGGCGAATGACGGGCAACCGCGCGGGGGCAATCAGCCAGCCCAGGCCGACGGCCTCGTACGCGTGCCGAACGGCCTCAAGCCGCCGCACGACGCGGCCATCGGGCAAAATGCCGTGCAAGCTTCCGGTCACCTCTGGCCAAGTGAGCCCGTACCGACGGGGATCAAACCCCAACGCGGCGATGTTCTCGAGGTCCAGCCGGTTGGCGCGGTCTCGACGTTTGAGCCACTCGACCTCGCGACGGCAGAACGGACAGTCACCGTCGTAAAGCAACTTGAATCGTGGTTCGAGCATTGGCCCCTCGCTGTCGGCGCTAGCAACCCCAGGGCACAGCCGACACTGGGATTCTATGAGCCGTCCACAAACGGGACAACCGAGCGAGGCGGACGGCCGATCCCTAGACCAAGCTTCCGGCGGCATACCGCCGCGACTCGCTCTCCTCGGCAAAGCGCAGCAGCTTTCGGGCGATCTCCATGCCCGCGCGATCAAGCAACTCCTCCGCTGGGACTGGCCACTCGAAGCAGTTGCAAATCGGCACGCGCGTGCGGTCGGAGATGGTTTTCGGGGGGGCGTCCCCAAGAACAAGAACGATCGGGCGCTTCTCAGGAATCAGACCCTGGTTCAAGCGAGCGATGACCGCGTCCGCTCCGCCGGGCATCTCCAGGGCAATGAGAACCACGTCGGGCTCAATGGCAAGCAGTTTATTCAAGCACTCCCTGGCGTCCACGGCCGTGGCCACGAGAAAGCCGCTTTCCCAAAAGTATCGCCTCAAGGCGTCCTGACGCCTCCGGTCGCCGTCGCCGATTAACAGGGTCGCATCCATCGCGGTCTCCTGGTTAGTTTTCACAGCAAGAGTTCGAGTCAGACGCCCATCATGGTAGCGGTCTTGTGTCTCGCACGAATCAGGACTTCTACGCCCACGCCCTGAGGAGTTTTCCGACGAGGGAACCGCTGCGAAGGCTGTGGCGATGGGCGGTAAACTTTGTCTAGCCTGCCGCGCCTAGCTAACTGGTACAAGCGGAACGTCAGATTGCCGATCCGCCACGAGCGGCGGGGTGGGAATGAAGTGGTTTGGAGGGCTGTGCCGAATTGCAGGAAGGAAGGAGTTCTTGGTCCCGTGCCGTTCCTGCGGCCTGTGCCGGGACTCCAAAAGCAAGATGGTTTTTGGCTCAGCGGATTACACGATGCAGCCCTACATCCGCCTTCATCAATGCCTGGGTCTCGTCTTGGCGATGGCCACGCTGGGAGGCGGCTGCCAAACGGTGCCGCGAACTCCCGTGTCGCAGCCGCCGGTCGATGCGGCCCATGCTCAGTCGCCGGTGCCGCGGGAGTTATCCAAGGTCGTCCTGCCGACGTACGTCATTGAGCCGCCCGACGTGTTGATGATCGACGCCATTCACGTGGTGCCGCGGGCGCCGTATCACTTGCGAACGCTGGACATGCTTGCGATCCAGGTGCAGGGCGCCTTGCCGGACGCACCAATCTCTGGAATCTACTCCATCGAGCCAGGCGGATTGGTGAAGCTCGGCCCGCGCTACGGATCGGTGAAAGTCGGAGGGCTGACCGTCGATCAGGCGGAAGAGGCGATTACCCGTCACTTGCGCGCGTCGTTGCAGGCGCCGATCGTATCGGCAGAGTTGGCCGATACGGCGGCGAAGCAGCAGATTGCCGGCCAACATCTGGTTGGCCCGGACGGGACGGTGACGCTGGGAAGCTATGGCAGCGTTCCCGTTGTGGGCATGACCATTGCCGACGCCAGAAGGGCGATTCAGCAATACCTGTCCCAGTACCTGGAAGATCCTGAGATCTCGCTCGATGTCTTCGCCTACAACAGCAAGGTGTACTACCTGGTCGTCCAGGGCGCGGGGCTCGGTGACGGCGTGTATCGATTCCCCGTTACCGGCAACGAGACCATTCTCGACGCGATCTCACAGGTCAATGGGTTGCAGCAGGTGTCGTCAAAGCGGATTTGGATCGCTCGGCCCACGGATCAGCCGGGGAAGGTCCAGGTGCTGCCGGTGAAGTGGGAAGACATCACTGCCCAAGCGTCGGCGTGCACCAACTATCAGATTTTGCCCGGCGATCGAGTGTTCATTGCCGAGGACAAGCTGATCGCCTTCGATACGGGCTTGGCGAAGCTTACAGCGCCTTTCGAGCGGATCATGGGATTCTCGCTCTTGGGCGTTGGCACGGTCACGCGGTTTTCTGGCCCAGTGCTCAAGGGCGGTGGAAATCCGCAGGGTACTTTCTAGGGTAAGCGGTCGGTGCCTTTTCCAACGAGTTACCAGTTGCAATGAGCCACCAAACGGACAACAGTGCGAAGCTTGTCTGCGGCATAGGGCTGTTGCTGCTGTGCTGCGTTGCGGGGTGCGTCACCGACGGCGCGTGCCTCTGGAAGACGGCCCAGAAGGAGGCCACGGTTGGGTGCGATCCGTACTACGGGTTCCGCCCGACCTGCTGGCATCCGTGGCCGTTTTGCGGCGCGCAACCCGTGATCTCAAGCCCCGCGTTGCCTGAAATCCAAATGCCCGGCGGCGACAAATCCAGCGGCATCGATCATCCGCCCGCATGGGAGACGCTTCCGACGCCAGGTGTGGAACTCGCGCCGCCTCGCGAGCCGGCCAGTTCCCCGCCGCGGCCAAACGATCCGCTTCCGCCGCTGCCCAACAAGACGCCGGCGCAGCAGCCGAGCAATCTGCCGCCGTCACAGCCGGGCACTATGCCTCCCCCAAGCCCGAATAGCGTGGTGCCGCTGCCGCCGACGAACGTGCCAATGGAACAAAACAGTCTTCCGCCGCCGCAACCAAACGGCGGACCTCAGCCGCAACCGAACGACGGACGGCCGCAGGCCAGCAACGTCTCACTGCCGCAAGAGAACCTGCCACCTCAGGAAAATGTTTCGCCGCCGCCGCAAATCGACAGCAGCGAGCAATCGGCGTCGTTCTTCCAGTCCATCTTCGATGCGCCGGCGTGCGACCAGGACGGATGGCCCATCGACGTGCTGGGCGAGTGCCCCATGATGGCGTCGGGACCCTGCCAGCGTTGTGCGGCTGGCTCCGCGGCGCTCGAGTAACGAGAGCGGGCCAGCGCGTCAGTCGCCTGTGTCCTCGTGAGGTTCCTTTGGCGGCATGTCAGGCAGCGGTCCCCGCGTGGCGTCGAGCCAGTCGAGATACTCCTCGATTTCATGAAGCGGCATGCCCAGAGAAAGCGCAACTTCGACTGCCTCGGTGCGTTCGAGGAAGGTGCCTGCGTGTTCCAGCATTAGCTTGGCAATCTTGTACGCCATACGGAAAGAGCGAGCGTAACAGATGGGAATCGCGAAATCAAGTCATTCGCGACTCGTCCCAAGCGGCGATCGAGACGGCATCGCCACGAAGCCATCGAAACAGCCGCAAGACACTGGGAATGCATTGTCGATAAATTTGGCAGGGCCATTCGAGTTTCCCAGGACGATTGCCTGGGTCGAGGCGACCGCCATAGAATGTGCCATGTGTTGAAGAGTCGTTTGGATATGGACCGGAAAGGCGACGTCATGATACGACGACGACTGAGTTGGGCGGCGCTGGGCTTCGGCGTGATCCTTTCTGCGGCGAGCATGGCGCATGCTCAGGCGCAGCCTGGCGACCCCGCGAGTCGGCCGGCGTTAAGCCCCTGGTTCGGCCTGTACCAGAAGAACGGCGGGCCGCTGGACAACTACCACATGTTCGTCAGGCCGCGATTCCAACTCAACAACACGCTGCGTCAGCAGCAGGACGCAATTCAAAGCAACAACGCGGGCATTCGTTCGCTCGATCAGGAAATGACCAGCACCCAAGAGCGGATGGGCATCCGGCCGACCGGCTCCGCCAGCGTATTCATGAACTACTCGCATTACTACCCGGGCCCCGGCCAAAGTCTCGGCAACCAATCGGTCAACCTCGGCGGCAACCATCGTCGCGCGGCCGTTTCGCGGTCAACATCAGCCGCACGCGGGATGCAGTCCCTCAAGTCTCGATAGCGGGCGACCGAAATAGAACAACCCCCGCCGGTTCAGGCGGGGGTTGCAGATCGACGTCTCCGGTCTTGGGAACACTCAGCGCTTTCGCCCAGCCCACGAGCGAGCAACCAGTCCCACGCCGCCGATCCCGAGCCAGACCAGCAGGCTGATCGGTTCGGGCACGGCGGGCGAGAAGGCTGGAACATTGGCGGTCGTGCCGTCTTGGATTCCCGCCACGCCCGCCTCGAAGAAGAAGGCGCTGGTTTTGACCATCAGGATGGCGCCCGTCGCTCCTGGTAAAAAGGCTGTGCCTGGGAAGAACCAGTCCACCGTGTTGCCCGACAGCGATCGCTGAACGTCAGTCGGAATGCCGCCGTTCGGCGTCGTGAAGCCGGCGGAGACTAACGCGGCGGACAGGCTCGCTCCGGCCGAGAGGTAGCCGACGTCGGTGTCGAAGGAGTCGAAGCTAATCGCGGACGTAGCAATGAAGTTGTCCTGGTTTCCCGCAGCGGCGGTCCACTGATAAAGGAAATCCAGAGTGCCGTTTGGCGTGTCCCTGACGACGGCCGTCAGCAACGTCCCGGTGTCACCGCCCGGCGTTGCGAAGGGTGTGCCACTGACGGCGAGGACGTCACCCGTGGGGCCGGTCCCGAAGACGTCGGGTGCAACCGGTCCAGTGCCCGGGGCGAGCACAGCGGCGCCAGCGGGCGACAATCCGCATAGCGCCACGATCGCTGCTACGCCCAGGAGGGCCAACATACGATTCATCGTTTGTTCTCCTTTGCTAATGACCTTGGGAAGACGTTTCCCAGTTCCGTTCCTACGAAGGAGCCTGCGTCTCCTCCACGCATCTATAGGCCGTTCGCCGTTGTTTCCTGACGCTTGAAGGAGAAACGGCTCCCCGGTCCTGCTGGCTGGTTGTTTCGGGCGTCAAACGAACAAGGGCCATCCGATTTGGAGAGCCCTTGTCGCTCTGCGCGCTCCTGGCTCTCGGGAGTCCTCGGAGTCACAGATGGCGTCAGCGGAGGCTGACGACCAGGCCAATGCAGCCGAACAACGGCCAAATCGCGTCGCCAGACGGCTCAAGCGTCGTCGCGGCGATTGACGACCCCTTTGCGACTTCCACTCGCACTCGTGGGTGAAGTCGCGGTCGGCATATCTTTCCGTACTCTGGGACGTTCGGATCAACTCAGCGTGTTTCGAGAGCCGCGCCGCTCGATCAACTGGCGGATGGCCGTTCTCTGTTCATTGGACCAGGGGCGACGATGGAGTGGTGGCGTAGCGTCGTCTCGATCGCCGTCCCAGGCGAAGTCTGCTCTACGACGACGCCAGACCCGTAGGCCCAGCAGGACGCCCAGAAATGACCAGATGGCCAGCGTTGCCGGCTCGGCGAGGTCGGTAACTGTCGGCGGCGCCTGTTCGTCGTCAGTCTTTTCATTGGACGGGCAAGTCGTTGCGTCATCGATGCCCGAGTCGACGTAGCGCCCGGTCCACTGTTTGGACTCGTTACCGTCGGTCGACTTGTTGAGGTTTGACCAACGATCTCGGAAGCCTGCAAGGACCGTTCTGGCGCCAACTGCCGCGTCATCGGTTCGAAACGCGCCGGGATCGAGGCTCGCGGGCCTAGACGAGCCGTCGTTGTTGTGGCCAAGAATCGCCATGCCCGAGCAGAGGGCCGGCGTCATAACGACGAAGGCAATGATAGCTACTGCCGTCGCGCGTTTCATGGCTCTCACTCCTTTTCAATACTCTGCTGATGCAGGCGTCAGGGTTGTCCTATCACGGTCCGAGCACTGCACCTCAGGTTTTCGATCGATTGGAACGTTTTTTGGCACGAACCAGTACGGCGCCGATTGCGCCCAAGCACGACCACACGATGAAAGCAACCGGCTCGGGAACTGCGTTCTCGTTGCAAGGCTCGCCAGGAACGGCAGCCGGTTCAGTGCCGAACAAGAACGCCACGTCGCCGATGCCGCTGCCGCCCCCCACGCCGGGCACGCCGATCGCGAACTCGCCGGTTCCCAGCACACTTGGGTTGAAGTTGCCGATTGACGCGTTCGCGTTGCTGTAGGTTCCTGCACCGGTAAAGCCCCCTGCACTGTCAGGTCCGATGATGAGTCGGTTTGGCTGTCCTCCGCTAAGGCTGCTCAGCGTTACGGTGGTTCCGGCCTCGTTGGCTTCCCATCTGGTCAGGCTGTCACCACTGCCGGCGAGGTAGCTGCCGCTAATTTCGATTGTGCTTATGAGGCCCGAGTTTGTGGTGGTCAGCAGCCCGGAGCCGGTGGCGTCCGCCACCGCGAACCGGATCCCGCTGATGAGTTGGCCGGACGAGGTCGGGTTGCCCTCCAGATTGGTCAAGACGACGGTCACGATACCATTGTCGAGGGTGAATGTCGCTTGGGCGTCGACTGGCCCGTCGGAGAGCGTCGAACCGGTGGGCGTGCAATAGACGATGGCCGCTCGGACCGAGCCGTCGCCGACAAAAGCCAGGAGCAGAGTGACGATCGAGAGGTAGGCCAAAACCTTGCGGCGTTTGACGCCACCGGCGCTGTCCACGCTCATGGTCGGCTCCTTTCATGCGGTGCAGGCTTAGAACCGATCCCATCCAGATACCTTTAGTTCGCCAAAGCGCGATTCCTGACGGTCATTTTTCGACCAGGAGCATGCCGGATCCCGATGGCGTGAGCGGCCTAGAGTTCGGGTGCGACGTCGTTCTCAGGCTGATCGATCGCCCAAAAAAACGGCCGCCGGAAGAGTTGGCGGCCTAAAAGGTTACACGCAAACGCGACAATTATCGGCGAGCGACAATCTGCCGGATTGCCTCGCGGTTCTCCGGAGTCCAGGGCGTGCGTAGCGTCACGCGCTCCAGCTCAGATCGACGCCGTCGCCAGACTCTCACTCCGCACCAGCTTGCGCCGAGGAGCGACCAGACCGCGAGAGTCATCGGCTCGGGTACCGACGGGGGGCACGGTCCGGAACACAGGGTTACGCAGGCGTTGACGCAGAGCGTTTCGCACTTGTCGAAACACAGATCGCTAAAATCGACCTTGAACTTGCCGCAGTTGTCAATGTTCACGTATATGGGATCAAAAGAGATCTTCACATCGTTGGCCCAGTCGCAGACCGAGCCGGTGAAGGCGACGGCCTCGCCTGGGAGAGCGACCGGTCCAACTTGCGGCTTGGCGAACAAGAGATACGCTGTAACACCCAGGTTGTTGGTTTCGTCACGGCTGATGTCGTTTTCGCGGAGTTGGACCGTGCCGAATTTGAAACTCTTGCTCTGGCCGACGTTTAACGAGAACGCGACGTTCGGGAGATCGGGGTTGACGCTGAACCCGGCGTCGAGCTGGCCAGACTGTGTGCCCCAGCCGGATCCCAGCGCCCAGCGGTTGCCGGCGGGCCCGTTGACGCCGACATCGAATTGAACGGCGGCCCAGGACGCGCCACCGCTCACTGCGGCGACGACGCCGCAGACAACGACGATCGTTAACAACCTTCTCATGGCGGTTACCCTTAGTCCTTCGGGGTTCAAGGTCGCCCCTGGCCTGCGTTGTGGCCCGCACCAGCGAGCGCACGTCCGTATCGGACGCTAGTAGGCCGCCGAAAGCTGGGCCCTGACTAAAAAAAACTAAAGCGGCCTCGTCAGGAGAATGCTGCGATGATGCCCGTAGAAAACGGGATCACCTCTAAGCGAAAAGCCCGCTTCGGCTTAGATCGCAGGAAGGAGACAGCTGCTAGCGCCGCAGGAACCGGCGAAGCTTTTCATAGACCCGGTGCGTCAGTTGCCAGACGTTGGTCTTGCTCCGGGCGGAATCGCTGGGACCCGTGGTTGGCTCGCCAAGCAGCACCTCGCGACAGAAGACATGCTCTTGCGGCGTGAGGGTCGAGAGAAACAGCTTCAGGTCGGACCCCAAACTCTGGGGCTCATTCTCCTCCTGTCGCCCTCGGGATTGGACCGCGACGGACTCGCGGGAGCGGCGCCGGGCGGCGCTGCGGAAGTGCCGGCACATTTCGTCTTTTGCCAGCGCCCGCATGAACGTGATGAGGCGAGCGCCGCGCGCGGGACTATAACGTGAGAGTAGCTCGCCGTCCTTGTCCACAAGACGATACCATACACGGGCGGCGATCTCATCCACAAGATTGGCGTCGCTCTTGCGACCGAGCATGACCTTGATCGAGATGCACAGCGCGTCGTGGCACTGCGCGTAGAGCCCTTCCCAGGCAGCCACCTCACCCGCCAGGCATCGGGCGGTCAGGCGGTAATCGGCCTTGGCGCCGACCGGGTCGGCGCGGGCGGGCCGATCCTCGCGTTGGACGACGCCTGGCGGCTCTGGCGGCGAACGCAGCGCGGTGACGCCATGCGCCGCAACGTCAGGCCGTCCATTGCCGCTGGTGGTCCGTGTGGCCATTTGGGTGGTCGTCTGGGGTTCGAGTCGCGCAGCGCGCGTAGCGCGGCGTCCGTCTGGCATTGCCCGCGGTGTATTGTAAATGCGGGCGTCGCGCGGTCAATGGCGAAGGTCTGCAAGCGCGGCGGTGCGCGACTGCGTTAGCCAAGCCCTGGGTGTTGGTACCACGCGCGCCTAAGAGATTCACCGATTCACCCGCCATGGCCCTGGGCCTACCATTTCCGCGATGTCAGCGAACTGGGAGCACAGGGGGTGCATGTGTTCGCCGGCACTTGTGTCTCGGGAGTCTGTGGCCGCGACTGCGGCTCGTTGTTTCCGACGTGGTTTTGTCAGGCCACGCGGCTGGGCGATTTCTGATTGCCAGCTTCGGGAGCATCGAAGGCAATAAACGCCACCGACGGGAACGGAGTTCGCGCGCATGGTAGGTCGCAACGTGACGAAGGCGGCGGTCGCGGCTGCTCTGCTGGCTGCAACGTTCGCGTGGTGCTATTGGCCCACGCTCGTGCAACTGGTAAGCGTCTGGATGACCGAGCCGGATTACTCGCACGGGTTTTTCGTCGTGCCCGTGGCGTTGTACTTTCTCTGGGCGCGGCGAGATCGGTTTCCGGGCTTCGCCGGAGGGCTCCACTGGCCCGGCCTTGTGCTGCTGGGGTTGAGCATCGCAATGCGCGTGGCAGGCGCGAGATATTACCTGGAGGCCCTCGACGGCTGGTCGATCATGCTTTGGGTGGCGGGCGTCGTGTGGCTGTTTTGCGGCCGGCGCGTGCTGCTCTGGAGCCTCCCCTCGGTGCTGTTTCTCTGGTTCATGATCCGGTTGCCGTATCGTTTCGAGTTGGGGTTGAGCCTGCCGCTACAGACGATCGCGACGAACCTGAGTTGCTGGACGATGCAGTTGCTTGGGCAACCGGCATTGCCGGAGGGGCACACGATCGTCCTTGGCGAGCACACTCTGGAAGTCGAGCAGGCGTGTTCCGGCCTCCGGATCTTTATCGGCATTGCCGCCCTGGCGTTCGCCTATGTCGTGATCGTGCGGCGGCAATGGTGGGAGAAGGTGCTGTTGGTATTGAGCACGATCCCCATCGCCATCATCGCCAACGCCTCGCGCGTGGTGGTGACGGCCTTGCTGCTCCAATATGCGGAGGGAGAGACGGCGAGAAGGTTTAGCCACGATGCGGCAGGCTGGGTGATGATACCGTTTGCGGCCGGACTATTCGCACTGGTGCTGTGGTACTTGGGCAAAACCTGGCATGAGGTCGAGTTGGTCGAGGTCGCCGCAACGGCGCGGCGGGGTCGCAAATGATAATGCCGTCGGTGCACAACCGCCTCCATTCGTTGGCCAGGCCAGCGCGTCGCCTCTTCTCAGGAATCGGAGTTCACGATGAAACCTGAAGCAGAAACGTCGTCCACTCGCATCGACGGCGCCGCTGCGTCCGCTCATCGCGGGCTTGCACCGATTCCGACGATCCAAGTTCCCAAGGCGCCCACCGTGACTTCTGGCAACGAAGGGGGGGCCGGCCCCAACTTCCTCCTCCATGTCTTGCGGCGCTGGTGGAAAGTTGCCATGCCTGTCGGTCTACTGCTGGCGGCCATCGGGGTGACGGTGGTCGTGCTGCTGTTTGTTCCGCAATATGAGGCGCAGGCGCTGCTCGAGATTGCCGAGCAACCGCAGTACATCGCCTTTGCGCCACGGCAAGGCGAGAGAACCAAAGCCTATTTCCTCACTCAGATGCAGTTGATCCAGAGCGCGTGGATCATGGGGCGCGTGGTGGCCGAGCCGACCGTCGCAGGCTTGCCGGAAATCCGAAAACAGGCCGATCCGATTGCCTGGCTGTCGAAGTATGTCAGGGTGGCGGCCTTGGCCGACTCTGACGCGTTCACGATCTCGTATGCGAGCGCGGACCCGCGCAACGCGGCACTGGTCGTCAATGAGGTCGCGACGCAATACCTCAAAGCCCGAAGGGACACCGAGGCGGCGAGAAACAAGGACATCATTCGCGCGCTTACGCGGGAGATGGGCGTGCGGCACGAGGCCGTGGCCGCGCTGCGCGCCCAGATCGGGGCGCTGGCCAAACAACTGAGCGCGAGGGACATGCCGCTAAACGTGGCGACGCCTTCGTCCGGAAGTTCGCGAAATCCGTTTGTGGAATTGCAGGGCCGGCTCATCACACTGCAACTCGAACGGGCGATCGGCGGCGCCCGCGTGAAGGCCTTGGAAGAGCAGATGCAATCGGCGACGCAGAAGCCATCGACCGACGCCGCGGCCGCATCGCAGGAGGCGACGTCCGCCCTCTCCGAGGATGAGCGCACGATGCGAGACCTGTTCGTCGAGCAGACCATTAATGACAATTCGGCCGTCAAAGTGCAGACGGAGCGGGTTTCGGAGCAGCAGGCCCTCCTGAGCGCGATCGAGAGCGTGGCGGTTCAGGGAAACAGATCCTCGGCCTATTTGCGACGGCAGGCCGAGCTTCGCCACGAGGAGGAGGCGTTAGCGAAGCTCAAGGACGGATTGCGGGCGCGCGCGACAAAGGAAGCGGAGATTCTCACCCGCGCCAAGCGGAAGCAAACCGAGGCGTCCGCGCTGGCCAAACGCCGCGAGGAGTTGTTGCAGTTGCGATGCATCTTGCGGGGCTACCAGATCGCCGAGCAAAACCTCACGACCGAATGCACCAACTACCAGAAGGAAATGGAAAAGACCAGTGGAGACACCTTGGACCTACTGTTCAAGAAGGACGAGTTGAGCCAGTCGGAAATGGTGTTGGATCGGATTACGGCGCGACAGTTTGAATTGCAGACAGAGCAAGGCGCGCCGCCGCGGATCATTTGGCATCAGGAAGCCGTTCCTCCGCAGGCGCCCGTCCAGGCCCTTCCATACCGTAATGCGGGGCTCGCTTTGCTGATTGGCTTCTGCCTGCCGTTCGGCGCAGCGGCGGCCTGGGAACGATACGCCCGCAGAATTGGCGATTCGGAGGCTCTGCGGCGGCAGTCGTCGCTGACGATTCTGGGCGAGACCACGCGATTGCCGACCAAGGCGCGCGATCCCCGTCTGGCGACCGGAAGTGCCGTCCGCAGCGAACTGGAGATGTTCGAGGAGAGCGTCGACAGTCTCCGCACCTCGCTGATTCTCTCCAGTGACATGCGCGACGTCCGGGTGTTGGCCGTGACCAGCGCGTCGAAGGATGAAGGGAAGACGAGCGTCGCGGCGCAGTTGGCGGTAAGCCTTGCGCGAGCGGCGAATGAGATGATCTTGTTGATCGACGGCGATCTGCGGTCCCCGGACATTCATCGCGTGTTCGATCTTCCAGTCGAGCCGGGCTTGGCGGAGGTGCTTGCGGAGGAATGTCCGATCGAAAAGGCCATTGTTCCGGCGGGTGAAGACGGACTGGTCTGCATCCTGCCGGCCGGGCGGCCCCGGAGCAGTCCTCATCGACTGCTCGGCAACGGGTCGTGGAGATCACTGGTGCAACGGATTCCGGCTGCCTATCGCTATGTGATCGTGGACACGCCGCCTGTCCTGGCGGCGAGCGAGGCGCTAGTGCTGGCCCGGGGCGCCGATGCTTCGTTGGTATGCGTCATGCGCGACGTGAGCCGCGTCGATCAGGTTCAAAAAGCCACCGAGCGGCTCCTGGCTGCAGGCGGGCATGTCGTGGGCGCCGTGCTCAACGGCGTTCCCGCGCGGCAGTACGCCTACCGTTACGGCAGATACGCACACGATTCAGAAGACTAGCAAGCCATGACACCTGCGACCGTTACTAGTCACTCACGGCGTCGTCGCGCCGCGAGTCCCCGTCAGGTTACTCGACGCGTGCCGCGCATCAAGTTCCTAGCCGGCACGCTGGCCGCCATCGCCGTCATTGGCGCGGCCGGCTACTTCGTCCACGCCTATCAGGTCGAGCGGATGGCCGACAGCCTGCGCGATCGGGCGGAGTCGCTTGCCGCAGAAAAGCGTTTTGGCGATGCGGCGGGCTATTACTATCGCTATCTGAGGGTCCGCCCTGATGATGATGCCGCCCGGGTGCGACTGGCTGAAGTGTTCGACCAGTCGGCGACGAGTCCGCGGCGCGCGGTGGAGCTCTATCAAGCCGCCCTGGGGACGGACGACGCAAAGGTCAGTGCGCAGACGAAGCTCGTGCTCCGTGGTCGCCTGATCGAGTTGCTGCTCGACGGAGGCGCGTATGCGGCGGCCGAGAGCGAGGCCGCCCGGCTCTGTGAGGCGGAACGCTCCCCGGCGGCAGATCGAAACCCGAGCGACTGGCGAGGTCCAGGGCTAAAGGCAATGGCTATCGTCGGCCAATTCCGGGCGAAGAATGCGGCGGTGTCGCGGTCGACGGTTGAGCAGGCGTTCCAACAGGTCTTGGAGCCGGGGGCCGGCGAGCCACAGGTTTACAAAGATCCGCGCGTGTATTTGGCCCGCTACGAATATCGCCTTCAGCAGCGATTGCCGGCGGCTGGCGACGATCTGAAGGCTGCCCTGCGCTTGGCCCCAGACAACGTGGACGTCTTGCTCGCTGCCGCCGCCGGCGCGCACCGGGACGCTGTGGCGTCGAAGAGCCAGCAGGCAGCGCCGCCGACAATGAAGGCTGCGTTTGCTGACGCCAAGCAATACTACGACCGCATCATTGCCACTGCCGCCTCCGACCCGCGAGGCTACCTCGGCTTGGGAAAACTGTTGCTCGATCTGGGCGACGCAGACCGTGCCGTCCAGACTTGGCAGTCCGGCCTAAAGGCCGCCGGCCAGCGCGACGTCGCGATCCACCTATCCTTAATCGACGTCTTGATCCAGAGCGGTCGGCTGCAGGAGGCGGAGACCACGCTGCAATCCCTCGACGAAACTCGATCCAAGCTCAGGTCGCAAGCGAAGATGGTGCTGCAGCCGCTCGTCGATCTCCGCCGCGCGCAGATCGCGGTGCGACGCGGTGAGAATGACAAAGCAATATTGCTTGTGACGGACCTGGCGGGAGACAACGATGCGATTGCGCAGTCGGAAGCAGGTCAGGGCGCAGTCTATCAGGCGTGGCTGGTGCTCGGCACGGCGAACGTGGGTTTGAAACGTTGGGACCAGGCCCTGGCCGCCTATGATCAAGCAATCACGCGCGAACCGCGCCAGTTGGGACCCCGACTTGCCGCTGTTGCCGCATGCGTGGCAGCGGGACGTCGCTCGGCAGCAATTCGCTATTGCCAACAGGCGCTGACGGCGGCCAACGCGGCGAAGGCGTCGCTTTTGTGGGAACGTCAACTGATTTATCAGCAGCTAATCGCCTTGTTGGAGCAGGCGTCAAGACGGGATGAGGCGGAACGTTATCGGCAACTCTGTGCGGACGACATTGCCGACTCGCCGGAGCTTTCCGCACGATGGGCCGAAGAGAACATTTGGAGCGGAAGGCCCGACGCCGCCCTGGCTTTTGCCGAGCGCGGCGCCAAAAACCGTCCCGCCGACCCCGCGGCGCACTTTATGCTAGGCAGCGCGTGGTGGGCCAAAGGCGAGACGGCCAAGGCGAAGGCGGCGTTCCAGAAGGCGGTCCAGTTGGCCGGCGAGGACGTCCGATCGCTTCAAGTGCTATTCCAGTTCTCGGCCGACACGGGCGACGTGGCGTGTGCGCGAGAGACGCTTGGCAAGATTGCGCACAAGGCCGGGGCCACCGACGCGCAGCGGCTTGCCGTTCTGGCCGACGGCTACGCCAAGCTGGGCGACGTTCCACAGACTAGAGAAGCCTGCCAACGCGCGATGGCGTTGGCTGCCGACGATCTGGTCCTCAAGGCGCAATTGGCGGACGTGCTGCTCCGCCTGAACGATATCGAGAGTGCACGCGACGGCGAAAAAGTGTTGCGGCAATTAGTGAACGGTCATCCGCCTGCACGCCGGCGCCTCGCCGAGGTGCTGCTCGCACGAGGCACGCTCGCGGCGGTCGAGGAAGCAGAAGCGTTGCTTGCAGGCGGGCCTGACAGCGAAGCCTCCAACGAAAACCGTCTCTTCCTGGCGACCGTGTTGGCGCGGCGCGGCGACGCGGCGAATGTGGCCAAGGCAGAAGCGATCTGTCGCCGGATCGTCTCGGGGGCGAAGAAACCGGTGCCCGTCGCCCAACTTGTGTTGGCCCAGGTCGAGCAATTACAAGGGCAATCGCAGAAGGCGAGGGACCGTTATCGGGCGATCGCGGATGCCAATGCGGCGTCTGCGGCCCACGTCGCCTGGTATCTCGAGTTTCTCATCCAACAAGGGCCATCCGACGAGGTGGAACGCCGGTTGAAGCAGTTAGAGGGCATGGCCAAAAGCGACGTCGTCGTGCCGCGCCTTCAGGCAGCCTGGCTCCGCAAACAGGGCCGCACGAGTGAAATCGAGAAGGTCGTTGAGAAATGGGCCGCGCAGACCCTGACTCGTTTCGACGTTCGACGAAGGGTTCAGATCGCCGAGCAAATTGGCGACCTTTACCAGCGGGCGGGCCAGCCCGCGTGCGCCGAGCGGTGGTATCGTCGCGTGGTGCACTTCGTGCCGAGCAACTTTGGGCCGTTGACGCTGGTTTTGGCTGAACAAGGGCGCATCGCCGAGGCGTTGACGCTTTGTGAGGAGGCTGGGAAGACGGACGTCTCGCCGCGTGCGGCCATCTACATGTGCAAGCTCCTGGCGGCCGGCTGGGCCACGCCGGAGAACGTCCGGCGTTGCGAACCGTGGCTGACGCAAGCGGTCGAAAAGCATGGCCAACGTGTCGACCTGCTCACCGGCGTAGCGGGCATCCGCATCCTCCAAGGAAACGCGAACGAAGCCATTCGGCTTTGCCGCCGAATCCTCTCGTTGCAGCCCGAGCATTTCGGGGCTTTGAACAATCTGGCGGCCTTGTTGTCCGAGTCCACGCCAGAGGACCGGCGGGAGGCGCGGCAGTGCATCGAAAGGGCGATCCAGTTGTTCGGGCCCACTCCGGGGTTGTTGGATACCAAGGGAACGGTGCTGCTAAGCGATCGCGAGCCTGCCGGCGCCATCGAGTTGTTCAAGAAGGCTGCTGCGGGGCCGATGGCCGACCCACGGTGTCAGTTCCATTTGGCTGTCGCTTATAGCGAACTCGGACGGCTCGATGACGCCAGGAACGCTTTGAAACAGGCTCGGAAGACGAAACTGGAACGACACGTGCTTACGCAGGCAGAGCGGAATCAGCTTGCGGCATTGGAGAAGAGACTTGGAATCTAAGGCGAAGGAAACGCAACAACAGGCGGGTGCGCCGATGAGAGAAGTCCGGCTCGTTTTGGCGGTCGCCGTGGTCGGAGCGCTGACGGTGTTCTCCGGCTTGTGGCAGGGGCGGCTCAGTCACCGCTGGGGAGCGTCCAAGTCGACGCTCGCCGCGGCCAGCAAGATCGTGGGGACGCCCGAGAGCTTCGGCGATTGGACGCTGCAGTCCTCCTCAAAGCTGGACAAGACGGCGCTCGCGCAGTTGGAGTGCGCGGGGCACTTCGTGCGGAACTACATCAACAAACGGACTGGCGACGCTGTTAATGTGACGCTGATTGTGGGGCCGGCGGGGCCTACAAGCGTTCATCGGCCGGAGATTTGCCTGTCGAGTCGGAGCTACACGAGTCGCGGCGATCGACGGCGGCTTTCCGTCCGAGCATCGGACGGCGGGGCCGATCAATTCTGGTCGGTCGACTTTCAATCCACCGGAGTCGGTGGACAGTTGCTCCGTGTGTGCTACGCCTGGAGCGTCGGCGAAGGGTGGGCAGCCCCCGAGGACGCGCGTTTTGCGTTCGCGGGCAGCCCGTACCTGTACAAGCTTCAGGTGTCGACGGTTCTCCATGGGGGAGAAGATGCAGACAAGGACACCACCATTTCGCGGTTCTTGCAGGACTTTACGGCCGAAGCCAGGAGTCATCTCGTTCCGCCGTCACGTACGTGACAGGGATGCCAACGAGGAGAGAACGCGCGATGTGGTCCGGAAAGGAGTACCTTTATGCCTGCTATTCGGGGCGAGGTAGCGGTCTACGGCGATTGCCAATGGATGGTCGCACAGGATCGGGCTGCCAACAAGCTTGTGACGTCTTCCTACCACCGTCAAAAGGAGATGATCGAACGGATTCTCGCCGTGCTGCTTCTCGTCCCCACTGCTCCGTTGCTGCTACTGCTTGTTCTTCTGGTGCGACTCACCTCGCGTGGGCCAGGACTCTTTTCCCAAACGCGCGTCGGCAAGAACGGGCGACCGTTCCGCATGCACAAGATCCGCACCATGCGGATCGACGCCGAGGCGGCCACGGGGCCGGTGTGGGGCTCGCCGCATGATCCTCGGGCGACGCGCATCGGCACGCTGCTTCGACGGCTGCATCTGGACGAACTGCCGCAACTCATCAATGTCGTTAAGGGAGACATGTCGCTCGTCGGGCCGAGGCCCGAGCGACCCGAGTTCGTCCGCGTACTGTCGGCGGCGATTCCCGGCTATTTGGACCGAATTGCCGTGCGGCCCGGGATTACCGGCCTGGCCCAACTCAACCTTCCGCCCGACACCGATTTGAATTGCGTGCGCCGGAAGGTGATCCTCGACCGCGAGTACGTTGACCAAGCCGGATTGTGGCTCGATTTCCGATTGCTGGCTTGCACCGGTCTTCGCGTCTTCAAGCTGCCGGAGCGCTGGCTTTTGTCGATCCTCCGGCTGCGAAGAAACGTGACGTTGGCGGCCGAGGGCGACGCCGTTTCCAGCGATGGCAATGGCGATCGCTTGGGGATCGCGCCGGCAAACCTGCTGCTCCAACTGCATGCGTCTCCGTGTTGCCGGGAATCGGCCAATTGCCGAAAGCCGGAATCGAGGAGGGAAAGTCGTAAACCGATCGCTGCCTCACACGCAGCGCAGCGCAAGCCGAGATAATGCATCATGACAGCCGCGCAAACCGTGTCGCACTGCGCAGGTGAGGCGAAAACCGGCAACGCTCAACGCGCGAACGTACTAAACGCGTTCACCGTTGACGTCGAGGATTATTACCAGGTCTCCGGCTTCGACGAGTGCGTGCGCCGTTGCCAGTGGGGGCGCTTTGAAAGCCGAGTGGTGCGAAACACGCACCGCATCCTGGAACTGCTGGATCGCCACCGCGTCAGGGGCACATTTTTCGTCCTGGGGTGGCAGGCCAGACGCGTTCCGGAGTTGGTGCGAGAAATCCGAGCGTGCGGGCATGAGATCGGTTCCCACGGATATTGGCATCGCTTGATCTACACCCAGTCGCCTGACGAGTTCCGGAGGGACTTGCGGCTGTCGCGGACGGTTTTGCAGGACATCGTCGGCGAGGCGGTGCGGGCGTACCGCGCGCCGAGCTTTTCCATCACGGCGCAGTCGCTCTGGGCGTTGGACATTCTGGTGGAGGAGGGGTTCCGCGTCGATTCGAGCATTGTTCCCGTCCATCACGACCGCTATGGCATCCCGGGCGCGCAGCTTGGGATGCATCGCTTGAGCACCGCCGCCGGATCGCTCGTGGAATTTCCGCCGCCGGTCGTCCGGTTGGCAGGAATCAACGTCCCGGTTGGCGGAGGCGGGTACTTCCGACTGTGCCCGCTAAAGTGGACAGCGCGTTGCCTGCGACGCATTAACCTGCACGATCGTCAGGCATT
The DNA here is from genome assembly GCA_021372555.1 of Planctomycetaceae bacterium. Taxonomy (GTDB): domain Bacteria; phylum Planctomycetota; class Planctomycetia; order Pirellulales; family Thermoguttaceae; genus JAJFUI01. The sequence goes on along the minus strand of JAJFUI010000235.1, from coordinate 11,754 downwards.
CTTGTTCTACATCCATCCCTGGGAGTTGGATCCGGAGCAGCCCCGCATTGCGGGCAGTTCCCGGCTATCCCGCTTCCGACACTACGTGCATCTGGCGACCACCGAAAGAAAGCTAGACGCATTGCTCGACGCGTTCCGGTTCGGAAGGCTGCACGACGTCGTTGAGGAGGCCGATGGTTCGCGCTGAAACTGACACCACGCTCGATCCGCTGCCGTTCATCAGCGTTATTATGCCGGTGCGGAACGAGGCCGCTCGGATTGAGCGGACTCTTTGCGGGCTGATCGATCAGGACTACGAGCGGGGACGGTGGGAGATTCTGGTCGTTGACGGCGAGTCGAGCGACGGCACCGCCGCGATTGCGGAGCGGATCGCGGTGCAGCATCCAGTGATTCGCGTGCTCGCGAATCCGCGTCGGCTTTCGAGCGCGGCACGCAATATCGGCGTGAACAACGCTCGGGGCGATGTGGTGGTGATTGTCGACGGTCACTGCGAGATTGAGGACGACCAGTACCTGCGCAAGCTGGCGGCCGCGTTCGCCCGAAGCGGCGCGGATTGCGTCGGCAGGCCGCAGCCCTTGGATGTTACAGGGGCGACGGCGCTGCAGCAGGCGATCGGGTCCGCCCGCTCTTGCTGGCTGGGGCATCATCCAGCATCGCACATCTACTCGTCCGAGGCCGGTTTTGTGCCTGCCGGAAGCGTCGCCGTTGCGTATCGCCGGTCGGTGTTCGACAAGGTTGGCGGCTTCGACGAGCGTTTCGACGCTTGCGAGGACGTCGAGTTGAATCACCGTATCGATCAGAGCGGACTACGGTGCTACCTTGCGCCGGAGGTCGCGGTTCGCTACATGCCGAGGGCGACGCTGCCGGGGCTATTCTTCCAAATGACCCGGTACGGCCGTGGCCGGCTACGGCTGCTCCGAAAACATCCCGCCACGCTTTCGCTGGGCAGCGTGACGCCGCTGATTTTTACGGTGGGGCTGGGCGTCGGGCTGCCGTTGGGCATGGCTGACCGGTGGCTGGCAGCGGTGTACTTCGGCGCCATCGCCCTTTACGCGGCCGTCGTGGCGACCACGTCCGTATTCCTCGCCCTGCGAGCGCGAAACGGCTGGCTGCTGTTCTGGCTCCCCCCGGTCTTCGCGACGGTTCACGTCGGGGCCGGCGTGGGGATGTTGTGGGAGCTTTTCCACCGGGGCGGCCAACCGCACGCCGGAATCGACAACTCGTGATTGCATCGTTGCTGGCGTGGCTCATTCTTGTCCTGGCTACGGCATTGGTCGCCGTGGCGGCATCCATCTGCGCCTATCACGCGGCGTTGATGCTCGTGTCGCTGGGCGTGCCTGCACGCGAGGTCCCAAACGCCGCCGCTCCGATGCATTCGTTCGCCATCGTCGTTCCGGCGCATGACGAGGAAGCCACGATCGGGAAAGTACTGGATTCATGCGAAGCGCTCGATTATCCGGCCGATAGGCGCGCGGTGTATGTTGTGGCCGACAACTGTTCCGATCGCACAGCGGAGCTCGCGAGCGGCCGGGGCGCGACGTGCTTGATCCGCGAGGACAAGGAACGCCGCGGCAAGGGGTTCGCGCTTGCCTGGGCGTTGCCACAAGTCCTCGCGGCGGGATACGACGCCCTCTTGATCTTGGACGCCGACTGCCGGATCGAACCGCATGCGTTGCAGGTTTGTGACGCGCGGTTGCGGCAGGGCCAGCGAGTGCTTCAAGCCAATGACGGGGTAGCCAATCCGGACGGCAGCGCGACGTCTTACCTGCTGGCCGTGGCCAACCTGCTCGAAAACGATTGCTTTTATGCCCCGAAGTCCGCTTTGGGATTGGCTGTGTTCCTGCGAGGCACCGGAATGCTGTTCCACCGCGATGTTCTCCTGCAGTTCCCATGGCGGGCGGAGTCAGTCGTTGAGGACGCCGAATACACCTGCCAGTTGCTGGCGGCCGGCGTGCGGATTCGCTTTGTGCCCGAGGTGCGCGTGACGTCGGATTTTCCGGCTCGCGGCGATCAGCTTGCGGTTCAGCGCGAGCGTTGGGTTGGCGGCGGGTTGCGCATGGCGCTGACTCGCGCGCCGAGATTACTGTATGGCTCGCTGAAAACGGGGCGACTCGTCCTTTGTGACGCCGGCGTCACGATGCTTGTGGCAAGCCGGCCATTGGTGATTGGCCAATTCCTGCTGGCGGCGGCGGCGACGCTACTGGCCGCGTGGATTTCGCCGGGGTCCTGGACTGCATTCCTGATGGCGACCATGGGTTCGCTGGCTGCCGTTTACGCCGCGTATGTTGGCGTGGGGGTTGCCCGGCTGGGAATCACGCGCCGCCGAATGCTGCTGCTTGGACGCTTGCCGTTTTGCGTTGCCAGTTACCTTGTCATGGCCATGAAGGGCATGAGCCGAGGCGGCGCGGGAGATTGGAAGCGGACACCGCGAGTTGTCGAGCGCGATGGCGGCCAAGAAGGGCCGCATTTGGACGCCTGTCGTTCCCAGCGCCGCGACGAGTCTCAGTTCCGGGCTTCTGCGATTCAGGAATAAGCGATGCTGGTTGTTCATCTGACGTCATCGCGTTTCTTCGGCGGGCCAGAGCGGCAGATGCTCGAGTTGGCCGAGGCGTTAGGCCCCGGTATGCGTTCCGCTTTCATCTCGTTCGCCGAAGGCGGGGCGTGTGGCGCCTTTCTCGACCGCGTGCGTGACGGCGGGGCCGAAGCGATCGCACTGAAGCATGACACGCCGCGATTGGTGGCCGCGATGCGCGAACTGACGGCGACGCTGCGGGATTGGCGAGCCGACGTGCTCTGCTGCCACGGCTACAAGGCCGATATGCTTGGCATGCTCGCCGGTCGCCGGTTGGGGATTCCGGTAATCGCGGTCTCGCGTGGATGGACCGGCGAGACGCTGCGCGTTCGCCTTTATGATGCGATGGATCGGCGGGTGCTGCCGGCAATGGACCGAGTCGTTTGTGTTTCAGAGGCGCAGGCGGAAAAAGTGCGATGCCGAGGGGTCGCGCCCGGCAAGGTCGTCGTCATTCGCAACGCGATCCGGTCCGAGCGATTTCAGCGGCCGTCGCCTGACCATCGCGCTCGTCTTCAACAGGTGTTTCGGAAGCCGCCGCGTTGGATCGTTGGCGCCGCGGGCCGACTCAGCCCCGAGAAAGGCTTCGGATTTCTGATTGATGCGGCCGCGACAGTGCTGGGTGAAATGCCTACCGCGGGCTTTGTGGTGTTTGGCGACGGGGCGCTTCGACCCTCGTTGCAACAGCAGATTGACGAGCGAGGGTTGCAGGGGCGTTTTGTCTTGGCGGGTTTCCGCTCCGATCTGGACGACTACCTGCCCCACATCGACCTGCTCGTGCTCCCGTCGCTGACCGAAGGGTTGCCGAATATCGCCCTGGAATCGCTGGCGGCGGGCGTGCCGGTTGTTGCAACCGATGTCGGCGGCACCCGGGAGGTGGTTCGCGACGAGGTGGATGGCTATCTGGTGCCGTCGGCCAATCCGCCGGCCATCGCTGCTCGCGTGTCGGAACTGCTTGCCGACGATTGGCTGCGCCAAAGGATGGGCGCCGACGGACGCCGCTGGGTGCGAGCGCAATTTTCCTTTGCGGCGCAGGCTGCCCAGTATCGCCGACTATTCGCGGAGCTTGGCATCGGAGAGTCGCCTGGCGAGGCACAACCGGCGGAATGCGAGTCGCCGCCACAACTTGCGTGCGAGACATCGAATGATTGACCGAGTTCGCATTTTGTTTCTGATCGACGATTTCTGCGGGCCCGAGGGCGGGACCGAGCAACACCTGCTCTTCCTGCAACGCCGGTTGCCGCGGGAGCTTTTCGATCTCCATTTCGGCGTGCTGACGCGGCTGCAGCGCATCAAGGCGGACGACTTCCCGGTGCAGCCGGTGATGCTTGACGGGCGCCGCCGCGGCTGGCGAGGGGGCTCCGAGCGGCTTGGCCTTCTGGCATCGTACATCAAGGCTGCCAAGATTGACGTAGTGCATGCCTTCTCGCGAACGAGCGAGTTGTACGGGTGTCTGGCGGTCAAGCTGGCGCGGCGAGGGCGGGTGCTGGGAATCCGCCGCAACTTGGGCTACTGGCACACGTGGCGGAGCCGCTGGACGGCACGGATCGTTGGCCTGCTCGGCGGTGCAAGGTACGCCGCCAACTGCGAGGCCGCGCGCCGATTCGCCGCAAAGGTGGAATGGATTCCCCCGCGGCGAGTTACGGTGATTCGGAATCCTGCGCCGACAGATCGGCTTGTGCAGGGGCTGGCCGCAGTCGCGGATCGAGAGTCGCTGGGCGTCGTTAACGGGGAACGAGTCGTGGGGATGGTGGCGTCCGTCCGTCCGATTAAGGACTACGCAACGTTTCTCCGTTCCGCCCAGATGGTGCTGAACCGCCACCCGGACACGCGGTTCCTGGCGATTGGCACGCAAGAGCTCACCTACATGCGGCAGATGCAAAAGCTTGCCGAAGAGTTGAACATCGACCGGCGGGTGCGCTGGGTGGGGCCCCTGGCGAACCCGCTGACCGCGCTGCCGCTGTTCGATGTCGCTGTGCTGTCGAGCCGCTCCGAGGCCCTGTCCAATTCCGTGCTGGAATACGCCGCAGCCGGTGTCGCCACGGTGGCCACCGACGTTGGCGGGACGCGGGAGATTGTCGACGACGGCGTGACCGGCTTCGTCGTGCCGCCCCAGTCGCCGGAAACCATGGCGGAGCGAATTTCCCGGCTGTTGTCGGACAATTCACTTCGGCGTGCCCTTGGCGACAACGCTCGGCGAAAGGCGGAGACCGTTTTCTGCGAGGAAACCATCTTGGACGAGTACCGACGCATGTATTGTGAGTTGGCCGGTCGCGACGGTGATACACCACCATGAGTTGGCCCACCATTGCTGACGTGCAAGCGGACTGGCGGTGTCTTGACTCAAATCAGTTTCGCGCGCCCAGCGGCGTCCGGCTGGTTTCGCACGACGATTTTTCCGCTCGGCCGGGTTTGGAGGTGGAATACGTTGCGCCGGGCAGGGTCGCGTCGTGGTGTCGTTTCTCGCGGGTCCTTTTCAGTTTCTTGTACGCGTGGCGACTCCTGCGCCGCACAACGCGCGATGCGGTGCTGGTCGTCAGCGGCAGTTCTCCGTTGTGGATGTTCGTGGGCCTCCTCAATCGATTCGTGATGCTCCGTAAGCGGCGCGTCTTGCTCTGGGATGTTTTCGTGGAGGCGGACGGCCGGTGGCGCCGCGCGGTAATGCGCATCGCCATGGCATCTTTCCGGCTGAATGTGCTTTGGTCGCGACGACAGATCGAGCCGCACGCCGAGTGGTTGCGGCTGCCTCGCGACCGCTTCGTGTTCATTCCGTACAAGGCGAATCACACGCAAGGCCCCGCGTACGATCTGCCCATCGGCAACTACGTGTTTGCCGGCGGGAACGGCAAACGGGACTACCAGACCCTTGCCGAGGCGGTTCGAGGGACCGGGATTCCTGTGATTGTTAGCGCCACCGATCCCGCGGTTCGCGGTCGAATCGAGAGGCTGCCGAACCTGATCGCGCTGGCGGCCTGGGAGCCCGCATTCGCCCAGCTCCAGGCCGGCGCGCGCTTTACGGTGCTCCCCATGATCGACACCGGGCTGAAGGGCGGCGGCGAGGCAAACATTTGCAACAGCATGTGGCACGGAAAGCCGGTCATCGCCGCGGATCGTATGGCGGCCGAAGACTACATCGTCGATGGCCAAACCGGCTTCATCGTGCCGCCGGGCGATGCGGCGTCGCTTCGTCGCCGGATCTTCGAGCTGTGGAACGACCAAGACAAGTGTCGGGCAATGGGCGAGAAAGCCAAGACGCTGGTCGAGGCCGCTTTCACGCACGAGGCTTTCATCCGACGGCTGCTGCGGTTGGCCACCCTGTGTGGGAACGGTTCCTTATGAACAACAAACGCGCATTGGCTGCTTTGCTCATCATCCTGCTCGTGGCGCTCTACCTTGGGTGCTTGGTGCTTGCTGGGGTGAACAACCGCTACCAAACTAACCCGGACGGAGTGGCGTACATCCGCCTCGGCTCGTATTGGGCCAGCTGGCGTACCGACTTGATGGTCAGCGGCTGTTGGGGACCGCTCTTGAGTTGGATCATTGCGCCGCTGGTGAAGTACGTGTCCAACCCCTTCTACGCCGGCCGAATCGCGGTGGGCGTCTCCGCCATCCTGTACTCTTACGCCGGTTATCGGGTGATGCGGCAATCGTTGACCGGCTTCTACCCCGTGCTGCTCGGGACATCGCTCGTTGCTGCGGCGACGGTCGGATGGTCGGTTACGCAGACGACGCCGGACCTGCTGCTGAGCGGCCTTCTGTCGCTCGGCTTCACGTGCCTGCTGACGCCAGCGTGGGTAGAATCGCCGGCGCGGCAGGCCGCGGCCGGAGGACTATTCGGCGCCGCCTACTTGGCCAAGGGCGTTGCCTTCCCCACGTTCTGGACAGTCATTGCCATCGTGGCGGTTTCGACCATTTGGCGGGCTCCGGCGAACCGCCGCCGAATGCTGCTGGCGCTGCTGCCAACGATCGGCGCTTTCCTCATCGTTGCGATGCCATGGTTGCTGGTGCTGTCGTTCAAGTACGGTCGGCCTGTGGTGTCGACGAGCGCTCCCATCGTGCACGCGGTGATGCGCACCAAGAAATTGGAGTACAGCCATCCTTGGGTGCAGCAGTTCGCGATGCCCGATGAGGGAAGGGTCACGCAGTGGGAAGAGCCGTCGAAAATGCCTTACCAGTATTGGTCTCCTTTTTCGAGCGCGGCCAATCTGCGGTTCCAGTTGTTGCGCATCGCGAAAAACGTCGCGCGATTTACGGTCACGATGTCGTCGTTCGATTTCTTCCACGTCGGAATGCTGCTTCTTGTTGCGGCGCTGCTGTGGCACAAATCGCTCGATCCGCTAAACGATCCGTATGCCAGGGCCGCATGCGCCATCGCTGCAATGGTAGCTCCGTATCTCCCGTTGTATGCGGACGAGACGCGGTACTTCTACTGCACATTCCCGTTCCTGTTGGCGGCGAACGTTGGTTGGGCAACCGAATTGTGGCGGAACTCGGGGCGAGCGCGCCGCACAAACAAGGTTGTGGCGGCCCTCGTCGTTCTTTCGTTTGCCCTGGTGTCGGCGCCTGCGGTGTACGTCGAGTGCATCCTAAAACGCGACCCGGCGGCCCCATCGTGGGTGGCGCTTGCGCAAAAGGTCGAGACGCATGGCCTTCACGGGCCGATAGCTGCCAACACCAAGGCCGCACTATACATGGCGACGTTGACGAACCAGCCGGTTCTCGGCTGCGTTCCAAACGCGACGGTGCAGGATTTCGAGACGAGCGGCGCATCGCTGGTGGTCGTCCAGCGCAATTCGCCGGTGGCGGCCGCGCTGAGCAACCGCGGTGGGTTTGAGAACGGCGACGCCGTGATGTTTGCCTCAGACGCCGAAGCGGGTCGGTTTCCCCTGCAACTATTCAGGAAGCGATGAACATCCTCCAAATTGGCAGCGGCATGCCGGGCTGGGCGGGGACCGAGAAGTATCTGAGCGAATTGAGCCAAGCGCTTCTCGGGCGTGGGCATCAGGTGACCGTCGCCTGCCCCGAGGGGTCGGCGTTGAAGCGGTACTGTCTGGAGCAAGGCATTCCACGGATCGATCTGCTGATGCGCCGCACGTTGGATTGGCCGCAGTTGCCGTCGTTTGTAAAGGTCATGCGCCGTCGGCGCTATGATGTCGTTCATATTCACGGCTACCGTGACTACATCGTGCCGGCGCTGGCTGCCCGTCTGACACGCGTCCCGGCCGTGGTGATGACTCGGCACTTGCCACACGCTTTTCGGTCGCGCTCAAGGGCTCGTCTCTGCTCGTGCCTGTTCTACGACAGGATCATTGCCGTGTCGTACTTTGTCGAGGGCGTTTTGCTGAAAAGCGGCGTCCCCGCGGAGCGCCTGACGGTCGTGCAAAACGGTGTACGACCGCAAGCGGCGTCGGACAGCGGCCAAAGTGTGCGCGGGGAACTCGGCGTCCCCGCGGACGCCTTTCTGGTTGCGGCTGCTGGGCGGATCGAGCCGCAAAAGGGCTTTGAAACATTGGTTCGCGCGATGGCCAGGGTTCAGGGGCATTGCGTAATTGCCGGCGGCGGTGGTCGAGCGGCGCTCTACGAACTGGTAACGGAACTCGGCTTGAAAGATCGCGTGCATTTGCCTGGTTTCCGCCGCGACATGGCGCGGTTGTGGGCGTGCGCCGACGTGGTGGTCATCCCCTCCACCTCGGCCGACTGTTTCCCCTACGTCGCCATCGAGGCTTTTTCGGCCGCCAAGCCGGTCGTTGCCTCGCGAATTGGTGGGATCCCCGAGGCCTGCAACGACGAGTGCGCGGTCTTGGTCAGCCCGGGCGACGCCGCGGAACTGGCTGCCGCGCTGGGCCTGTTGGCGGCGTCCCCGAAGCGGCGGTTGGCAATGGGCGCGGCCGCAAAGGCCCGCGCGAGTCAGTTCACCCTGGAACGGATGGTCGACGGCATCGAACGCGTCTATTGCGACCTGCTGAACGGAAAGACATGCCAAACTTAATGCTCTTGCTGCTGGGAGGCTATTTGTGGCTCTTCCTCCATCGACCGTTCGAGATTTGGCACTGGCTCGGCGATCTCCGCATCGAGCGGGTCTACATGATTATCACCTGCCTGTACTGGCTTGTGCTCGCCGAAAAGGGATGGATAAGCAACCGGCTCAACGTGGCGCTGACTCTATTCTGGGGCGTGGTCCTCGCATCGTGCTTCTTCAGTCCCTTCGACAGCAACGTCGAGGGGTATCTGAAAATCTCGCTCCTCTACCTGCTCCTGATCACGACGGTGCGGAACGAAAGGGACTTGCGTTTTATCATTGTGATGTTCCTCATCGCAATGGGCCTCTACATGGGCCATTCTTTCCGGGAATATCTCTGCGGGCGCTACATCTTCCGCATGGGCATTGCGCGGATGATCGGCGTCGACGAGACGTACAGTGACCCCAATACGTTCTCGGCATCAATCCTGTACTCGCTGACGCTGGTCTATCCGGCCTGGGACCTGGCGAGGCGACCGTGGCATCGACGGCTGTTGATGGCCTACGTGGGCCTGTCCGTCATCTGCATTCTGCTCACCGGCTCGCGCAGCGCCTTCGTCGGGCTTTGCGCGTTGGTGCTGGTCGCGACCCTGCTTTCCCAATATCGACTGAAGATCGCCGTGGCGCTCGTGGTGGCGGCGCCCGTCGTGTGGCTGATGCTGAGCGACTCGCTGCAAAACAGGTTCTTGACGCTGATCGATCCATCGTACGGTCCGGCCAACGCCCAGGTGTCGGCCGAAAGCCGCGAACAGGGTTGGCTCGATGGCGTGAAAATGTGGCAGGAACATCCCATGTTGGGCGTCGGCCCAGGTTGTTTTCCGCAAGCCCGCGGGTATCCGCTCGAATCGCACCAGCTTTACGGCCAGGTCTTGGGCGAACTCGGTACGCTGGGGGCAATCACGTTCGGCTTGGTCGTTCTGGCATTCTTCGCTAACTACTTTCAACTGCTGCGAGTGTCGCGCGCGCAACCCTGGATACGCGGAACGTTTCCCGCCAAACTGATCCAGGCAATCACCTTGACGGTGATTTTGCTGTTGCTGATGGGATTCGGGGGACACAATCTCTACCGCTACACCTGGGTTTGGTTCGGGGCATTCCAAGCGATCGCGTTGCGCTGCCTCCTGCAATGGCAATGCCACCCGGCCGATTCAGTCTTGGCGGCCGAGGGCGACGCCGCCGCACTGCCGCCGGCCGATGCACGCGCGGCACTTCAAGGATAAACGCACCATGATGGACGTTCTCGCTCCTGTTGCGCGGCATGTCATTGCCCCGGCTTGGGCGCGTTGGGAACGCAGTCCCTACTTGCGGCACTATCGGCGACTGCTGAAAACGCAGTTCGACCCGCCGGAGGTTATTCGTCAACGTCAGTGGATCCGTATCGGCAAGATCGTCCGGCACGCATGTCGATCGACGGCGTTTTGGGTCGACCGATTGGGGCAGGTCGGCGTCGACGGCCAACGGCCTATCACGCCGGAGCAATTTCAGGCGATTCCGCTGTTGCGACGGCGCGATATCCAATCGCATCATCGGGAAATGCTGTCGAGCGCTTATCGCGGCGCCCAGCTGCACTGCCACAAAACATCGGGCTCGACCGGGGAAGCGGTCGAGATCCTTGTCGACGAGGCAGCCCAGCAATTCAAACGCGGCTGCACACTGCGATCCGATGAGTGGTCCGGCTGGCAGCTCGGCGAGCGCATCGCCGCAGTGTGGGGCAATCCGGAATACCTGAAGCGCGGCTGGCGCGGCTGGCTGCGAAATGCGTTGCTCGAACGGAAGACGTATCTGGACACCCTGAAGATGGACGAGGCCCAAATCGCCGAGTTCGCCGCGAGGCTGCGGAAGCGCCCGCCGTCGCTGCTGATGGGTCACGCCCATTCGTTGTACTTGTTCGCCGAGTATCTTCGCACGCGCGACACGCCCGACATTCGTCCCCGCGCCATCATTTCCACGGCGATGGTTCTCCATGATTGGGAACGCCGCAGCATCGAGGATGTCTGTCGCTGCCGGGTCACGAACCGGTACGGGTGTGAGGAGGTGAGCCTGATCGCTTGCGAATGCGAGCGGCACCAGGGACTGCACGTTAACGCGGACGGCGTCTACGTCGAGGTCTTGCGTCCCGACGGTTCCCCGGCGTCGGCCGGCGAGGTCGGCATGGTCGTGGTGACCGATCTGCGGAATCTTGCCATGCCGCTCTTACGCTACCAGCTCGGCGACACGGCCGTCATGTCGGATCGTCGGTGCGCCTGCGGCCGCGGGTTACCGCTACTCGAATCCATTGCCGGCCGCGTGGCCGATTACGTGGTCACGCCGGAAGGAAAATGGATATCCGGCATCTCGCTGACCGAAAACTTCGCCGTGATGGTGCCTGGGGTGGCCCAGTTGCAGATCGTCCAGGAGACGATCGATCGGATGGTATTTCGCATTGTACGCGGACCGGACTTCGGGCCGGCGAGTCTGGACCTCATTCGGCGGCTCGTTGAGGAGCGATTCGGGCCGAGTGTCACGCACACATGCGAGTACGTCGACCGGATTCCGCAGGAACCGTCGGGAAAGTATCGGTTCTGCATTTCGAAGGTCGCCTGCCGTTGCCACGAGCGAGGGCCGCGCGAACTGATACTGGACTGAACCAAGTGATGAGCGACACGAATCAAAACGCATCCGAGTCAGGTTCCCAACAGGCCGACGCAAATCCTGAGTCTGCCGGCGGCAGCGGGGGATTTCTGAAGCACGCTCTGGTGTACGGCTTCGGATCAATGATGCTCCAGGTGGCCTCGATCGTCCTGGTGCCGTTGTACACTCGGCATCTCACGCCAGGCGACTTTGGCGTCCTCGAAATCCTTACGCGGACCGGCCAGATCATCAGCGTGTTTTTGATGGGCACCGGCGTCACCGTCGCCACGTTCACGTTCTATTGCCAGGCGAAGACGGTTCAGCAGCGGCGTGAAACGGCGGCAAGCGTGGCGACGCTGATGCTCGCCTTGCTCGTCGCCGGCGGCTTGCCGTGCGTCGCCTTCGCCCCGTTTCTCGGGGGACTGATCGGGGTCGACGATTCGTCGCTGGTCGCGCTCGGCATTCTCGCGGCGCTGTGTGAGGCCACGCCGCTGGTGCCGCTGGTGTTGGTGCAGGCGCGAACGCAATCGGCGTTCTACGTGACGATCGCCCTGGC
>JAJFUI010000234.1 GCA_021372555.1 Planctomycetaceae bacterium | reverse complement strand
CGCCGACGGCCCTCCACGATTACCGCTATCTGGGCGGCGACTATCGCGAGCGTGAGAAGTTCAGCCGCCGGCGGAAGCGTTGGACGGCCAAGCTCGAAAAGATGGCCCCGATGGAACGGCAAGCACTGCTGGCAGCATTGCAGGAAGTCGGTTAAGATCGAAGCAATGCAACGAGACCTTTCTATCGCCGCACGGCTTCCCGCTTTGAACAACGCCACGATCCCGATCGCGCTCGTTTGCATGGTTCACGATCGCGGGGAAGCAACCTATCGGACGCACGTCACTCGTAGCGATATTGGGTTTCAGCTTCCCGAAGGAACCACCCATCTTTGCGCTGCGATAGACGTCAGCAGCAAACACCTCGTCACGTGGACGGTTATGGCTTTCACGCCCGAGGGCAGACAGCACGTCTGCGACCACGGCAGTTTTCAGGCACAGTCGCCGATCGCCGACGGCGGGGAACTGTTGAAGGCTATTTTTCGTCAGAAGCTCCGGGTGCCATCGCCAAAAGCGTCGGAGGCGGCCGACCAGGCCACTTCTGGCGATTCCCGATAGAGGCCCCCAACCGCCACGGCCGGCGATGGTGGCCACCGCGAGTACTCCACCGCTGTTGCTGGCGACAACGAGATCTCACATCGCTGATTCGAGCGACGCCCGGGAATCCTGCACCGCCGCTGGTGTCGCCGGCGTCATCGCTTCTTACGCTGGTGGTCGACCATCGCCGCGGCTGCCGGTACCAGCAGCTTTGGGCGGACTTCCGGCCGCCATCTCCGCTTGTGGCGAGGGAGTACTCCTGCTAGGCTTTTCAAGGGAGCGACGCACCACCGCATTTTCTTACAGCAGGTGGCTGCTATGCGTACGCTCACTCTCGATCAAGAAACGCGGCTCGATCGGCTGGTGCGTCACAGCCGCCTCTCCGAGCGCGAGATCGCGGCCGCGGCCGGCGTGTCGCGCGAAACCGTGCGAAAGCACAAGGCGGCGGCAGGCTGCAACAGGCAATCCGGCCGGTGCCAATGTCCGACTTGCCGGGCGAAGCACGCGTCTCGCGGCGCTAGCGCTTAGTGCGCCGCCCACAGCAGCGGGCAACTACGTAATCCGTTCGCGACAGCCCCTTCGCTGCCGCGTTGTCGTTGACGGCCTTCAACTCATCATCCGACAGCCGGATGTTGAGCATGTTCCGGCGTTTTTCCTCGGCCGGCTTGCGGGGTAATTTCAGCCAGGGGCGATCAATCTGTTTGCGTTCCACAAGTGTTCTCCATTCGCAGGCACCATCGTAGGCGGCCGACAGCGCCAATTGAAATTCCAAGCGAGTCGGCGACGAACGCGCGGGCGACATTGCTTTCAAGCAACGATTTTGCTGGTTCCTGATGCCACCAGCCCGCCTCGCGAAGTCGCTTTCCGAACAATCTCAATCTCCACATTTCCGCCGCCGATTCCGTTACGGCGTGTTTCCTCGCGAAGGCATCGAGCGTGAGCGATGCCAGATCCTCGGCGCGTGCCGCCCACCATTCGGCGACTTCTCCGTAGTAGTCGCGCCCGATGATCCGCCAGAGCCGCTTGATGGCCCCTGAGCCAACCGGGAGATCAACACCGCGCGCTGTGCGATGCTCTTCGAGGTAGTGCAGCAGCGAATCAGTGATGATCACACGTGGGCCACCGACGCCGCCCTTGCCGCGAGGAACTCCGCTTGGCCACCCAAGCCAGAGCGGCCATCCGTGTTGCGTCGGCCGATCCTCGCGCGCATCCCAAGGATCGCCAAACGCATCGGCAATCTTTCGGATGATCGTTGCTGTGCGCGCCATTGTGCCTACGCAAAAAGGTCCGCCGACCGGGACGCTTTCGCGGAGCCCGGCCGGCGAGGAGAAAAAGCGACTAAAGACCCATCAGTTCCTCCTCAAGCCGGTATCAAGGTCGGAGAGTGGAATAGCACGGCTGAGTTGGATAGACCAGCCACCGTGAATTTGATTGCCGGTCATCAGGGATTCCAGTTCCGCAGGCCATTCGTTTTTATTCCACTGGCGGAGGAAGTGTCTGACGGAGCAAAAGCATTCATCAAATTCAAGCGTGATCCAGCGTTCTGCCATCGCAAGCAAGTCGCCCGCAGACGGTGCCTCGGGTAGGCGAATCAGGTGGCCGAAGATACGCTGGATAAAATCACACGTGATCAACTCGTCTTCCGCTGCACGTCTTCGGCGTCGGACGGCTCGGAAAAACGCGTCCGTGCAGCCATCCACGCTGTTGAGCCCATCTGGGTGCCGAACGTCGCTTGATCGAAGAAGTTCCATATCTCCCCCATTCTTATGTTGCCTTTGCCGACCGAGACGCTCCGGGCCGGCAGGAGAAAGAATCACTGGATCGGATCAATGTGAATCGCCAGATCGCTGATGGATCGTTGCGGCGTGCTCGGTGCGCAGTAATCCGCCAACTGCGACAGAATCGCAGCTTCCAAGCACCACCGAGCAGCCTGATCGTCATCATCCGCACCAATCCCCGGAAGGTACTTAATCGCCTCGTCGGCGGACGGCGGCGGAACATCGCCCACACAATCGGCCGGATCACGCCACGTATCGCGTTGTTTCGGCGCGCCGCCCGAGGTGTGAACTACCTCACAACTCAGCTTGCCGGCCGCGTACGCTTCGCAATAGCGCCGCAGAATCGGCATCACGCTGTTTGGGTCGTGCATCATGATCGATCTCCCTTATGGCCTCCCGCCTTCGCGGCGATGTGCCGGACTGATCGCGGGTGTCCGGCCTCCGCAGAGGCCGGTAATCCGAGATCAGTTACCGATTCAACTCTACGATAGCAAAGTAGTGTGCCTCTGGCTCGCCATCGCTGGCGACCTCATAGCCGAAGATCCGGCCTTGCTCTCCGTAGATTCTGCCCCGAATATCCTCGATGCACGTGCCATCCAAATCATTCTCACCCAACTCGAACAATGGCCCAACGTTCTGCGCACATTCCGTGAGAAGATCGTTTTCATCAGCCCAGCCATCGCCGAGATCGCACGCGCTCATCTCGTACATTTCAAAGCCAGCGTGATGCGGTTGGATCGGGCATTCGTGGTAGGTACTCATCTTCTTTCTCCTTGGCCTCCACCTGATTAGCCGCGGTGGCCAGCTGAGTGAGTCACTTGCTCAACTCTGCTACTGATTATATCGGCTATCTAATGTAATGCAAGTAGATAAAGGGGAAGAATCGCGGAATCTGAAAATAGAGTCCAATCGGGGGGGTTGGGGCGAGGAAAGGCAAGCCGTGGCCGTGGAATTGGGCTTGCTTTTTAGGCCGCGCCGGGACTCCAATTCAGCACTGCTTTTTCGTACACGTGTCCCTGGATTGGAGGAAAGCTCATGGATCTGCTCACGCACGTCCGCGATACGGTCTCGACCGTGAAGAACGCCCTCAGCGACGGCAAGATCACCGCCGACGAGGCGAAGGCGATTGTTGGCGAACTGCTCGAGTTGGGCTGCTGCCTGCTCGGCACAAAGAAGTCCGCCGCATAGCGAGTCCGTTTCGGGATGCCGGCCGAGCGACTCGGCCGGCATCCCGCTTTCGAGGAGCCAATCTGTGGAACAACACATCTATTACGCCGGCATCGGGATCGCGATTCTGTTGGTGGTTGCGCCTCGCGTGCTGCCGCTGGTCTCCGCCTGGCTGGCGGCGCGAAAGACGGCGCCGGCACGCGACGCCGCGCCCGACGCCAACACGATCGCCGCGGCCTATCAACTGATCGAGCGGGCGCTCGACGACGCGACGAGCAAAGCCGTCCGCGCCCAATTGGCCGAGTGGCTGCTCGGATCGCAGATCGCCACTGCACAACCGGAGGAACCTCATGCGCCTCCGACCAACTGATTACGTCGCGCTCGCGATTGTCGCGGTGCTCATTTACTTCGGTCCGCCGGCCGGCACTGGGTTCTTGCCGGTAAGGCCGCAGCCGATTCGCTTGGTCGTCGTGGAAAATGCGCTGGTGGGAACCGCGGCGAGTGACGCGGTTCTCTCGGCGATCCAAGCGTACGCCGAGGCGAATCAGGGCGGCCGCTATCGCTGTCTCGACGTGGAAAAAACGCGCGACCGCGAGGGAAAGATTCCCGCCGGTTACGAGGCGGAGATCGCGGACTTTCAGGGGAGCGGCGGCGAGTCGCCGCGGCTGAGTATTCTCGTTCACGCGACCGACAAGCCGCTTTGGCGCGGGCCGATTCCTACGACGCCGGCCGACGCGGTCGCGTTGGCCAAAAAGTACGGAGGCTAGCCGATGCCGTTGCCAACAATTCACCGCGGTGGCAAACCGCGTGTCCTCGGCTGCCTGCCGCGTACGATCGGCGTCGGCCAGGCGACGTTTGCGCCGCACTACGAGAGTCAGTTTAAGCTCCTGCCGCGCGACCAGTGGCGGCCCATGACCTCCGACGAGGAGATTAGGGCGTTCGTCGATCGGCTGATCAAGAACATCGGCGAGGCGGACCAGGATCGCATCGGCGCATGCGGCGCATTCGCCACCGTACGCGGTGAAGGCGCGAGCCGTGCTACGCGAGGTCAACCGATTGCGTGCCTTTCCGCCGGCCAGCTTTATCACTTTTCTGGCGGCGGCTACGACGACGGTTCGCAACTGAGCGACAATCTCCGCTACGCGATGGAAATGGGGATTCCGCGATTTTCGACGCGGTCCCGCGAATTGGACTACGCGAGCGATTGGACGGATGAAGAGGTTCGCGACGCGCTCGACAATCGCATTACCGGCGCAGTCGACTGTCCATCGTTCGAGCATCTTGTTTCGGCGATTCACGGCCCGTGCGATGCCGTAATCCACGGCATCCAATGCGGGACTGACTACGAGGTGGACGACAGCGGCCTGTGGATTCGGCCACAACGAAACCCCGGCCACAACGATGGCCACGCCCAGTGCTCGCCAGCCGGCGGACTGTGTTGTCGCGATGGCGAGTTCGGCCTGCTGGTCCTCGGCAGTTGGTCGCTCCAGTTCGGTTACAAGGGGTGCTACGTCGTGCCCGAGTGCTATTTCACCAACACGCCGTTTAACGACGGCTGGGGCGTTTACGCAACAACGTTCACGGGGTAAATCATGGCGACGACGATCATGCAAACGGTGCGGACGCTGGCCTTGCTGGCCTTGGTGTGTTTTTCGGCGATGGCCGCGCGACAGGCGAAACAGCCGTCCGACAAACCCGTCGCGACGCCGGCGATCGACACGGCGGCGGGAGCCGCCGCAACGATTCGTTTTGGTGGCGAAAAGCCGGGCGTGACGTTTCCGATCATTCACGGCGCGCGGGACGTCGCCAAGTTCGCGGACGACCTGGCCGCCGGATTCCGGCAAGACGGCTACGTCGAGGCCCGAGTCATGCTGCCCAACGGCATGCGTGGCAAGGCGTTGTCGCTCACAAAAGCGAATACGTTGGACACAACGGGCGTTGTGGCTCAGCCGCGAGACACAACCGCGCCGCCGCTGCCTGAGGATCCGAAAGCCGGCGAGCAGCCGGACGAAAGCGGCTGCGGTTGCGCTGGCGGTGTCTGTCCCGAACCGAGTCGATCATGGAGGCGCGGCCGCCGATGAAACGCAAGCACTCCCCCTACCTTGCTGCGTTCCGATATTTTCTGCAACGGCATCCGCGTTGCTTCGCAGTGTGGCGGCTCGCGCTGACGCTCACCGGCCGAGTCGCCCTTTTCTGGCGACGCCCGCAGCTCACCGAGACACAGATTCGTGCGGTGTTCAACGCCGTCCAGCCTGGCGACGTAATCGGCGTCAAGTCGCGGCGATTTTTGACCGGACTCCTCTTGCCGCTCGGCAAGTACGACGTCGAACACTCCGCGATCTACACTGGCGCCGGCGTCGTCGTCGAGGCCGTGACGCCGTGTGTTCGCGAAATCAGCCTCTATGATTTTCTGGCGGCCTACGACCGCGCCGTCGTCATTCGACTCATGTCCGATTGGAGTGTTTCCGCCCGCGTGGCGGCGTGCAATGAAGCGAGGCGTCTTGTCGGCCGTTCCTACGACGTTCTCTTCGACGATGGAACGCGATCCACCTATTGCCACGAGACGTGCGCGGTCTGCATGAAGGCCGCAGGACTTAGGCTTAAGAGGGCCGGCCAGTTTTGGGAGTTCGATGATCTGGCGGCTGTCTGTGACATCGTTTTGGAGATCGGCAAATGACAATGCGCAAATGGCGTCTGCTTGTGTACGCGATCTATCTGGCGGCGCTCGTCGGCGGCCTGTGGCTGCTGGTGACGTCAATCCCGAGCCAAGCCGCGGAGCGGAGCGGGAGGTGGCCAGAAGTGCGCAAAGCCTATCTTGCCGATCACCCGAGTTGCGAGGCATGCGGCTGCGGCGAGAAGTGCGACGTGCATCACATTCGCCCCTTTCACGCCTATCCCGCGCTCGAGTTGGAGCCGTCGAATCTGATCGCGCTTTGCCCGAGGTGTCACCTCGTTTTCGGCCACCTCGGTGACTGGCACGCCTGGAATCCCTGCGTGCGCGAGGACGCCGCGAGGCACCTGCGCCGGGTGCAGGTGAGGCCCTACACGCCCGCGGCGGCGGCGACGTTTCAAAAGCGATTTGGCGAGCCGATGCGGGCGCGACCCAAACGCCAGCGGCAAGCCGAGCGCGATGCGAGCGAGCGGATCCACAGCCAAATCGCCACCGCACTGTAATCATGAATCGCCGTCCCGAACCGCAGATCAACAGCACCGGCGACTGCATCAAGGCGTTCGGCTTCTTCTCCGACGCGCTCCGCACGAACCGCGGCGAGGTCGAGAAGTGTTTCTCGTCGCACGGCCGGCGGTTTGACTTCGCCCGACTGAGCCGCGCGACGACGTACCGCAAGGTGAAGCTCGGCGGCCGGCTGCTGGCTGAGTATCGCCGAAATACGGGTGAGGTCGGGGCCATCGACTGGAAGCGGTTTCAAGCGTGGTGTCTCGATCATTGGAAGTTGGTTGTTGGCGTCAAGGTTGTTCTGACGCTGCTATTTCTGTTTTGCCTTTAAGTGGAGGATCGAAATGCGAGGATTGCTTGCGGCGTGCGTCGCTCTTTTGGTTGTACTCGCGCTGACGTGCAGCGCTAACACGGCGATGGCCGCCCACGCTAAGGCGTCGGCCACCGCATCGGTGTGCGAAGGAGATCGCTGCGCCACCGCGGCGGCGACGGCCGTCGCCAGCCAGGCTTGTTGCGACGAGGAAAAGTGTCGCCGATGCGGCCCGCTCTGCAAATTGAAAAAGGCCGCGAAGGGCGTCGGTAAGGGCGTCGGCAAAATCGCCGGCGTCGAACGTCGTCGCGCCCGGCGATGCGGATGATTATCAATCCCCTGAGCGGCGGTCGCGCTCGTCCCACGCAGGCGAGCGCGA
>JAJFUI010000210.1 GCA_021372555.1 Planctomycetaceae bacterium | reverse complement strand
TTTCCTCGTCGTCGATTTCGTGCAAGACGCTCAGACATCCGGCCAGGTTGTTCGACGCGAGAAGCGCGGCAGCGAAATTGGTTTTGAAGACCACCGGGGCGTCTGGCTTGAGCATCAAACCGCCGTGGTCGACGAGGCTGTGAAACGCGAGACTGATGCTGTTGCTGCTGCCACCAATCCGACGGCCGTCACTCCAAAGAGAAGAGCGACCAACCCTGCCAGGCAGGGATGGCGGACTGCGTCGCGGAGATTGAAGGGGACCGGATTCATCGTCGAAAGGGTATCGGAAGTCAGTGGTCGGGTCAAGGCGGTTGGCCGGGGGCCGAGTTGGGCGCAGTGGTTGCTTGCGGTCGGGATGGGAGGAGACCGTCGAGCTGGCCGTCGTGATGCGGCGCAACGCTTGGCGACTGGATTTGCAGGCGGGACGCCTGCACCACAAACACGTGCACCACAAACACGTGGACCGCAAACGGCTGCACCACAAGCCTGCGGCCGAGCGTTTCACGGCGGGCCGCCGCAATGCGTTACTGCGCTGGGCAAGTCAGCCGCATTGACGTGGTGTGGGCGGGCTGGCTAGAATGCCCACCCCCCGCTCGTCGTTTGGTTCTGTCCAGAGCGACGGGCTGAATCACGACCTTGTAGTGATGGGACGCGGCGTGCTGCCGCGATCGCTTTGTTTCCGAGAATGGCGACGGCATGATGCCCCGGGAAAGCACTTCGCAAGTCGAGACGACGGAGGCCTCCGCGCTGGCGAGGCCGCTTCGCAGCATAACGCGGCTGGCTGTTCGTTTTCCGCGGGCGACGATCCTCTTGGCGGGCCTGGTGACGGTTTGCGCAGTGGCCGTGACGGCGGCGCGCCTGGGGTTCCGCAACAGCCGCGCCGATTTGCTGAATCCGCACAGCGAGTACCATCAGCGCTGGCTGGCGTACACCAAGGAGTTCGGCGACCAGGAGGACGTTGTTGTCGTCGTGGAGTCGAAGCGTCCAGAGCGGGTTGTAGGCGCGATGAAGGACGTGGCGGACGCACTGGAGCAGCATCCTGATCTGTTCAGCGCGGTGATGCACCAGTACGACCTGACACGATTGCGGAAGAAGGGGCTGCATTATCTGACGCCCGAGCAGTTGACGGCGATTGGCGGTTTTCTGGACCGTGCCGCGCCGATCCTGGGCGGAGATTGGAACTCGCTGAGTTTGGTGGGCATGATTGGTCGGATGGCGGCGGGAATGGAGAGGATGGCGTCTTCCCGATCCGCTGCGACGCCCGAGATGTTTTCGGAATTGGATCGCGTGCTGCGGATGTTGTCGGGTGCGCTGGAAGCTGGCGGCGCGTATCGGTCGCCATGGCCGGACGCGCTGGGGGCGGCTTCTCAATTGGACATGTTGGGATGCCAGCCTCTGGTGACCGATGATGGCACGCTTGGGTTCGTGATGCTGAAGTTGGCGACAGCGGACACGGAGAGTTTCGATCCGCACACGAAAGGGTTGGAGAGTCTGCGTGAGATCGTCGCGGAGGTGAAGGGACGAAATCCAGATGTGAGCCTTGGGCTGACCGGATTGCCAGTGATTGAAAACGACGAGATGCGTTCGAGCCAGACGTCGATGAGCTGGGCGAGCGTGTTGTCGTTTGTCGGGGTCGCTTTCGTGTTCTTGGCTGGCTTTGGGGGATGGCGGCATCCGTTGATCGGCAGCCTGGCGTTGACGGCAGGGATGGGCTGGGCATTCGGATTTGCGACGCTGGCCATCGGGCACTTGAACATTTTGAGCAGCGCGTTCGGTGCGATTCTGATTGGCCAGGGCATCGACTTCGGCGTGTACTATCTGGCGGGCTACCTGAACCAGCGACGGAGCGCCCGCTGCAGCAGTGAGGCGATCGTGGAGACGGCGGGTTCCGTCGGGCCGGGCATCGCCACGGGCGCGGTGAGCACGGCCATCGCTTTCTTCGCGGCTGGTTTCACGGAGTTCACGGGCGTGGCCGAACTGGGAATGATCGCGGGGGGAGGGATCCTCTTGTGTTTTGTGGCCGCCACGGTGCTCCTGCCGGCAATGCTTCAACTTTCGGATGCTGAGCGGCCGGCCACGGCGATGCCGAGCCAACTGAGACTCGGCGGTTTTTTCACTCGGGTCCACGCGTTTCCGACGCTCACGTTAGGTGTTTTGATCGGGGTTAGCGCGCTGGGCTTTGTGGGGCTGAAGCATCTTCGCTACGATCACAATTTGATGAACCTTCAGCCACCGCAGCTCGAATGCGTCCGGTTGGCCAAGACGATGACGGAGCGAACGGGGCAGAACGCCTACTATGCGTTGTCGATGGCGGGCAGTCGGGAAGAGGCGTTGTCGCGCAAGGAAGCGCTGCTTCGTCAGCCTTCCGTCGCGAGGGTGGAAGAGATTGCGGCGGTGATCCCCAGTGTGGACGCGCGGCGACAACCGCTGATTGCGGGGATTCATGCACGGCTCAGCAGTCTGCCCAGTGCGGCGCCGCAGATTGCGGTGGGGGATGCTCGCGAGCTTGAGAGCGGCCTGGCGCAGTTGCAGAGGCTGCTGTCGATGGCGCCGCAACTGAGCGAGACGGCCCGGCGAGTGGCGCAGGCGAGAGAGGCGATTCGGAACCTGACGCCCGCCGAGATTTGCAGCCGCGTGGGCAGGTACCAGCAGCGTCTTGCCGCAGACATGCTCGACCGGTTGCGTCTGCTGCGAACGGCGTCGGATCCGGAGCCGCCACGGTGGAGCGACATCTCGCCTGGGCTCGTCACTCGATTTGTGGGGCAATCGGGGAAGCAGCTGCTTAAGGTTTACAGTCGCGCTGACATCTGGGACATGCCGGCGACGGAACGCTTCATTCGCGAGGTGCGCGACGTGGACCACGACGCCACGGGCAACCCGATGCAGATTTACGAGGCGTCGCGCCAGATGAAGCGAAGCTACGAGCAGGCGGCGATTTACGCGACGGTGATCGTTTGCCTGGTGGTGTATTTGGACTTTGGCAGCGTCTGGTACACACTTTTGGCGTTGCTTCCGCTTGGGTTGGGAATGGCGCAGATGTTTGGCGTCATGGGGTTAGTCGACCTGCCGCTCAACGCGGCCAACATGATTGTTCTTCCGTTGATTCTTGGCATTGGCGTGGACAACGGCGTGCATGTCGTGCATGACTTCCGCCGTCAACGAGGCGGCCAATATTGCATCAGCGACTCGACGGCCAATGCGGTATTCATCAACTCGCTGGGGAACATGGTGGGCTTCGGGAGCCTGATGATTGCCAGCCATCAGGGGTTGCAGAGTCTTGGGCGGGCGCTGACGATTGGGATGGCCTGCTGCCTGTTTAGCGCCTTGGCGATGCCGAGTTTGTTGATGTTAATGAGCCGCCGCCGCACGACGAGCTGTTCCGGCGATGCGCATGGAGTGGCAGCGCCGCACGAAAGGCCGGCGACTGGGCTTCGGCGTTCGGAGTTGGTCGGCATGCGGGAAGAAGTGCCACGTCGACAGGACTGGCAGTAGCCCGAAAGATGAAAAGATTTTGCCGTTTCCGCCGTACAACGGGCGGGGAGGTTTTGGGAAAGTAATTCTGCCGGGCGACATCTTTCATCAACGGCGACTGGCGTCGCCTTCTCTCGCCGTGAACGGTGTTGATGGCGACGTCGCCCCGCTGGTGTCTTCGCGGAATTCGCGGTATTCTATTGCCATGAAGTGCTGGAAAGACAAGGTGGCGTTAGTAACGGGCGGCAGCAGCGGGCTAGGGCGGGTGATTGCCGACGCCTACGCGGCTGCTGGCGCGCACGTGGTGCTGGTCGGGCTGGAGGCCGATGCGGTGGATCGGGCCGCGGATGAGATGCGGGCCGCGGGTCGAAGCGCGCTGGGCGTTCAGGCCAATTTGACCAAGCAGGACGATGTCGACCGGATGTTCGCCCAGTCGCTGGAACGCTTTGGGCGGCTTGACGTGCTGGTCAATAACGCGGGGCGGTCGATGCGCGGCAGCGCGATGGGGACGACGCCGGAGCAGTTTCGTGACCTGATGGAGCTGAACTTTATCGCCCTGGTGCGTTGCACGCGGGCGGGGGTACCGCACCTGCTCAAGCAGCGAGGGCATCTAGTCAACATCGGGTCGCTGGCCGCGAAGTCGGCGGCGCAATGGGTGGGGGCGTACCCTGCGACGAAGTTTGCGGTGGCGGCCTACTCGCAGCAGTTGCGACTGGAACTGGGCCCACAAGGACTGCATGTCCTGCTGGTCTGCCCCGGTCCAATCCGCCGCGATTCTCCGCGGCTCTATCCGCTGGAAGGGTCCCAGGAGGTTCCGGAGCACGCACGGGCGCCGGGGGCGGGGGTGCATGTGTCGGCAATTCCACCGCAACGACTGGCTGCGGGGATCCTTCGGGCGTGCCAGCGACGGCAGCCGGAGTTGGTGATTCCAACGAGGGCCAAGTGG
>JAJFUI010000184.1 GCA_021372555.1 Planctomycetaceae bacterium | reverse complement strand
GACCGGCTCGCGAAGCGAAAGATCGAAAACATCGTGTCGACAGGCGCGCAGATCGTGCTGGCCAGCAACGCCGGCTGCCTGCTCCAAATCCAGAGCGAAGTCCGTCGGCGCAGACTCTCGCTCAAGGTGATGCACCCGATGGACCTGTTGGATCTGAGCTACCGGGGACAATCGCTGTAGCAATGCGTTGCCACTTCCCACGGTAGTCTGAATCGCAAGCCTTTCCCGGGCCGCCGTCACTTCGAGGGCTGACCTCCAGGCGGTCGGCTTGGCGGCGCTGGCATCGGCGAGAGTCCCATTGCCATGCGCTCTTTGGCCATCGCGTCGTGGAACGCGGAGAATCTCGCCCGATCTGTCGGCGACAAGTGCCCGAGCATCCCGGCAAGCCGCTCCCTCTCACGCGCGGGATCTCTTTGGCCTGGCCCTCCTGGCCCACCGGGACCGCCGGGCGGCGGCCCGCCTGGTCCCTGACCATTGGCGCCGGGCGGCGGACCTCCGTTTGGCGGCAGACCCTTTGGCGGGCCATTCGCCTCCATCTCCGCGCGGTGTTTTTCCATCTCCTGAATCCGATCTCGGAGATAGGCTGCCCGCTTGTCCTTCGGCAGATTGAAGTAAGCGTCCATTTCCTTCCGCATTCGATCGCCCGGTCCACGGCTCATCGCCTGCCATCGCTGCTGCGGGCTGAGCTTGTCGACTTCCTTGCGGAACTTCTCAAAATCCTCCCTTGACGGACGCTTCCCGCTGGCGAACAGCTCCTTCTCAATCTGCTTGACCTTTTCGACCTGGGAGTCTGCTCGGCCAAACACGATCCACGCGCCTCCAGCCAGCAGCATCAAGAGGAAACCAACGAGAAAAATTGTCCGTCGCCGTTTCATTACTCGTTCTCGCTATCCACCCGGGTCGCTTGCAGCATCGCTATTCCGCGTGCCCGTCCGCGTACAAGATCAAGATAGAAGTCGAATCGCCTTTCGGGCCGTGGAAGGGGTTCATGTCGAAGGCGATCATCAGTTGTGCCGACGGAATCTTCTTCCGCGTCCTAAGATCGGTGAGCGACTCGACACGCGTCTTTGGCTTCAGGTACTCGGAGACAAGCTCTCGGCGATTGTACTCGTAGCTAATCCCGAATTTTTCGAAACAAGTATCCAGCTTGTCTTCCTCGTAGTAGGTGTCGGCGGGACACCGAAACGCGTCGGCGTTAGATTCGATGAACTTCCCAAGTGCGGCTGGAAGGCTTGGCAGATCGCTGTCGCTGCTCGGCACCGCTGCCGCGTCGGGATATCGACCGTTCACTCCCTGGCTGTCAACATACATGTCCACGGCAACGCCAATCTGGTGCAAGTTGTTGCCGCATTGCGTGCGCCGGGCGGCTGCCCGCGCCGCTTGCACTGCTGGAAGCAACAAGGCGATAAGCACGCCGATGACGGTAATCACCACCAGCAGCTCGACCAGCGTGAAACCGCCGGTGTTCGGTTTTCTGCCTCGATTCGCCACAGGAACTCTCCCGGTCTGGCCCGTGTTGGAAACGGTCCTACGGCGGAAATATTGCGGAGTCAGGCGGTCTCACTGCCCGAAGCTGATTCCATCACCGATGTCGCCGCGTGCCGCTTGGGTTCGGCGCGGACGGGTGTTGCCCCCCTGCCCCGCCCCTTCGATGCTGGCCAAGTAGCTTCGAGTCACTTTGAAAAAACCTGATATACTAGAGAGGCTGCGTAACTTGTGACGATAGACGAAAGGGAGCGGGTGAGGTGCTCCCTTGCGGTCACGCGGCCCCTGCCAGCCCCCTGCCCCCTCCAGCAAGACTGAGCGGATTGCGCCATTGTATCAGTCTTGCTGATTGTTTGGCATTACCCAGATTCCCCATAGTTCCCCTTGCGGAAACACGATGAGTAGTCAATCGCCGCATTACCTGTTACTGTCGGAAGCAAGCCGAGCGGCCGGGTTTGGACGTTGGCGGTTCGTGCTGCGGCCGGTCGATGGATCGGCGCCGATCGAAGCCACCGACGTCGAGCCCGACGTCTGGGGAGAGCGGCTCGACCTGTTGACCGTCCTGCGTGCCTTGGAAACACTCGACCAGCCATCCCGCGTCACCTTGATCGGTTGCAGTCGGTATGTCGAGCAAGGCATCCTCTACGGGCTTCAGGAGTGGAAGGAAAACGACTGGCGCTGGGAGTGCTTCGGACAAATGACCCCAGTACGAGACGCCGACCTGTGGCAGCGGATGGATCGCGCGCTGCAATTCCATCGAGTCGAGTGCCGTCAGCGACGGATCGATGCCGGCCACGGATTGGCCCATGGACCGCACTGGCGCACGCGCAAGGCGGGCAAGAGTTGGATGGATGGAGCCGCAACGGCTGGCTCTGTAAAATATCACGCTCTCGTCCTGGCCGCTTGGTGCGGAGCCTGGGCGAGACTGCTGGTGGGAGCCCGGTTAGCAGGGTTGCGTCGAGGGTAGCATCGAGTTCTTGATCGCAGAAAACGTCGCGCGACTCCGGTCGCGAAGTGAATAAGCAAGAATGCTGCAACCGCGGCATCACATACGCTTGGAGGTTGGCGTGCAGACGACGACATCGCTCGAAATGATTGGCCGGTTGGTGGAAGGTCGCCACGAAAATCCCTTCGAGTTGCTCGGCCCCCATGAAGTCAACCTGTCGGGCCGTCGGGCGATGGCGGTCCGCGCGTACCTGCCGACGTGCGGGCAAGCGTGGGTGGTCGATCCCGAGAAGGCCGATCAAGCGCTGCCCATGCGGCGAATCCACCCAGCCGGCCTCTTCGAGGCGATTTGCCCCGCGCCCAATGGCGACGAACCGTCGCACTACATGCTCCGCGTGGCCGAGGGAAACGGCCGCGCCGCCAAAACCGTACACGATCCCTACTCGTTCCCGCACCTGCTGACCGACTTCGATCGCCACCTGTTGAACGAGGGACGCCACTGGCAGTGTTACAACCGCCTCGGCGCGCAGTTGCGCAAGGTCGATGGCGTCGATGGCGTCAATTTCGCCGTTTGGGCGCCGAACGCGACCGGCGTTAGCGTCGTCGGCGACTTCAACGGTTGGGACGGACGTCGTCACCCCATGCGGAAGCATGTTCCCAGCGGCTTTTGGGAGTTGTTTGTCCCAGGCCTTGGCGAGGGCACGCTCTACAAGTACCAAATCCGGCACAACGACCAGGTCTTCGACAAGGCCGATCCCTTCGGTTTCGCCGCGGAACTGCCGCCACGGACCGCCTCGAAGGTTGCCGATCTGAGCCGCTACTCCTGGCACGACGGCAAGTGGATGACGCATCGCTCCCAGACGAACTGGCTCGAACAGCCATTGTCGTTCTACGAGGTTCATCTTGGCAGTTGGAAGCGGCCCGGCGACTCCCCCACGCAATGGCTGAGCTATCGCGATCTCGCCCACCAGTTGGTCGAGTATTGCCAGGAAACCGGGTACACGCACGTCGAACTGCTCCCGATCTGCGAGCATCCGCTGTCGGCCAGTTGGGGCTACCAGACGCTAGGGTACTACGCCGTCACGAGCCGTTATGGCACGCCGCAGGACTTTATGTACTTCGTCGACGTGCTTCACCAGAACGATATCGGCGTGATTCTCGACTGGGTGCCGGCCCACTTCCCTCGTGATGGCCATGGTCTGCGCCGGTTCGATGGCACCGCGCTCTACGAACACGAAGACCCACGGCGCGGCGAGCATCGCGACTGGGGCACCCACATCTTCAACTACGGTCGCCACGAGGTTCGCAACTATCTGACCTCGAACGCCCTGTTTTGGATGGACAAATACCACGTCGACGGCATCCGCGTCGATGCGGTCGCCTCGATGCTCTACCTCGATTACAGCCGCGAGGAAGGCGATTGGTTGCCCAACGAGTTCGGCGGGCGCGAGAACCTGTCGGCCATCAACTTCCTCAAGGAACTAAACGAGCAGTGCCACGGCCAGCACCCCGGAGTGCTCACGATCGCCGAAGAATCGACCGCCTGGCCAGGCGTTTCCAAACCCACGTATCTCGGCGGGCTCGGGTTCAGCCTCAAGTGGAACATGGGCTGGATGAACGACACCCGCGGCTACATGCACCACGACCCCATCCATCGCCGCTACCACCACGACGAGCTGACATTCAGCCTGATCTACGCGTTCCACGAAAACTTCGTGCTGCCGATGTCGCACGACGAGGTCGTCCACTGCAAGGGATCGCTGGTCGATCAGATGCCCGGCGACCTGTGGCAGAAGTTCGCCAACCTGCGGCTCATGTACAGCTACATGTGGACCCACCCCGGCAAGAAGCTGCTGTTCATGGGCGACGACTTCGGCCAGTGGAACGAGTGGGACTTCGACAGCAGCCTGCAATGGGACCTGCTCCAGTGGGAAACCCACCAGGGCGTGTTGAAGTGCGTCTCCGACCTGAACCGGCTGTATCGCCACGAGAAGGCGCTGCACCAGTTGGATTTCGATTGGCACGGCTTCGAGTGGATCGACTGCCACAACCACGACGACAGCACGCTGAGCTACATCCGCCGCGGCAAAGACCCGAAGGACTATCTGGTCATCGCCAACAACTTCACGCCCGTGCCGCGGGTCGGCTACCGGTTGGGCGTGCCCGAACAGTGCTGGTATGAGGAGATCTTCAACAGCGACTCGTCGTACTACGCCGGCAGCAACATGGGCAACGGCGTCGGCATGATGGCCGAGCCCATTCCCACGCACGGCCGCCCATACTCGATCCAGATGACCTACCCGCCGCTGGCCAGCGTGATCTTCAAGCCGCGAAGATAGTCGGCAAGTCTCCATCGCCATGCCTTCCCTCGCCCGCTCGCGCGAACCGGGCCAGCTGACCACGTCTCCCCTCGCCCGGCTGCGGGAGAGGGGCAGGGGATGAGGGCAACTTTGGTCCCCTCGCCCTTTGGGAGAGGGGCAGGGGGTGAGGGCGTCTGACATTCGCGAACGGTCCCCAGCCCGCCGGCCTCAGTCACCGGGACCATGCGGCCGCCCACTGTGAGGGCCGCCTGACCGTGTCTCCCCTCGCTGCGTGCGCGAGCCGGCCGCCTGACCATGTCTCCCCTCGCTGCGTGCGGGAGCGGGGCAGGGGGTGAGGGTGCCTCGCCGTCCTGCTTACCGAGTCACCGGCCAACCGCCTTTCGCGGTTTTCGCGTTCTTTAGTCGTGACCCAAGTCCCCCGCCCCGTGATTGCATCCTCGCCCCTCTGGGGGTAGAATCGGGCCAAATTCAGTTAGGCCGCGCTGATAGAACAGGATTTCGCGTGAGCAAGACCCGAGTAGTTAGATCCGAGAGTCGAATCAGGAAGGGTAATCTGCCGAGTCCGCTCTTGTGGCAGGGAGATGCTGAAGTGTTTCTCGACGCGCTTCCAGAGCGGGAAGTCTTCGACCTGGTCATAACATCTCCGCCATACAACATCGGAAAACCATACGAGCAGCCGATCGAGCTGGACACATATCTTGCCTGGCAAGAACGCTTGTTGGAAAAGTCGCTGCTGCGACTCAAAAAGTCTGGCAGCATATGCTGGCAGGTCGGCAACTTCGTGCAGAAGGGCACCACCGGCAAGGAAAGCGAAATTCTTCCGCTCGACATTCTCTTTTTCGAGCGGTTCCGCCGTCACCGCCTCAAGCTCCGCAATCGCATCGTCTGGCATTTCGGTCACGGCCTCCACTGCAAGCACCGTTTCAGCGGCCGCTACGAGGTTGTGCTGTGGTTCACGAAGGGAGATGACTACTACTTCGATCTCGATGCTGTTCGTATCAAGCCGAAGTATCCAGGCAAGAAGCACTTCAAAGGTCCGCGAGTGGGACAGTACTCCTGCAATCCCAAGGGCAAGAACCCCGAGGACGTTTGGGCCATTGACGAAAACATGCTAACCGCATGGGATATGCCCGTCTGGGACGTCCCTAACGTCAAGAGTAACCACATTGAGAAGACGTTTCATCCTTGTCAGTTTCCAGTGGCTCTTGTCGACCGCTTCGTCTTATCACTGACGCCGGTTGACGGCCTCGTCTTCGATCCGTTCGCTGGCGTCGCATCCGCAGGTATTGCATCGCTTATTCACGGCCGGCGGTTTTGGGGGTGCGAAATCGACGAGAATTATATTAACGAAGGCGTCAAACGACTGGACGACGCGCTTTCCGGTGAGATCCTGTTTCGTCCATTCGACAAGCCGATCTACGACCACACAACCTCACCCCTGTCAAAGGAGCCACCGAGGAATGCAACTGGTTGAGTTCT
>JAJFUI010000165.1 GCA_021372555.1 Planctomycetaceae bacterium | reverse complement strand
GTCTTCACGGAGATGAAACTGCGCTGATCGGCCTTGGACCGCGGGATCGCGGTGGGGATCGAAGAAGACTTCGCAATCGGGGTCGGAGCCCACGCGGAATGCCCGGCCATCGATCGCGATGCGCTCATTTCGCCTAGCGCCCGAGAGAATACGTATTTCCACTGTCATGCACACAGTCTCCCAGGCATCAAGCGGCGCCGTCTTTGTTGGTTTTATCCGGGTCGTCGGGCGTCCGCTGGGTCTCGGTTGCGTTGCGTTGTTGGGCCTCGGGAGCGGACTGCATTTTCATGTAGATCTGGCGGAGGTTGGTGTACAGCGGCTGGTAGGCGCCCTCTCCGCCGGGCTCGGGCGGGGCGAATTCCAGGCCGTGCCGATACATGTGTTGGATGAGGCCGAAGAGGCTGTTGCCTTCGAAGCGGAGTTGGCCGCTGAAGACGGACGCATCGTTGATGGAGATTGCCCTATGGGCCGCGGCCACCAAGGTTTGCACGAAACGCCTGCCCGCCAAGTAGGTGAGGCGTTCCTGGGGAGCGTCGTCGCGTTTCGCGCTGGGATAGGCAGTGTCTAGGGCCGCATACAGTCCGTTGACAGCCTGCATGAGTTTGGTTTGATTCTCGGGGCTAATCTCGCCCTTTTCGCGGACTTCTTTGACGACCGCGTCGCGTGTGCGTTCGAAGTTGTCGCGGGCGGCCTCGCACTGGCGGCCGCGCAGCGCAAGGGGCCACTTTGGCGCCAATACATTTCCGTCGGCCGCGCGGAATCGCAACTGGCTTCCCTTGCGACCGCCGTCGGTCAGCCAAATGAGCTTGAGGTCGTGGTGAGTGAGGGGGAAGTCCAATTCCGGCTGAATCGGATTCTTTCCGACCAACACGTATTGGTAGGAGACGACCGAATTGGAGAGTTCCCGCAACAGCCAGTTTGACATTTCGGTGACGTTACCGTGCATGGCCTCCTGGTACTGCTTTTCCACCCGCTCTTTCAGCACCGATTCGCGGCGTCTAACGATTTCCATGTAGTTTGGATTCGCTTCGCGCCACGCCTTCTTATTGATTTCGCGGCGTTTGAAGTACGCTTCCACGTATTTGACGGAGTTGTCGATTTCCAAGGCGACGGCTTCGGCGTTGATCTTCCGCGCTTCGGCGAGCCGCACGTGCATGTAGCCGTAGGAGCTCATGTAGTTCGCCTGAGAGTTGATCAAGTCAGAGAGCGGAGTGACGCCGAACGACGCTGCGGCGTGCCAGACCACCGTACAGGCGAGCAATCGCCCAGCCCATCGAAGTGCAGACCAAGTGAACCGACGCGCGATGTCGCTTGACATGGATTGATTCCTCCCGGGCTCAGCGGCGGGGGACGATCAACCCGCCGAAATGCCCACTTCGTGGGTAGGTTGAGCAGATAAGAATAACGTGTATATTAGACGGTGTTATCCTCTCATACAAGTGGGGTGCTCGCATGCCGGGGATATTCGACCCGTACCATCGCTGGTTGGGGATACCGCTCAAGGACCAACCGCCGAACCATTATCGCCTGTTGGGGGTCGAGCTGTTCGAGGCCGATCCGGAAGTGATCCGCGACGCGGCCGAGCAGCGGATAGCCCATGTGCGGACCTATCAATTGGGGCGGTATTCCGCGCTTTCGCAGAAGATTCTCAACGAGTTGGCTGCTGCCAAGGCATGTCTGCTGGATCCGAAAAAGAAGGCTGCCTACGACCAGCAGTTGTCGCGCAGGCCGAGCGGCGCGCCCCCGGCGTCGCATCGCGTCGTCAGTCCTCCGCCGGTGCCAAGTCAGTTGTTCAAACGGCCGGCTGCGCGTCCAAAGCGCGCGTGGCTGTTGCCGCTGGCAACTGCTGCGGCCGCGCTGCTGGTGGTAGGGGGGGTCGCCGCTTTCATGCGCACCACGCCCACGCCTACGGTTCCGAAAATCGCCACGGCGACGCAGCGCAAGGCGTCCAAGGCGGCGCACCGGGGGAAGTCCGTTGACATAGGCCGCAAAGAAGAGACTGCTGTGGCCGAGCCGGCACGCGCTCCGTCTGCGCAGTCCGCAACGACCAATCTCACCAGCAATTCGTCGCCGGCGGGCTTTGAGAGCGCCCAAGCGGAACAAAGATCGCCGCACATGCCGGACGCACTGACTGCCGCCACCGAAACCGCCAAGCGCCCGGCGAAGGTCGGGAACGCCGATACCTCGGGTGTCGTGCGCATTGCCGTTGACACGTATCACAACGACCTCGGCCCCTGGATTCTTCGATGCGCGGCCAATCATCCGACCGCGGCCGACGACAGCCGGTGGTCCGCTATCCAGGCGCCGCTTTGCCAGGAGTCGCTTCAGGGCTGCGACATCCTTGTAGTGGCGCACGCGGGAAGACTCAAGAGCTACGGCTCGAAAGAATACGACGCCGTGGCTCGATTCGTGTATGACGGCGGCGGCCTATTGATTACCGGCGCGGCCCGAGGGGGCGTCCCGCAGGGCACCGATATGGAACAGATCGGCGCGCCATTTGGACTTCTGATGACGACGGGAACGTGCCCGGGAAACCCCGCGCAGTTTACTTCGCATCCGATCGCAAGCGGCCTGGCCCGCTTGAGTTGGCCCAAGACCGCTGCGACCAACTCCCACATTACTCTTTCGTCGGGCGCTGTTCCGGTGGCCTACGATGCCAAACATCGCACGGTTTGTGCGGTCGCTTCGCCGGGCCGGGGGCGGGTGTGCATGATGAGCACGTCTTTCATCACGTGGGGTTGCGATCCACACTTTCCGCAATATGGTCGGCTCTTGCGTCGCGTGTGCCAGTGGCTCGCGAAGCGCGACGAGGCCGGCCACGAAGCTCCCTTCGACGGCGACAGTTCGGTGACCAAGCCCGACCGGCCGAAGAAACGCCGTGGAATCCATGCCGGCTCGGAAGGAGATGATGGAACGTCGAGGCCGGTTGCATTGAAATTGCCCTCCGGCGTGGCGTTGACCGAAGTCAAGCTGGAGATGCCGCACAACTGGGAAGACAAGTTGTATCCCGAGGGCCTGAGCATCTACCGCGCCGAGTATCCCGGCGGCTCAGTCCGCGCCCTGGTCACGATAAGTGAAGCGGCCAAGAACAAAGGGAAGTTCCACGGTTGGGTCGCAACGTTACACGCCAACGGCGGTCTACAGACCTTGGCGCAATACAAAGACGGAGAGCTGGACGGACCTCGCAAGCGGTGGGCCGAAGACGGTACAAGACTGTTTTACGCCGAATATAAGCGAGGCAAAAAGGACGGTGTTCTCTGCCTTTTTCAAAAAGGGCGGCCGCGGTGGATCGAAGAGTGGAAGTGGCAGTCGCAAAAGGCTCCGCAGAACGAGTATCTGGTGAAAGTGGCGTCCGACGGTTTTCGCCTTGTGCCGGCTAATCAAGCGACGAGCGACGAAAAGGAAGAAATGCAAAAAGCGCGGCAGGAGGCGTTCGATGCGCAACGAGATCTTACGACAAGCGAGATGCAGTTGAAACAAGAAACGCGAAAGAAGTTTGCCGAGGAGCTCGAACGAAGGAAACACAAAGAACTGACCAAACAAGCGCCTGCCAGACTGCAGCGGCAGCTCGACAGGACCCGCCAGCACGCGCAGGAACGGGAAGCGGGATTCGACAAAGCGCGTAGCAGGGCCTGGGGAAAAGAGTAAATGGGTCGGTAAAAAGCGAAGGGAACGAAGGCTTGGTGAATGTCCGGTTTTGCTTGCTATTGCTCGCGGTCAGGAACGCGTTCTGGCCATGAGACCGAGCGGTAACAGGAGCATGATGTCATGGGTCAGAACCATAAGCATCATGTCGCGGCGGCGGGACCAGTGGTGGCGGCCGGTGGTCTCGCAGCGGAAGCGACCGTTTGTCGCAGAGCTGAATTTGTTGGAGGACGTTAAGAATGCCTCACGGGAGACTGTTGATGACGCGGCCGACAATCAGTCTGTGCGCCATGCAGAGACTGCTTTCCTGGTCCAGCAAGTCTCGATGAGGATCGAAATGGTTCAATACGCATTTGGAAACACGGTGCCTCGCGCCGATTGGAGATGGCGAAACGCTTTGCCGAGGACCTCGCTATTGCTTTTTCTGGTTTACATCCTAAGCATTTCCGCATGCGAGCGGCCGTCTTACCGATCCTGGTCCAATGGAGCACCTGCTGTGCTCTCGTCCGAAAAGGGTGCTGCGATTGTCGTGACTTATGACTGGGACAAGGGCGCCACGCGCGGTATCCACCCATCTACTTTTTCCCTCGAGGGCCAGCTATTTAGGGGCAAAAGCGGAGACCCGCCCTCGCCCGGCGTTCGGGGTTGCAACCGGGAGGTGGACGGAAAACGTTACGATGGGCTTGAGGTGTATGACGCGAAGGATGGCGAGTCCCTGATCGGTGAGGTGCTTGTACATGGGGAAAAGGGCAGGGTCCTCATGCGAGTGAAGAGCAAGGTAGCGATTGCAGTCAAAGTGACCAATCCAGGTATGAAGGGTGTGGCATGGGTGGAACTCGGTAGGCAGAAGAACGGACCAATTGATCTTTCACCTGGAGAACACAAGATTGAAATCGTGGAGAAGCAGTAGTGCTGAGCGCGCAACGGCGCGTCCTGGACCAGCAAGTCTTGACGACAGAAACGACCGATGACATTTCCCGTTGGAAGTCGGGGAGGAACAAAGGGGACATTCCCGGGACATTCTGAACTTCTGCTTGCTTTTGCTCGCGGTCGGGAACGCGTTCTAGTCGGTCGTTGTCGCAGTCGCTACGATGAGATCGCTCCGGTCCTCTCCGGAGCGAGGGGAGGGATGGTCGGGTGTCGGCAGCATCATTGGACGTGCGCCGGAAAGCCTCTTGGCGAGGGACAATATTTCCGCCCCCTTTTTCGTGCCTTTTTGTGCTTTTTTGTGTTCGGTCGAGTCGTGTTCCGTTAAAGGAGAATTCTGCAATGACCGATGGCGCAAGGCAAGTTCCAGCCGTGTGGCAGCGCGCGATTCTTATCGTCTTGGTGCTGCTGATTACGATACCGACGAGAGGTGACATCGGTAATCTGCACGACGTTTCCGTCGAACTTCAGCCTTCGCTGGTCTCGATTCGAGTTGACAAGAGGTTGGCGAGCGGCTTTGTGGTTGATGCCTCGGGGCTGGTTGCCACGACATACAATGCCATTGCCGGGGCGCAATCGGCAATCGTCCACTTCCCTGCCGACCATGATCCAAGGACTTTCAAGAAAACTTACCAGGTTCGAGGTTTTGCAGCCGCTGCGCCTGAGATCAATTTAGTGATTCTGCGCATCGCTTCGGGCGACAAGAAACTGCATGCCGTAACGTTAGCCAAAAAGCTACCCCAGCGTCGAGAACGCGTCTACTACTTCAGTGCAGTCGAAGACGGGTGGGCCGGTTCCGATAGCTGGGTTGCCAGCGTGGCCAAGGGCCAAGAATTAGGCATTTCCCTGGACAGGGCCGGCTATGGGTGGATCGCCCACAATGATCGGGCGTTGAAAGCGACGTGGATCGCTTTCCCGGCGGGGCTTTCCGCGCATTCCGGAGGAGGTCCGCTAGCAAACGACAAAGGCGAAGTTGTTGGGATGGCGGCATGGCGAGGTGAGGAAAGTGAGGCGTTGGCCCTTTCATCGGTCGACGTGGCGCGCGTTGTCTCGCTAGCGGGAAACGGGACGAAGCCATTGACGGATCTAGGCGATATCGGTCGTAGTTTAGGCGACCGATCAGTGCGCGCGTCGATCGTCACGGGCGTGCGGCCATCGGTTGTCGAGCTGAGAATGAAGAAGAGAGGACAAGATGCTCTGGCAATGGGGGTCGTCGCCGACGCCACTGGGCTAGTTGTCACAACCTATCGGGCAATTGAGGGCGCGGAAAAGGTTAGCGTTGTGCTATCCGATGATAATGGCGGGGCGCTGACCGTCGATGGATGGGTTGCCAGCAATCCATTGCAGGACCTCGTGATCCTAAAGGTTAATCCTGGAGAGAGAAGACTCCACGCACTGCCAATCGCCGACAGGGAACCGGCGGTCGGCGAGAAAGTGCTCGTCATGGGCCGGGCCGTCCACGATGGCACTGTTGGCGCAATTTGGCCAGGACGAGCGGTGAGCAAATTTCTAGATGGCATTAACGGCGCTGGCTTCTATCAAAACACCATGGGCTTTGGATTGAATGCGCAGTGGATTGAAGTCACAGCACCATTTTCCAGCAGCACGGGTGGCCCACTTGTAAACGTACGCGGGCAGTTGGCTGGAATAGCATCGTGGCGATATCAGGCCGCCGATGGACGCAGCCTCAACTTCTGTGTATCGTCACAACATCTTCGAGAGCTACTAAGAGAGGTTCGTGCGAAGGCGATGCCGTTGTCCGACTTGCCTTCGCCAGAGGTCAAGGGAGGGCGGTAAGCGGCTCGGATTCCGGATTCGGGGGATTTGGGGATTGGGGGACATCGGATTCGGGACGATCGATTCGGGGGTGTGCCGGTCCAGCGAGTCTTGATGTGCAGGAATGGACGACATTTCCCCACGCAAGTCGGGAAGAAAACGCGAGATTGTGGGCTCCGCGGTGCGGAGTTGCTGCTGGACGGCCGAACGGTCCCGGTGATCGAGGCCAGCGGAGCGGCGGAAGTACTCCACCCAATCCCATTCGCGCCTAGCGCACCCAAGCAATCGAAATAAATCGCAGGAAAGGTGCATTCATGTGGCTTCCCGCCCCGTCGCATCTCGTAGTGGGACTGCTTGCAGCGGATGGATTTCTGGCTCTGGCTGACCAGTGTTGTTGGTTCGAGCTCGATCAGTACAAGGATCGCATTGCGGTGCTTGGCCTCGCAGCAGTGGCATTAACACTTCTGCTACTCCTTTTGTTGCTCGTGGCTGCCACCCTACTGCACCGTCAGTTTCAATACAGCCTCCGTTTGCTACTATTGCTGGTTGCGGCCGTTGCCGTTCCCTGTAGCCAAGTGGCGGCTGAGAAGCAATGTGAGCATAACAACTGGAAGGTATTTGAAGCGATCAAAACAGCCGGCGGAACAGGCTGGACTGAACGGACCTGGCTCGGAACACTTCTGCGGGACGATTCGTTGGTGAAGGTGACCAGCGTGGTCTTTGAGAAACGACGACCTTTCACCGATGCCGATCTAGCGCACCTTGAAGGTATGGTTGAGCTGCGAACGCTGATGCTTGACAATACCCAGGTGACGGACGCCGGACTAGTCCACATTCGGAGATTGAGACACCTGATTAGGCTAAGTCTCGAGGGGACCAAAGTGACTGATGCTGGCTTGGCGAATCTCGAAGAATTGACACGTCTGGATGGCCTTTGGCTCGCACGCACTCAGATCACTGATGCGGGATTAATCCATCTCCGGGGATTGACCAAACTTTGGGATTTGGGCGTCGCTGGCACCAAGGTGACGCGACAAGGGGCGGCAAAGGTTTTGCCCGATTGCGAGGTTTGGGACTGAGGCCGGACCTGTCAGGGGCTAGGGGGGCTTTTGTTGACAGACGGCGAGGAGGTGGGGCCGGCCAGAACTGAAGGGGCCGCTGTTGAATGTCAGTTGCCCTCACCCCCGGCCCCTCTCCCAAAGGGCGAGGGAACACGGCTCGCGGCGTCGCGAACGGGGGCGGCAGTGCAACTACCGCCCCAACTTGCAGTTTTGGCGCGCGGACTACCGCCCCGACTTGCAGTTTTGGCGCGCGGACTACCGCCCCGACTTGCAGTTTTGGCGCGCGGACTACCGCCCCGACTTGCAGTTTTGGCGCGCGGCGAGTCGCCCTCACCCCCGGCCCCTCTCCCGCAAGCGGGCGAGGGGAGACATGGTCAACCGGCCCTTCAGCCGTGAGCGGGCGAGGGGAGGCATGGTCAACCGGCCCCTGTGACGCGAGCGGGCGAGGGGAGACGGGCCGAGCCCTCACCCTAGCCCTCGCCCGGAGGGAGAGGGGACTGTAGCGACCGGCAATCCGCGGGCAGGGCGAAGTGTCAGCCGAGGATTGGAAGCGTTGGGAGCTTGGGGTGGGTGCGATGGCGGGCGGAGAGGTTCGCGACCAGGTTGCGGCACATCGCGGCGACGGCGGGGCCGGCGACGGGATCGTCGAGCGAAGCGGCCACGCGACCGGCGTCGGCGTCGGCACGCAACTGAGTGCGAATCGGCAGTTCGCCCAGGAACGGGACACTGAGTTGCTCGGCGCGGCGACGCGCGCCGCCGGAACCGAAAATGTCGTGGCGGGCGTCGCAGTTGGGGCAGACGAAGTAGCTCATGTTCTCGACCATGCCAAGGACGTCGATGTTGACCTTGCGGAACATCGAGACCGCTTTGACAGCGTCGAGCAGGGCGACGTCTTGGGGCGTGCAGACGACGACGGCCCCGCTGAGCGGCAGCAGTTGCGACAGGGAAATGGCGACGTCACCGGTGCCGGGCGGCATGTCGATGATCAGATAGTCGAGGTCGCCCCAAGCGGTATCGCGGAGGAACTGCAGCAAGGCGTTGTGCAACATGGGGCCGCGCCAGATCACGGCTTCGCCTTCGGGGACGAGAAGGCCCATGGAAAGCATCCGGAGGTCGTCGGCCATGACCGGCAGGATCTTGTCGCCGACCATTTGGGGCTGCTCGTGGCAGCCGAACAGATGCGGAATGCTAGGACCGTAGAGGTCGGCGTCCATCAGCCCGACTTGGCAGCCAGCGCGTTGCAGTCCGAGGGCGAGATAGGCGGCGATGGAGCTTTTTCCGACGCCCCCTTTGCCAGAGCCGACGGCCAGCACCGTTTTCGCGGTGAGACCGATTTCGCCAAGCTTTTCCGGGCGGCGGTGGTGGACGTCGAGTTCGACTTCGACATCGGCGCCGGGCAAGCGGGCGCGAAGGTGCTGGAGCAGCTCGTCGCGGGTTTGGTCCCAGAGGGGCGCGGACCAGGTGGTGAGGCCGAGAGTGACGCGGACGCGGGAGCCTTCAAGTTGGAGTGCGTGCACCTGTTCGAGCTGGACGATGCTGCGGCCCGTCTCGGGGTCCTGAAAGTCGGCAAGGGCGGCGCGGACGGCGGCTTCCGTCGGGGGAATCTTGGGCATGATGGCTGGTTGTGTGCGAGGGAAGTTGACGCCTTGGCGCGCGGAGAGTGGAAACGAGGTCTTGGGAGCGGTTATTCCCGCTGGAAGCAGATATGGCGGTGCCAGTGGGCGTCGTCGGTTTTGGGAAAGTCGATGCGGCAGTGCGCGCCGCGGGTTTCCTCGCGATCGAGCGCCGCGTGGATCATGAGGCGGGCGAGGGACAGCATGTTTTGCAGTTCCCAGCCTTCGGGACCGACCAGCGGGCGAGGCAGCACGTAGCGGCACCAGCGTTCGATCGTTTCGAGGGCGTCGTCGAGCGATTCTTTCTCCCGCCGAACGCCGACGTTGCGCCACATCAGGCTTTGCAGCGAGTTGCGGATGTCGGCCAGGTTGAGCGGTTCGGCGGGGACTTCGGGACGCGGGTTTTCGATGATCGAGGCGGTGAAATCATCGTGGATCGCGGCGGCGGCGTTGGAAGCGCCCCGGCCGGCATGAGCGCCGTAGACAGCGGCTTCGAGCAGGCTATTGCTGGCCAATCGGTTGGCGCCGTGGAGGCCACTGGCCGTGACCTCGCCGGCCGCCCAAAGGCGTGGAACGGTGGTGCGTCCTTCGAGGTCGACGGTGATGCCGCCCATCATGTAGTGGGCGCCCGGGCGAACGGGAATGCGGTCACGCGTGATGTCGAGGTCGAATTCGGCGCAAACGCCGGCGATGGTCGGGAAGCGGGCGCGGACGCGCGCTGGGTCGAGGTGATTCAAAACCAGATAGACATTCGGGTGCCGAGTCTTCTCCATCTGGCGCACGATGGCCTGGCTGACGACGTCGCGCGGGGCCAACTCGCCGCGAGGATCGTAGTCGGCCATGAAGCGATAGCCGTGGCGATCGACAAGCCAGGCGCCTTCGCCACGGACGGCCTCGCTGATGAGGCTGCGGCTGCCGCCGGCGATGTAGAGGACCGTGGGATGGAACTGAACAAATTCGAGGTCGCGGAGCTGAGCGCCGGCGCGATAGGCCAGGGCCATGCCGTCGCCGGTGGCAACTGCGGGGTTGGTCGTTTCGCGGTAGAGTTGGCCGGCGCCGCCGGTGGCGAGGATGGTCTGCTTCGCCCAGATCATCGTCTTGCCGTGCTGTTGATTCCAGACGAGGGCGCCGCGGCAGACGCCGTCGAGCGTTGTCAGATCGAGTGTGAACGTGTTCTCCCAGACGTCGATGTTGGGGGCGTGGTAGGCCCGGCTGGCCAGCACCCGCATGATCTCCTTGCCGGTGGCGTCGCCAAAGGCGTGGGCGATCCTATCGCGTCGGTGTCCGCCTTCGCGGCCAAGGGCAAGGCGGTTGCCCTCACGGTCAAACTGGGTTCCCCAATCGGCCAACTCAGCGATTCGGGCGGGCCCTTCGGCGATCACCTTTTCGACGACGGCTTTGTCGCAAAGCGAGCCGCCGGCTTCGAGCGTGTCGGTGATGTGCTGCTGGAGGGTGTCGTCGGGGCCAAGGACGCCAGCAATGCCGCCTTGAGCGTAGGCGCTATTGGACTGTTCGGTGTCGTGCTTGGTCGTGACGACGACGGAGAGGCTCGGGTCGACCGCCAGTGCGGCGCGGAGGCCAGCCAATCCGCTGCCGACGATGAGCACGTCCGTGAAGAAGTGCGGCACTCGCTTGGGGTGGAACGGGACGAGGTATCGCGGGACGGGTGGGGACATGAAAGGAACGCGGCGGGGGGCAAATGGGACGCAATAGCGCAGTGTAGCAGGGGCAGCCGGACGGTTCCAGTGGCGTATGGAGGGGGGAATCGATCCATCCGCAAAGGGGCCTTGGCGTTGACAGATCGGGGTTCTCCGCTTCACAGGGAGCGACCGGCCTGTTAAACTCAGGGATTCGGTTACTCGACCCCCTGTAGGAGTTCAAGCGATGGCGAAGCCACATCGTCCGGTAAAGAAAGCCAATCACGGCAAGCGTCCTGCCAACGCGAAGGGCCGCAAGAACCGTCGTCACCTCGTTCGCACGTAGTTGTTCGAGCGTTGCAGCGGCTTTCTGTCCGCTCTGGCCGGAGCTGCCAACGACGAAGCAATCCGGCTCAGGCCGGGACTACGCACGATCACGCCTGTTTCACCGCTCTGAGGAGTTCGGTTGTGGCCAAAAAAGAGCTCATTCTTGATTTCGGCGCCTACGACATCAACCACGTAGTGGCGGATAGCGAAGAGATTCGCCGCTACAATCCGCAGCGCTACGAGATGGAGCAACTTACGGCGATCTGTTACGAAGACGGCGTGGGAAAGGTGTGCGTAGGCTACAAGGACCTCGGGCCGAACGAGTTTTGGGTTCGGGGGCACATGCCGGGAATGCCGCTGATGCCGGGCGTGATCATGTGCGAAGCGGCTGCGCAGTTGTCCAGCTATTTCAGCCACAAGTACAAGCTGATGGAAGGGCTCATCGGCTTCGGCGGGCTGGAAGACGTGCGGTTTCGGGGCGTGGTGCTGCCTGGCGACCGGTTCGTGATCGTATGCCGGTTGCTGAAGCTTCGGCGCTCGCTGATGACGTGCGAGTTCCAGTGCTTCGTTAAGGAGAGTCTCGTCTGCGAGGGGATTCTCAAGGGGGTTTCGATCCCAGTCGAACAGCTACAGGCGAGCCAGCCGGCGCAAGCGCCGGCATAAGCGGCAACCCCGCTGCGACGGGAAGCGATCCACTGCCACGGTGCGTCGTCGCTTTGCTGGCCCCGCCTGGAAGTGCGGGCGATTGGGCCGTTGCTCCACTCTCCAGGGCTTTCGCTGTGCCCCCCCGCTGA
Source organism: Planctomycetaceae bacterium (assembly GCA_021372555.1). Taxonomy (GTDB): domain Bacteria; phylum Planctomycetota; class Planctomycetia; order Pirellulales; family Thermoguttaceae; genus JAJFUI01. The sequence continues at coordinate 8,070 of JAJFUI010000165.1, read as the reverse complement.
TGGAATTTACTTGCGAAATTAGCAAGCTCTGCCGAAAATAGGGGTATGCACCGCGTGGTGACCTAAGGCGGGCATTGGATCGGTCGCGCTACAGCCGGCTGGCCGCGACCGGTGTCTGCGCTACTCTTCCCGACCTCTTTGTGGACTCAGCCATGTTCAGATCTCGCATCGGTCGCCCCGGGCGGATGTCTTCGCGTTCCAAGGGTTCCAAAACGGCCGGATCGCGACAGTCGCGGCTGGGGAAGTTTGAGCTGCTCGAGCCGCGCTGGGTGCTGTCGGCGCCGACGACGGTTGGCATCGGCGCGCCGGTCCTGGTGGCGTTCAACGATCCGACGGCGACGGCGGCCACGACGTTCATCGCGCAGAGCAGCAACTCGGCCGCGTTGACGGCGACGGTCGTGCACGCCAGTTCGTTGTTGAAGATGCAGGTCCACACCGTCAACGCCGATGGGTCGGTGGGCAAAAGCGGCGAGATGGACTTTCTGCTGTTGGACGACTACGCGCCGAACAACATCGCGCACATCAAAGAGTTGGTCAACGCGGGTTTCTACAACGGTCTGGACTTTCACCGCATCATGCAGGACTTCATGAGCCAGGGGGGCGATCCCCTGGGCACCGGCAGCGGCGGAAGCGGCGAGAACGGCGCACCGGGCGATGTTCAGGACGACGAGTTCAGCGCTGATCTACGGTTTACGTCCACGGGGTTGCTCGCGTTGGCAAACAGTGGCGCGGACTCGAACGACTGCCAGTTCTTCGTGATGAACGCGCCGTATCGGTCGCTTGATTACGGCTACACCATTATCGGAAAGTTGGTGGCCGGCGACGATCTCCGGCAGGCGATTGCCGGCGTTGCGGTCGAGGACAATGGGTCGGGCGAACTGAGCACACCGACCGACCCGCCTATCATCGACTCGGTGAGCATTGTCTCGAATGTTCAGTACGGATTGATGATGCTCAAGTCGAGCAGCGGCGCGGCAGCGGGGCTGACGGCCACGGTGAGCGTCACGGCCAGCGATGGTTCGAGCGTGGCCATTACCGCGGCCGACGGCACGAGCGAGTCGTCACTGCAAACCGTCTTTGCGACCGACACGCCGTCGACCGGCGATCGACCGGCCTTCATCACCGCGATCTCGGACGTGTATACCGTGATGAACGAGGCGGTCACGTTCAAGATTCCGGTCGTCGCGGGAGACGCGAGCGTTTCGTTGTACTACAGTTACGGCCAGTCGCCAAACGCCAACCTAGCGATTACGGCGTCGGGCACCGGGCCGTCCAATGGCAGCGCGACGGTGACGCCCAGCAATGACATCGTCGGCGTTTTTCCGGTGCTTTTTGGTGTCCGAAGGGACAGCAGCGATAGCAGCGCCAACATGGGTTGGGATACTGAGTACGCTGCGGTGTTCGTGCGGCCGGCGGCGCCAGCGTCCATCACCGTGGCAACGCCCGGGCTGGTGGCGGGCGGGACAACGGCTCTTTCCAGTGGATTGAAGTTTCACGTTACCGGCGTTCGGAGCGGCGCCACGGTGGCGATTTACGCCGACGGCGGAGCAGAGCCGATCGGAACCGCGGTTGCTTCGGGCAACAGCGTTGACGTGGAGACGACCGTGCTGCTTGGCAACGGCAAACACACGTTTTCCGTGAAGCAGTCGGTTCATTACGACGACACGGCGGTAGGCAACCGCACGGTGCCGGCGGGCGAGTTGTACAGCGAGGTTTCGCAAAGCACGGTCAGTTTTACCGTGGCGGCGCCGATGACGGCAAAAGCGATTTTGGCCGACGTGACGAAGACGAATGACGGCGCGACGTTTAAGGTGACGTACAGCCAGCCGGGCGGCAGCATCAAGTATTCGACGATCGGCGGCGGGGATATTCTGGTGACCGGTCCGAATGGTTTCAGCGAGCTTGCCACGTTTGTGAGCGCGACGCCGGAAGCGGACGGACCGACGATCGTGGCGACGTACCGGATCAACGCGCCCGGCGGCGCGTGGAATGACAGCAATCTTGGCACCTACACGCTGAACCTGAGGACGGCCGAGGTGGCCGATTCCAGCGGCAACTTTGCCGGCGCGGGCGTACTGCTGAAGTTCAACCCTAGCGATACGGTGGCGCCGACGGCGACGATCGCGCTGGCGGCCGGGCAGAACGCGGCGACGAACGCCGCTTCGATGAGCTTTACGGTCACGTTTAGCGAGCCAGTCACCGGCTTCGACATCACCGACGTTAGTTACAAGAGCACGGCGGGAGCGGATCTGACGGGAACGGTGACGGAGGTTGGCACCGATGGGACCACGTACACGGTGGTGCTCACCGGCATGGACACCGAGGGCACGGTAAGCATCAGTCTGGCGGCAGGCGTGGTTAGCGACAAGGTGGGAAATCTGAACGAGGCCAGCGAGGCGTCGCCAACGGTGACGTATGACACGACGGCGCCGAGCGTCGTGGTGAGCCGGGAGGCGCAGCAGGGTGACCCGACGAACTCGTCTGAGATCAAGTTTACGGTGGCGTTTACCAAACCGGTCACGGACTTTGCGACCGGAGACGTGATCGTTGGCGGGACAGCGGGCGCGACGACCGCCGTGGTGAGTGGCGACGGCTACAAATACACGGTGACCGTCAGCGGCATGACCCACGACGGGACAGTGACGATCAGCCTCGCTGCAGGCGTGGCCCACGACGCTGCCGGCAACGCCAACACGGCATCGATCGACACGGACAATACCGTCACTTATGACGCCACGAGTCCGACGGTGACTATCAACCAGGCCGGCACGCAGACTGATCCGACAAGTTCGGCGACGATCCACTACACCGTTGTGTTTAGCGAGCCCGTCACGGGATTTACAGCGTCGCAACTTGTTTTTGGCGGCACGGCGCTGGGCAAGCTGACGGCGACGGTCACGGCGACGAGCGCTGACCGAACGACGTACGACGTGGCCGTGGTAGGCATGACGAGCAGTGGTACGGTGACTGCAAAATTGGCCGCGGGTCCGGCCAAGGATGCCGCCGGGAATCGCAACGTCGTGTCGACGAGCACGGACAACGTGGTGCACTTCGTATTGGCCCAGAAGCCGACGTTCGCGGTGATTGCACCGAAGTCGGGGAGCTACAGCGCGGGTCAGACGGCAACGATCGTCTGGAATGCGAGCAATGTGATTGCCAACACGACAATCAGCCTTTGCTACGACAGCGACGCGACGTTCAACGGCAACGAGAAGTGGATCGAGGTGGACCAGCAGTCGGCAACGACTGGGTACGGCACGTACCAGTGGCAGATTCCGAGCACGATCAAGCCCGGCACGTACTACGTCGGCGGGTATTTGTATTCGGGGGGAGCGATTGCGTCCCATCTTGGCCAAGCGATCACGATTTCCGAGCCACCCAAGCCGACTTTTGCACTGACAGCGCCCGCGACGGGGAAGTACAACGCCGGGCAAAGCGTCACGGTCGCCTGGAAGGCGCAGAACATTTCGACGGGCGCAACAGTGAGTCTGTGCCTCGATTCGGATAACGCGTGGAACGGCAACGAGAAGTGGCTAGCGGTGGATGCAGCGGCGACGACGAACGCCAGCGGGTACGGCATGTACTCGTTGGACACGACGCAGGTGAAGCCGGGAACGTATCACGTCGCGGGCTACCTGTATTCGGGCAGCGTCGTGGTTTCGCGTTTGAGCCAGCCAATCACCATCCTACCGCCGGCCCAACCGACGTTCGCGCTGACGGCGCCAACGACCAGCAATTTCAACGTCGGGCAGAAAGTGACGGTGGGATGGAAGGCGCAGAACGTTCCGACGGGCGCGAAGATCAGCCTTTGCTTCGACAAAGACACCAAGTGGAACGACAACGAGCAATGGATCGAAGTGGACGCGGTTGCTGCGGCCAACGGATACGCGGTCTACACGTGGGACACCGCTGCCGTCGCGCCGGGCACCTACTACGTGGCGGGCTACCTGTGGTCAGGAAGCGCGGCGGTCTGCTCGCGGCTGGCAACGCCGGTGACACTGACAGCGGCGTTGACGCTCGATGCCGCCGCATCCGGGCAGACGAATGAGCCGCTAGCGGCGGGAGATGCGCTGGACAGCCCGCGGGAGTTGACGCCCATTGTCGAGGAGGCGATTCGGCGGTGGTCCGGGGTGTCGACCAGTGATCGACTGGCCGGTGTTTCGGTCCAAATCGCGGACTTGCCGGGCAACGTGTTGGGCGAAACCGACGGGCGGACGATTTGGATTGATCGCGATGCCGCCGGCCGCGGATGGTTTGTTGACGTGACGCCCAACGATGACTCGGAGTTCACGCAGGCGGTTGGGGCAGGTGTGGACGCGGCGCAGGACCATGTCGACTTGCTGACGGCCGTGATGCACGAAATGGGGCACGTGCTCGGCTACGCTCACGACAGTAGCGACGACCTGATGAGCGCGATGCTGCCGGTGGGCGTGCGGCACACGATGGCCGTGGATCGAGCGATGGCGTCGCTGTGCGAGGGTTAGCGAGCGCGGGCGTGCCACGCGCCGGTCAGTGAGATTGGCTACGTCACACGGAGCGTGATGCGTACGAGAGAAGCCCGTTAGGCGGCTTCGCGGGAATCGTCGGAGCCATCGGCCGAGGGTTGCTTATCCGCGGACGTGGCAGCGGGCTTTTCGGCCGCGGCATCGACTTTCTTCTCGCTCTTGTCATCGACCTGGACTTGATCGGCGGCCCAGGTTTCGGTCCAGACGCAGCCAGCCCAGGAGAGGCCGACGCCGAAGCCCATCATCAGCGACTGCTTGCCGGGGCGCAGGCGGCCTTTGCGGCGAAGGTCGTGGATGAGGATGGGGATCGTCGAGGAGACGGTGTTGCCGTATTCGCGTAGGGCCTCTGGCGTGTGCTCAAGATCGAGCGAGAGGCACTCGCGGAGATGGTTGAGCATGAAGACGGTGGCCTGATGGATCAAGTACATATCCACGTCCTCGCGGCGCCACTTGGCGGATGCCAGGACCTGATCGACTAGCGGGGGGGCGATGTCGATGCTGAACTTGACCAACTCGGGGCCGTCCATGTAGAGGCTGCTGGGCCAGCGACGGCGTTTCCGCGACTGGAGGGCCGTTTCTTTGGGGCGTGCCCCGCCTTCGGCGACTAGCAGCATGTCCGCGCCACTGCCATCGGTGCCGAAGACGAAGGAGCCGAGCGAGGGCTGATCGGACGCCTCGACAAGCGTCGCCGCAGCGCCGTCGCCGAAAATCGTCCTGAGCGAGCGGTCGGTCGGGTCGATGAACTTCGAGTACGTCTCGGCGGTGATCAGCAGAATGCGTCGGGCGGTGCCGGTCCGGATCAGGCCGTTGGCCAACGAAAGGCCGTAGACGAAGCCGGAGCAGCCGAGATTATAGTCGAGCGCGCCGATGGACCGAGGCAGCCGGAGCCGCTCCTGGATTAGGCAGGCGGTCGTTGGCAGCGGGTAGTCGGGCGTCTGCGTGCAGAACAGAAGGAAGTCGATCGAATTGCGATCGATGTTATGCTCGGCAAAGAGCTTTTCGGCGGCGGCAACGCCGAGATCGGATGAGCACTCGCCGGGCGCTGCGATGTGCCGCTCCTGGATACCAGTCTTTTTGAAGACCAGCTCCATGTCCCATTTGGGGTATTGGGACCGGAGGAACTCGTTGCTTTCGACCGTTTCGGGCAAGTGGATTGCCACGGGGCCGATTGCGGCATACTTCATCTACCAATCTCCACTCGCCTCTTCGCACGCGCGGAAAGGCAAAGAGTACCGAAATCCGCCCGGGAATGTCAACCGTAAATGACAGATCGCGCCGGCAACGGCAGGCACCGCGAAGGGTCCGGCTGCTGAGGTGTGTTGCGCGTGTTGTCGAACGCCGATTTATCTTTCCTAGGATACCGGATCGCTGCCCGGGTGAACAGCCCGTCTCGCGGCGGCCAACCCCTCCCGTTGGTGGCCAGCTCTCTGACTGATGAGCTGTAAAGAGGATGGCGGCAGCCGCCGATATTGATGGATAAGGATGTCTGTGGTTATCGCCGCGCGCCGATTTGTTGCGCCGGAACGGTGACTGGTCGAAATGTCGCAGGGAGGTGACATTGTCCATACTGAGCCGATTGCGGCTATTCTATTGGCGTCACTTGTCGAAGCCGGCTGGCGATCGGTCCGTCTATCGTGGCATTTGCCGCCAGCGGACGCAGAAGATCGTCGAGTTGGGCATCGCCGATTGTCGGCGGGCCTTGCGGATCATCCAGCTGGCCAGGTTCGTTTCACCTGAAAAGGAAATCCATTACATCGGGCTCGATCCGTTCGAGGATCGGGGCGAAGTGGATTCGGCAGGGCGAACCGGGCTGACGCTCAAGGCAGCGTACCAACTGCTTCGAGCCAGCGGGGCGAGGGTGCAGCTTCTGCCCGGCAACCCGGCAGACTCGCTGGTGCGAATGGCCAACGCCCTGGGTAAGGTGGATCTGTTGATTGTGCCGGGCGAGTTGGTTTCGGCGTCGTACGGCAGGGTTTGGCTGTTCGTACCGCGGATGCTGCATCCGGAGTCGCTGGTGTTTGCGGAGCGAGCGGCAGAGGGCGGTGGCACAGCACTTAGTATCGTGACCACGGCTGAGATCGAGGCGTTGGCCTCGGCAGGCGCCGGTCGCCGCGCGGCGTAGCCGCCGTGCCTGGCGTTCAGAAGGTGTAACCAATCTGTCCGCCGACGGTGAGCATTCGCGACGCGGGCTGAAGCACGCCGGAGCCGTAGGCGTCTTCGACGGCCGCGGATTCGCGCCATGTGGTAGCCTCGCCGACCGCCGATAGCGAGAACCGTTGGAGCCGCATGCCCAGTTCGACCCTTCCGGTCAGGCCGCAGCGCGGCCAAACCGCCGAATCGAAATACGTGGCGTACTGATAGGTCAACGGTGTGGCCCCGATCCGCGCCGAGGCAAAGAACTTTGGCCCGGGGTCGGGCGAGTCCTTTGTCTCAACGCCCAGATAAGGGTAGAACGTCCACCACGTTTCTTGGTATCCGGTCACGAACGCGCCGGAAGGCGTGGTGGCGTTGTTGAGGTCGCGAATCCAGAAGCGGGCGCCAAGGCCGGCCAAGAATCGCACCTTGCACCACTCGCCCGGCTCGAACAACAGATCGTACTCGCCGCGCAGGCCGAGGTAATCGGTTCCGTTCGATTGGTGGTACGGCTCGGTCGAGCCGTCGTCGTACATCGCGCAGCCGTCATAGGCGACGGACCCGCCGAACAGCTCGAAGCGGAACCGCTCGATGCCATTGCGCCGCAGGTAGCCTAAGGTCGACAGGGGACCATACTCGTTGACGAAGTCTTTTCCCTCCAACCGTTCGTTCCAAGAAAAGGCGTCCTCGCGAAAGTACCAGGTTGATTCGATCGGCCGATCCGTGGATGCGGCGGTAGACGCGGCCACAACTGCCGCGCCGCGGTCGGTCGGCAGCGCGGCACTCGGAGTGGGACTGGGCGCGCTCGCCTGACCGAAGCGCGGATCTTGCACGGGCGCGGCGCCGGTCGGCAACACCGACGCGTAGGGCGAGACCGCGTACGACGGTTCCTGGCCTGGCTGCGCGAACGCTGGCCCGGCCGAGGCGGCTGTCGGCGGGACGCCAAGGTAAGGATCGTCAGCCCATGCCTGTCCAATGCCGGCGAGCAGCAAGACCGCAATCACGCCTTGCCGCATCGCTATCAGTTTTCGGTTCACGAACCGGCGTGCGACGGTAGTGCGGACGGGGACGTGCGACGTTTTCGGAAGAGGGCTGTGCACCATGGCATTCGCATGAGGCATTGGAATCGCGGATGCTATCGGTGCGCCATGCGCGCGTCAACTTCAGTCGTTGCCGACGCCGACCGGATCGCCACCACCCGACGGCTGCAAATTGTCCCACTCGGTACACTTTTATGGGCAGGAAACGACGTACGCTGACGAGGTGTTGCGATGCGACGAACGCGATCGGTGGCTGTCCTCTGCGTCACGATGCTGTGGTTGGCAGGTTGTCCGGCCGATACGGGCCACGTTCCAGGACAAAAGGGCGGTGGGCCGTCGCAAACAGCGCCGCCTCGGCAACCGGTTGCGGCGACCGCAACGAGCGAACCCAC
>JAJFUI010000162.1 GCA_021372555.1 Planctomycetaceae bacterium | reverse complement strand
CAACGCGTGGTATCTCGCCGCCTATCAGCCGATCCTCGACGCCAAGAAGAACGTGGTGGGGATGCTGTACGTCGGAATGAGAATGGGAGACGTCCCGGAGATACGCCGGGGCGTCATGGACACCGTCGTCGGCAAGACCGGCTACGTCTACATCCTCGGCGGCTCCGGCGAGCAGAAGGGACAGTACGTCATTTCTCACCATGGCGGTCGCGACGGCGATAGCATTTGGAACTCGAAGGACGCTGACGGCAACTACTTTATCCGAAAGGCCGTCAACGCAGCGGAGGCCCTCAAGAACGGCGAGTGCACGGTTCAACGCTATCCGTGGCTGGACCCCGGCGCCGATCATGCGCGGCAAAAGGTCGCGGTGCTCAGCTATTACGAGCCCTGGGACTGGGTCATCAGCTCGAGCGCCTACGAAGATGAGATTGAAGAAGCGAACATCACGCTTGCAGCGATTGGATCGAGAAGCAACGCCATCCTCGGAACGGTGCTCGGTGTTTCGACCTTGGTGGCTGTTCTCATCTGGCTTGTCGCCACCCAATCGATCACCAAGCCACTGCGGAAAATCTTTAGAGGCCTGCAGACGTTCAGCCCACAAGAGCTGACCACGACAGGCGAAAGACTCTGCATGATGATCGAGACCATGAACCGGGGAGCGGGAGAAATGGCCTCGGCGGCCGGGCAGGTTTCCTGCGCCGCGCAGACTCTGGCCCGGGGAAGCAGCGAGCAAGCCGCGGCGGCCGATGAGACCAGCGCCAGCACCGAGGAGATGGCTGCGATGGCCAGGCAGAACGCGGACAACGCCTCGGAGGCCAGGAATCTTGCGGAGACCGCCCGTCACGACGCCGACAAGGGAGTCCAGGCGATGACGCGGATGTCCGTGGCGATTGCCGAGATACAACAGTCGTCGCTGGACACATCCAAGATCATGAGGGACATCGACGAGATCGCCTTCCAAACGAATCTGTTGGCCCTGAACGCCGCCGTCGAGGCCGCACGCGCCGGCGAGGCCGGCAAAAGCTTCACCGTGGTGGCCGAGGAAGTCCGCAATCTGGCTCAGCGTTGCGCCGATGCCGCAAGGAATACGACGGTCTTGATCGAAGAGTCGGTGAAAAACGCAGAGAAGGGCGTGCAGATCAGCAACGAGGTCGGCGACGCGTTTCAACGCATCACCGAGAACTCACGCAAGGTGAACGATCTGGTGGCGCAAATCGCCTCGGCCAGCGGCGACCAGACCAGCGGGATTGAGCAGATCAACCGCGCGATGGGCCAAATGGGCACGGTGACTCAGCAAAACGCAGCCAACGCGGAGGAGTCGGCCGCTGCCGCCGAAGAACTCAACGGCCAGGTCGAGGAGCTGAATCGCGCGGTGAAACAACTGCGAGGCCTGGTGGAGGCGATCGACGTGACGAACGAAGTGCGGCAGGATCGCCGATTCGCACCGTGCAATGATCCGCTCCGCGAGTCGCATTCCTCCGCGTCACGTCCTCGACAGGACAAACGCGGGACGGCGCGCTCGGGCCAGTGGCGCCGCGAAACGTATTTCACCGAACGCCCGGAACCTCGCGGTTATGACCGCGACGACCATGATGTGACGCCGCCGCCCGAAGACATGTCGTCTGTGAACGATGACGAGGCGGTTCTGGCCAGCTACTGAACTTTTGCGGGAAGGAAGCCTGGAAGGTCTCGATGGTGGCTCCGCTGCGGACCACCATGACCGAGAGTTCCGACGAAGTGTCGCCATGATCCAAGCACCGTTAGAGATCGCTGGATTGACGCGGCCGCAGTTTCTTGCGATCAGCCAGCTCGTAAAGAGACTGTCTGGCATCAACCTACGCCAGGGCAAGATGGCGATGGTTGAGGCCCGCCTGCACAAGCGATTGCGGGATCTGAGACTGACCACCTTCGGTCAATACGTGGAGCGCGTTTGGAGCGACAGCGACGAGGCGACCCGGATGGTCGACGCATTGTCGACGAACGTCACGTACTTCTTTCGCGAGCCGCAACATTTCGACCTTTTGGCGACCACGATCTGCCCCTGGATGTTCCGTCAACACCAGCGGGACCGACG
>JAJFUI010000063.1 GCA_021372555.1 Planctomycetaceae bacterium | reverse complement strand
GGGAACGCCGGAAGAGGTGGCCAGACGCGTGCTTCGGGCGATTGATCGTGGCTGGCCGGAAGTTTATGTGCCATGGCCGTGGCGCCATGTGATGCGAGTAATTCGCAATCTGCCGCGGATGGTGATGCGGAAGGTCAAGTTCTAAAGGAGCGGCGAATTTCTGGAGGGTACGTGGAGCAGCACCGCCCAGGGATGATGCCGTGTGCGGTTACGCACCGTAAGGGGCGCACGGATGCGGCATAAGCAGGTACTGTCGCTGGCGGCAATTCTGGCGCTGTACGCGGTGGGCATCATTGCGTTTAGCCAGTGCCGTACGCTGGACCGGGACGAAGGCTATTACGCCGCGGCGGCTCGGCTGGTCGCTGAAGGAAAGGCCGTTTACGGCGACTTCTTCTATCCGCAGGCGCCGGCGCTGCCGTACCTTTACGCTCTGGCGGATCGCGCTGGTGGGTCGCTTGCCACGTTGCGGCTGGTTTCGGCTGTGGCAAGCATCTTGATGGTGTTGCTGTGGAGTGTGTACCTGGCGAGCCGGCACCGTGGCACGCCCAAGGTCGTTGTTCTCGGGTTGCTGCTCGTTGCGCTTGACCCGCATTTGGCGTATTGGAACGCGACGGTGAAAACGTTCGCCGTGGGCAACCTGCTGCTCACGGCGGCGTTGGTGTCGTTGTACTTCGCGGTGGAGCGTAACCGGAAGCTTGGGTATGCCGTCAGCGGTCTCTGCTCGGGCGTGCTCGTTTCCGTGCGACTGCTCTATGCGCCGATTGCGCCGATCATTTTCGGATGGCTGTTGTGGCGGGGATTTCGTCATTCGGCCGCGGATGAGCAAGGGCTGGAGTGCCATCGGCTGCTAAACGACGCGCGTCAACGCACGTTCTCGGCAATGAGCTACCTGGCCGGTTTCGTGCTGGGCGGAGCCCCGTTCCTGTGGATGTTCCTTTCGAATCCGCGATTGATCGCGTTCAATAACCTTGGCTATCACGCCTTGCGGGCGACGCCACCGGGTTGGCTCGATCGCGTTGGTTATGTGTTAAAGTTCGTGGCCATCGACGTCTGCGATCCTTACCTGGTGATGGGAGTAGGCTTGGCGATTGTCGGCCTGTGTTCGGGGAAGGCGAAAGGGCAGGGGGGCTTCATCGCGTTGACGGCGGTGTTGGCCGCGGTGTTCGTAGTGGGCACGGCCAGTCCCTATCCATTGAACGCCCATTACTTCACGGGGACGCTGGCGGTGTTTCTGATGCCCGCAGCAGCTGTCGGAATAACCACGATCCGCAAGCGAGGCGTCGTGGTCGTTGGCGGTCTGATGTTGGTCTCGGGTCTTTCGATGTTGCTGACGAGTCCGTTCGTTGCGAGAGTGCGGCAGCATTTTGGCGATATGGCGAGCGTTTACGCGCCGTCAGGAACGGCCGATGGCCGGGTGGCCACTGGCAACGTCCGCAGCGAGAAAAGCTTGGCATCGTTCCGGGCGGTTTCTCGATACATCGAATCGGTCACCCGGCCGGACGACGTCGTGCTCTCGGTTTGGCCAGGCTATGTCTATGAAAGCGGCCGGCGGTTCTTTCCTGGATTGGAAAACGACTTTGGGCTGGCAGTGTCGGGAAGATTGTCGGCCGAGGATCGCAACGCCTACAAGATCGCTGGTCGCGAGGAGGTGCTCGCGGCCATTCGGGGACGGTCGGCAGGCGCAGTCGTGATCGGTGGTTATTGGATGGACGATTGCTATCCCCAACGGGCGGAGCGGAAGGAACTTGTGGCTGCTCTGGAAGGGAACTACGCGTTGGGCCGCGAGATTGATGGGATCAAGGTTTTCGTGCCATGCAAGAGGCGGCAATAACTGGTGAAAAATGCGGGACGCTGATCGCGGTCAGGGAGTCATCGATTCCCGGCTATTGCGTGCTTGCGATGCCGTTAGTCGCTTGGGCGGTACTAGCTCTCGGATACCTGACGGCTGGCAACGGGCTCAGTCCCGATAGCGCCAGCTACATTGAGTGCGCTAAAAGCATCGAGGCGGGAAGGGGGTTGCAGGTTCGGCCGTTCGCCGGGCTGGAACGGCGGCTGTGGCAGGCATTGGATTGTTTTCCGCCGGGCTATCCGTTGCTGACGGTCGGGCTGATGCGTGTTGGGGTGGCCGACGCCTACTGTGCCGCCCGAGCGGTGGCGGTGGGCTGCTCCTTTTTGTTCTTGTTGCTGGTGCTGTTGTTCTATGGCCGGACGCTGCCCTCAGGCATCGCGGCAATGGTCGGAATGGGGCTGGCGTGCACGTCGCCGATGCTGACGTATGAGACGATGTGTTTGAGCGAAGGACCATACATGCTGTTGGCGGCGGTTTCACTGCTGTCACTGCTGCGAGGCACGAGACATTGTTCGATGAGCGGCGCGGCTAGCTTGCGCGATCTGCTGTGGATTTTTGTTGCGGGGTTGGCCGGCGGGTGCGCGTGGAGCGTGCGGAATGTTGGCATCGCGTTGCTGGCAGCCTCGATCGCTTATCTGCTTTGTCAGGCTCATGGGCGCCGTATTGGCGGCTTCGCGGTGGCGGTTGGAGCGTGGCTGACCGGTTGGTTTTCCGGCAACGGTTGGGTGATTGTTTGGAACGTCTGCACGTTCGGCTCGTTTAGTCCTTACCGTGTGCCGACGCGAGCGTTGCCGTCAGGCTTGGTGACGGCCGTTGCGGTTGCCGGAGTGGCGGCCGGTGTGGCTGTGCTGCTGGGTTGGCGGCGGTTGATCGGTTTCGCTCGGAAACGACCTGCGGAGTGCCTGCTCGGGGGATTCTTGTTCTTCCACGTGGGGGCGGTTATCATGGCCCACTGTGTTTACCAGATGGGCGAGAGCGTGCGAAGTTTCCGGTTCTACGCGCCGGTGTACTGGATCGGCTTATGGTTGGCGGCTCTGGGGGCGAGGCGGCTTTGCGGCTGGCTACCGGTCGCCGTGTGGCGAGCGGGCGCGGTGCTCGCCGCCGGGGCGGTGGTGTTCGCGGTTATTGACGCCGCAAGGCCGGTGCTGCCTGAGGCTTGGGCGTCGGACGCGGTATTGCGACTGGCAGAGAAGCGAGGCGGACCCGACCGGGAGGCGGTTGCTCGCTTGGCGAGGGCAATTCCGAAGGACAAACTAGTGCTGGCAGACCGCGTTGAGGAGTTGCGGGTATTCGGTGACGTGAATGCTCGCCGGTTGCCTGACGTGAAGTATGGGCAAGCGCCGCTAACGCGGGCCGAACTCGATTCGGCGGGCAAGGATGGTCGCCTCTGGGGCATTGCGGTCTGGGAGAAAGATCGCTTCGCCCAGGGCCGATATGGCAGTGCACTGCGGGACTTGGTGCTGACTCCCGGGCGAGTTCCAGAGTTTCAGAACGTGGAGGCCGGGGGAGAAATGTCGGTTTGGAAGTTTGTGCCGTAGTGGCTCGGCTTGGTTTACGGAAAGGTTGAGCCCACGGTCCGTTGACTGAAACGCAATCACGGGACAACGCCATGTTGCTTGGGCAAATTCGGCTCGCGCGGCCGCAAGACTGGGTGAAGAACGTGTTTGTTCTTCTTCCGGTGCCATTTGCGCTAAAAGCGATACACGCAGCGGGGGGCGGGACGCCGTCGGCGGTTTCGTTCTTGCTCGGGCTGACGGGCTTCTGTCTGATCAATTCGGCGATCTACACGCTGAACGATTTCTGCGACGCTGCCGCGGATCGGTTGCATCCCAAAAAATGCAAGCGACCGATCGCTGCTGGCGAGGTAAGCAAAACTGCGGCGGTGACGCAAATTGTCGTCCTGCTGACAATTGGATTCGCGTTGTCCGTGGCGGCGCAGCGTCCTTCGGCGGTGCCCATCGTGCTAGCCTACGTGGCAATCAACGTGGCCTATAACCTCGGGGCGAAGCATGTCACGCTGCTGGACGTCTTTCTCCTTTCCTCGGGCTTCGTCATTCGGGTAATGCTCGGCTGTGCGCTAATTGGCGCTCCGCCGTCTCCATGGCTATTGCTGTGCACGGCCACATTGTCCTTGTTCCTTGGTTTTGCGAAACGACGGGCTGATCTTACGGAAGAATTGGACCTGAACCACCGGCCGAGCCTCCGCGGGTACAGCAAAGGATTCTTGGATCAGGCGGTGGGGATTTGCTCAGGCGTGGCGCTGCTCAGCTATGCGCTTTATTGCATCGAGGTGAAGGATATTCTGTTGCCGGGGCGAGAAATGGCCTCGATGCCGTTTGTGGCCTACGGGATTTTGAACTACCTGCGCATGGTTTACGTCGAGGGGATTGGCGGGTCACCGGTTCACGTTGCCTATCATTCTGTGTCGACGCAAATTTGCGCCGCCGGCTGGATTGCCGCAGTTACATGGAGCCTGGGATTGTGGTAGGACGGAAATGAGGCACAATCACGCCTTTTGTTCATGCTCGACGGCGTCGGCGGCGGATTCAGTCACGAATAATTGCGAGTTGCGACCTTGAAGAGACTTGTTATCAGTTTTGTGAAGATTGCGCTCTCGCTGGCGATCCTCGCTTTCCTCGTCTGGAATTCGACGCGCGGCGAGAAGAACGTCAATGCGTTTGCGAATCTTCGCGACCGGCCGAAGGACTGGGCCATGCTGGCCGCGGCCTGGGTGTGCTGCACGGCGGCCGTGCTGGTGACGTTTGTCCGTTGGTGGTATCTCGTTCGCGCGTTGGACATACCCTGCCGCTTCCGTGATGCCATCCGCATTAGCTTTTGGGGCTATCTGTTCAACTTGGCCCCGCTGGGCATCGTGGCCGGTGACTTGGTGAAGGCCGTGATGCTCGACCACGAACACCGCGGATATCGAGCCAAGGCCGTGGCGTCAGTTTTTGTCGACCGCGTCATCGGCCTGTGGGTGCTTTTCATCGTGGCAAGCGTCGCGATCCTGCTGACCGGCTTTTGGCGCATCAACGATCCGTTGATCTGGTGGGTTTGCAAGCTGACGTTTGTCCTGACCATCGCCGGTACTATCGCGCTGGCCGCGTTGTTGGGACCCGACTACAGCGACGGGAAGATCACGCGTATGTTCGGGCGAATCCCCAAGATTGGCCCACCGTTGGAAAGCTTGATCGTGGCGCTGCGAATGTATCAACACAGGCCGGCGGTGTTGGTGGGCTCATCCCTGGCGACTGTCGCCGTGCACAGCCTGTTTGCGACCGGCTGTTGGTTTATCGCTTGCGGCTTGCCCGGCAATCATCTTTCGCTGGGGCAGCATTTTGTGGTCATGCCGTTGGCTTCAGCGATGGGCGTGATTCCGCTGGCGATGGGACCGTTGGAGGCCACGCTCGACTTCTTATACGCGCATGTGCCGGTGGCCGGAGAGGCGATCGCCGCGGGGCAAGGCTTGGTGGTCGCCTTGGCCTACCGGCTCATCACCGTGGTAACCGCTGTGTTGGGCCTGCCGTACTATTTTAGCAACCGCCGCGAGATGTCCGAGGTGATTCACGAGGCGGAACAAGAGCAGGCGCCTTCGGCAACGACCGCCCAGCCCGTCTAGCAGCCACCGCGAACGGCTGACCAATCTAATACCCAATTTGCGTCACTTTAGAAACAAGGAAAAGGTTTCTCCATGAAAGTTGCTACCATCGTTACCAACCGTGGCACGATCCGCTTGAAGCTTCATGCGGACAAGGCCCCGAAGACAGTGGCCAATTTCGAGAAGTTGGCGGGCGAGGGCTTTTACGACGGACTGAAGTTTCACCGGGTCATCGCGGATTTCATGATCCAGACGGGCTGCCCCAAGGGTACCGGCACTGGCGGGCCTGGATACACATTCAACGACGAGTTTCATAAGGATCTCAAGCACGTCGGCCCCGGCGTGTTGTCGATGGCCAACGCCGGTCCCAACACCAACGGCTCCCAGTTCTTCATCACCCACGTCGCCACGCCCTGGCTCGACGGGAAGCATTCTGTGTTCGGTCAGGTGATCGAGGGGCAGGATGTCGTCAACGCCATCAAGCAGGGTGATCGGATGGAGAAGGTAACGGTCGCCGAAGAAGCGGAAGCCAAGTAAAGAAGCCGAAGCAAGAGACTACCGACGGAGCGCACCGAAAGCTCGGTGCGCTCCGTTTTTGTTTTTTTGTGCCTGGGCGGCCGCCGGTCTGAGTCTACCGCGGAAGGACGTTGTTGATTGCGCCCACGTAGAAAGAGAACACGCGAAAGATAATGACGATGATCACGGCCGCGATTGCCGCCCAGATGAGCCACGCGGCGGCCATCGCCAGCGCGACGATGGCCATTCGGGCTTGCTCTTGATACTGGCGCGCGAGGCGGCCCATGGACTCGACCACTTGTCCGCTCTCTTCGCCAACGGCCAGCGTATCGAGGAAATCGAGCGGATAGCCGCCCGCGGCGCTAAACGCCTCGTGGATCGAATTGCCTCGGACGATTGCGCCGTCGATCACCGGTATTTGATCGATGAAACGGGCAGATCCGGTGCTGTTCAGACTCAGTTTCAGCGATCGGCGAACGTCCATTCCGGTGTTCATCGTCATTTGCATCGACCAAGCCAGTCGCGAGAGGGCCAGCGTCTGCAATGCCTTGCCGAGAACCGGCAGTTGCAGGGTGAGTCGCTGCACGGGCTGTGTCCACACCATGCCGCGTGCGATGGCTTGGAGCAAAAGCCAACCGGCAACGCCGAGGACAGCCAGGAATGAGACATAAATCACGAGGCCGCGCGTGCCGACCAAGCCGAAGCCGAAGACGTCGGATTTCAGATTAAGCGCGCCCATCAGCCAGATGAAGAAGCCGATAACGACCAGGGTAGCGACAAGTTCAATCAGTGGCCAAGCGATGGACGCAAGAAATGTTCTCCGCACGGTTAGTTGGCCCTGATAGTGATCGGCCAACTGCGACAACACGACCTCAAGTTGTCCGCTCTGCTCGCCGACGGTGATTAGCTCGCGGAACAGGCTCGGGAAGAAATCATCGGTCAGGGCCAGCGCGTCGGTCAGCGTCTCGCCGCGATTGACGGCCCTGCTCACGTCGAGCAGCCGTGTTCGGAGGGGCCCGACGGCCCGCTGGGCTTCACGCGCCCAGATGGTGCGGACGTCGATGCCGGCGCCGATAGAAGTGCTCAGGCGGCGGCAGAGACCTGCCATTGGTTTCAGGCCGAGGCGTGGCGAGAAGAACATGCTTTCAGCATAGCAGCATCGGGAGGGCGAGCCCAGCGCAGGTGATAGCATTGCTGGCATGAGAGGTGCGGTGGCAATCGTGGGCGTGCGTTGACGGGAGGTCCCAATTTCGCACGCGAGCGTTGCAGGCGACTCAGACGATCGTTTTCGCCCGTGATTTACGGTGTTTCGCGTTGTTGACCGTTTTTTGCGATTTCGGTATAATCACCCTCACTGCTCGGGACTTGGTTGCCGATCCGAGTGGCGCGACAAATGGAATTGTCGGTTGGTCGGGGGAGTTCTCCCGTTTCTGGCACGACTGAATGCGAAATGGAATTCGCCGCATGCCCACCCAGGAGCTGACGGTGTCTGACGGCTCGTTCGACAGCAAAGAGCGGGTCAAGCAGGCGGTCGACATTGTCGATCTCGTCGGCAGCCATATCCAGTTGCGACGTCAGGGCCGGAACTATGTCGGCCTGTGTCCCTGGCATGACGACACGCGGCCCAGTCTGCAGGTCAATCCCGAGCGGCAGTCGTTCAAGTGCTGGGTCTGTGATATCGGCGGCGACGTCTTCAGCTTCGTCATGAAGAATGAGGGCGTTGAGTTCCGCGAGGCGCTGGAGATGCTGGCTGACCGGGCGGGCATCGAGATCGAAAAGCCGGGACGACGACACTTTGCCCCGTTGCAGATGAGCGACGTGGCGCCCGAGGAAGCTGGCGGTGGCGTCCCGGCGGGCGCTTCATCGAATCACCACGACAAGCGGACGCTGTTGCAGGCGATGGCCTGGGCCGAAAAGCAATACCAGCGATGTCTGCTGGAATCGCCCGAGGCGGACGCCGCCCGACGCTATCTTCAGGAGCGAGGTATCGCGGCGGAGAGCGTCGAGCGGTTTCATTTGGGCTTTTCGCCGCTCGAACGGGATTGGATTCTCCGGCAATGCTCGGGAAGAAAAGAGGACAGTACCGCACAAATGGGGACCGTCCCCCTTTCTCCGCGTCGGGCGAAGGTCCTCGAGTCCATCGGGATTCTCGCTCGACCCACGGAGGGCGGCAGCCATTACGATCGCTTCCGGGGGCGGCTGCTGTTTGCGATCCATGATGCCCAGGGCCGGCCCGTGGGCATCGGCGGTCGCGTATTGCCGGAGCTGGGCAGCACGAGTCCGGCGAAATACGTCAACTCGCCGGAAACGCCGCTGTTCACGAAGAGCAAGCTGCTCTACGGCCTCGATCTGGCGCGAGAGACGGTGCGCAAGACGCGGACGGTACTGGTCATGGAAGGGTACACCGACGTCATTGTCGCGCACCAGTACGGATTCACCAACGCCGTGGCCGTGCTGGGAACCGCGCTCGGGTCGGAACACATCAAGATACTGAAGCGGCAGGCGGACGGCATTCGGATCGTGCTGGTCCTCGACGGCGACGAGGCGGGCACAAAACGCACGAACGAGGTGCTCGAGCTGTTCGTGGCGGAACAAGCGGACCTCCGCATTCTGACGCTGCCGGAAGATCTCGATCCGTGCGACTACTTGCACAAGTACGGCGCGGAGGCGTTTTCGCAGTTGCTGGCAGATAAGGCAATCGATGCGCTGGATCACGCATTCGAGGCGAAGACGCGAGGCGTGGACTTGGAGCGAGACGTCCATCAGGCGAGCCAGGCGTTGGAAGAGTTGATCGCGATCGTGGCCAAGGCGCCACGGTTGCGGCATGACACGACGCGCGACGCGCGGTTTCGCGAAGAGAAGATCTTGCAGCGGTTGGCGGCCCGCTTTCGGATCGATGAACGCGAGGTGCGACAGCGGTTGACCGCGCTGCGGCGATCGGCGGTGAAGCCGCGGCCCGTCAGCGCAGCCGAATCGGCTGGCGAAGACGCCGGGAACTCGCGCCAGGCAGCCGGCAAACTGTTGGCGACGCTTGATCCATGGGAGCGGGAACTGACCGAGCTGCTGGTCGCGCGGCCGGAGTGCATTGAGATGGCGCGGGATCGGATTGGCGCCGATCAATTCACCGAGGGAGCGTGCCGGCGGATTTACGAGACATGTTTGTCGTTGGCCGATCAGGGCGTAGCGCCCGTGTTCGACCGGCTGATGCTTGAGTTTGACGAGCCGGCGATGAAGAGCCTGCTCGTGGACTTGGATGAGAATGCGACGGCCAAGGGCTGGCCCGAAGCCGATGCTGCGGCGTTGTTGGAGGAACTGATCAGGACGGCGAATAGAAAGGAGGTCGAGCGGCGGCGTCCCGCGGAGATTGTGACGCTGCGTGAGGGAAGATTGGATCTCGATGCCCAGAAAGAGATGCTCCGCGCGATTGTGGAGCGAGAGGCCGCGATCCATAGCGAACGGCAAGGCAGTTCCGCGCCCACGGACGGGTGAGGATGCTTTGACCGAGTAGGAGACCTGCACGTGCGCGGTTCTTCGTTGGAGCGGCAGTTGAACTGCCGCGGCAACAAAGGCATAAGGGAAGCGCATCGCGTGTTGGTCGCAGCCTACGGGGATTCTATTGCACCGTTAGCGCGCATGAGGCGCGAAAGGAGTGGTACGGTGGACCTATTCGATAAGGACTTGCAGGAACTAGTCGCCCGGGGGAAGTCGCAAGGTTACCTCACCTATGACGAGGTGAACGACTACCTGCCCGACGAAGAAGTCAACCCCGAGAAACTCGACAATCTGCTGATCGCCCTGGAGGAGGAGGGGATCGATCTGGTCAATCAGCCGCCGGAGGCCGAATACTACGACGCTGCGGAGCAGTCGGTGACGGAGGGGGCCGGTGACGCGAAGCCGATCGACGAGTCGCCGCTGGCCGACGCGCCGGCGCTGCCTGGGGAAACGCCGAAGTTCAGCAGCGATCCGATCCGCATGTACCTGAGTCAGATGGCGGAGATTCCGCTGCTGGCCCGCGAGGAAGAGATTTCGCTGGCGAAGAAGATCGAGATTACGCGGAAGCGATTCCGCCGAACGGTGATTGGGTGTGCGCTGGCGATGCGGGCGACGGTGAGCACGTTGGTGAAGGTCCACAATGGTTCGCTTCCGTTTGACCGCACGATCAAGGTCTCGCTGACCGAGCGGCTCACGAAGGAGCAGATCATCGCTCGGATGCCGCTCAATCTTGAAACGCTCTCGCGGCTGATGGACGAGAACGGCAAGGATTTCACCGCGCTCTTGAGCAAGCGGATTTCGGCGGAGGTGCGGCAAGAGACGCGAAAGCGGTTCATTCGTCGTCGCCGGAAGATTCTGACGCTGATCGAGGAGCTGAGCCTGCGGACGCGCCGCGTGCAAGGGATGATGCGGCAGATGGAAGAATCGCACCAGCGGATGGTGCAGATTCGCCAGCAGTTGCGCATGATGCTCGATACTCCCGCCACGCGGGACAAACGAGCCAACCTGCGGCGCGAGCTGCGCGATCTGATGGCGATGACGCAGGAGTCACCCAAAAGCCTTGGGGTTCGCTGCGAGCTGATGCGGCGGCAGTACCAGGACTACGAGCAGGTCAAGCGGCAGCTGTCCGGCGGGAACCTTCGACTAGTGGTTTCGATTGCGAAGAAGTACCGCAACCGTGGTTTGAGCTTCCTGGATCTGATCCAGGAGGGAAACACGGGGTTGATGCGGGCGGTGGATAAGTATGAGTACCGCCGCGGGTTCAAATTTTCGACGTATGCGACCTGGTGGATTCGCCAGGCAATTACCCGGGCAATTGCCGACCAAGCCCGAACTATTCGCATTCCGGTGCACATGATCGACGTGCTCGGGAAGCTGCGAAATGCCTCAAAACGGCTCCAGCAGGACCTTGGACGGGAGCCGACCGCCGAGGAAACTGCGGCGGCGGCGGGCCTTTCGAACGACGAAACCCGGCGGGTGCTGGCCATGGGTCGGCAGCCGGTAAGCCTTGACCGGCCGGTCGGCGAGAGCGAAGATAGTTGTTTCGGGGAATTCATCGAGGACGGTGGATTGCCCCGGCCCGAACGGGCGGCCAGTAATGGACTCTTGCGTGAGAAGATCGATGCCCTGCTCAAGACGCTCACCTACCGCGAGCGAGAGATCATCCGCTTGCGGTATGGTCTTGGGGACGGGTATACGTACACCCTGGAGGAGGTTGGTCGCATCTTCAAAGTCACTCGCGAGCGAGTTCGCCAAATCGAGGCCAAGGCCGTTAAGAAGCTGCAACACCCGGTTCGCAGCCAGCAGCTCGAGGGCTTTATCGAGCCCGGCGCGCGGGTCATGGAGCCCGCGGAGCTTGAACGCGCGGCCGGGTAAATCGTGCCGCGTGTGGTGTCGCTTGACCTTTGCGGTCCAGGCCCACGGGTTACCGCCCGTGGGCTTTTTTGTTTCTTGCGGCGCTTCGCATGCAACATTGCGAGAGTGCCGCCCCACGCGGCGAAGTCATTACAGGAAATCGCGAGGAGGACGCCGAGCGTCCCGCCAGTCCATTCCGATCGGAGCGTCGGAACGATAAGTCATTTTGTTGCCATCCTTAACCCCATTTGATTCTTCCATGTCCACTGCGTCACAGAACAGCACTTCCGTCCTTCGTCTCTTGCATCGCATTCAGCGTCAGCTTGCCGACTTGCACGAGCGACTCGATCGTGGCCCGCGACAGACTCACGCTGCAGAAACCAACGTCAAGCGATGCGAAGAGCACGTAACCCAGGTGAAGGCCGAGGCGAAGGCACTTCGCGTGGCGGTAGATCAGAAACAGCTCCAGTTGAAGACGGGCGAAGAAAAGGTCAAGGAACTGAGGCGGAAACTTAACGCGGCGTCGAGCAACCGTGAATATCAAGCACTGCTTGACCAGATCGCCGCCGATGAAATGGCCAACAGCGTGCTGACCGACGAAATCCTGGAGGCGATGGAGAAGGCCGATGCCTTCGGCAAGAACATCACGGAGGCGGAGGGCACGCTGCTGGCAGCCAAGCAAAAGGCCGACGAGGTTCGCGCCGAGGTGGCCGAGCAGGAACCGTTGCTTCGCGGCGATGTCACTCGACTTGAAGGCGAATTGCGGCAAGCCGAAACGGGGTTGCCGGAAGACGTCGTCGAACTGTATCGTCGGATCGTACGGCAGAAAGGCGAGGATGCCTTGGCGGTGGTCGAAAACCAGTGCTGCACCGGCTGTAATCAGCAAATCACGCTGAATGTGTACAGCCACATCAAGCTCGGACAGCCAGTGGCGTGCAAAACATGCGGACGGCTGTTGTACCTCCCGGAATAAGCTCCTGCGGGTATGTAGTGCTTCATTGTGCCGCGAGCAAAAGGGTCGATTATGCGTAGTTTCCTTGTTACCGGCGGCGCTGGATTTATCGGGTCGCACATTGCCGAGACGCTTGTGCGGCGCGGTGACCGAGTACGCGTGCTCGATAATCTCAGCACGGGCTTCGTCTCCAACATGGAGCCGTTCCGCCAGCACGTCGAATTCATTGAAGGGGACGTGACGGATACCAAGGCGGTTGCCAGAGCCGTGGAGGGGGTCGATTGCGTGTTTCACGAGGCGGCGCTGGCGTCGGTTCCGGCCAGCATTGAGCGACCGTTGGACAGCCATGCGGCTTGCTTGACCGGCACGGTCGTGCTGCTCGATGCCGCCCGACGGGCTGGCGTTCGCCGGGTCGTGTATGCCGCTAGCAGCGCCGCCTACGGCGATCAGCCGACCAGCAGCAAGCGAGAGTCGGATTTGCCGGCCCCGCTGTCGCCGTACGCCGCCGCCAAGGCCGCGGGCGAGCTGTACTGCCAGGCTTTTTCGGCGAGCTTTGGCCTGGAAACCGTCGCGCTGCGCTACTTCAACGTCTTCGGTCCGCGGCAAGATCCGAAAAGCCAGTACTCGGCGGTAATACCACTGTGGATCACGGCGGTCCTGGCCGGCCGCAAACCGATGGTCTACGGGGATGGGCGGCAATCGCGCGACTTTTGTTACGTCGGCAATGTTGTTCACGCCAATCTTCTGGCGGCGGATGCTCCCGGCGTGTCGGGTCGAACAATCAACGCGGCGGGCGGTCGCTCAATTGACCTCCTGCGACTGTTGGAAGTTCTCAACCGCCTCTTGGGCACGAACGTTCATCCAGAGTTCGCGCCGCCGCGAGCGGGTGACGTTCGCGAAAGTCAGGCCGACATCACCCTGGCCCGGCAGTTGCTCGATTACGAGCCGCAAGTGGATTTCGAGGACGGCTTACGGCAGTCGATCGACTATTACCGATCGATGATTAAGTAGTCGCTGCGAAAGGAAAAGCCCGCAATTGCATTTGCGGTACTTGCGCAACGATTAACCGCCGGTGGCCAACTGGCGTCGCAGAGCTGCTACTTCTTGCGAGCGGATTTCGAGTTCCTGGCGGAACAGTTCAGCGCGGCGACAACTGGCTTCGATGCCGGCGAATAGACCGGCGGCTGATGAGCCATCTTGCCACCCGGCGGCCAGCTGGTTGATTGCCGCGCGCAGCCCACGGCGAAGGCGGCTGCAGAAGGCCCAAAGCAGCAGGAGACACCACACGACGAGCCAAAAGGCCGCGGAGAGGTAGAAGTCGATGCCGTGGACGGTTTGAGGATGCTCGGCGAACCAGGAATCGTAAAAGAAATTCTTGGCCAAGCGGTAAAGCAGCAGGCCGAGCATGACGAGCAGCAAAATTTCGTAGCGCCAGCGAGTGAACCAGCCGGTGTGACGGCGAGCGAGTCGGCCTACCAGGGATTCGAGTTCGCCGGAGACTCTTGTGATGAAGCGGGCCGTGGCCGCTTCCGATTCGGCAGCGAGTGAGCCGGGCGCCGTGTCGGTAGCCATGCCGGCCCGAGAGCGGCTGTCGCCGCCATCAAGCAGCCCGGCTTCGGTGGCGTAGCCATCAATGATGATCGCAGCTTTGCGAAGCTCGGCGGCGTTCCAACCGGCGACGGCAGCGGCATCGAGGCCGCGCTCGGCCTGTCGGGTGCGCTGCCATCGGCGCGAGGTCTGGGTTCCTTCCATCGCACCCCAGAGGGCGAGCTGAGCGGGCGTACGAGCGCGATAAAGCATCGCTCCGGCCAGCAGCCCGCCCAGTCCCTGGTAGGCTCGCAGCACGAGAGAAAAAGGACTCAATCCCCAACGCGAGGTGACTTGGCCGAGCAGACGGTTTTCCCATTGTCGCCGGTTGGCAAGCAGCCCGCTTTGCATCTCGGCGGCGAGTTGCTTGGCCAGCAGCGCGCGGTGCTCGTCGATGGCGGTTTGTGTCGCTCGGACGCTTGGCATCGCTTCGTCGAGCCATTGACGGCAGGAATCGAGCGTGCCGGCGACCAGCTCCAAGAAGTTCAGACGGCGAATGCGGTTGGCGGCCGCGCCCGCCATTTGCCTCGTCAGGAGGTCAACGAGCTCCGCCATTTCGCCCCGCGGCTGAAGGCCCGCTCGAGCGTCGGCGAGAGCACGGAGCGAGTCGACGCGGAAGATAGGGTCTGTCGCTTCGAGCGATGGCGCGTCGGTTGACTCACTGGGCAGTTCTCGTCCCCCTTCGACCTTCCCTCTTCCCCCTTTTTCTTTCAGTACCGTCCGCCAGTCATCACGGATATCGTCCTCGATGTCGGCGTGGGTCTGCACGAAGACCAGCCGGGCGCCACGCGATGCGGCGATCAGTTCGTCGATCACTCGGGCGCTGCGATACTTTTGTTGCGTTGCCGTCACTAACAACACGTCACAGTGCGGCACGATCGCGCGCAGCCGAGCGAGATTCGACGAGAGTCGAGGGTCGAGCGCCGAGAGAGTAGGGGGGCCAGCTAAAAGTGTTTTGTCGTTCTCTGCTGTCCCCTCTCCACGCTCCGCTTCTTCCGTTGTGTCGGGATCGGGGCAGTCGACGAGGACCATGTCGCGCAGCGCCGGCAGATCGCTGTGGATCAGTTCGACGCTAGCCGGATCGATGCCGAGCATTTCCGGCGTCAGCTCCGGCCGGCAGAGAAGCGTCGGCCGCATCGTGGTGGGACGCGTGCGGCTCGTTTGTACTAATTCGGTCCCTAGGAGGGCATTGACGAGTGCGCTCTTGCCGGTGCCGGTGCCGCCGAGGGTGGCCACGACCAGCGGGGCCTCAATCCTTACGCGAAGCCAGCCGGCTCGCTCGACCAACCGTCGCACCAACGCCTGGCACTTCTCCGCAGGACGCCACGTCGGGGCCTCGGCAGTCCACCGGTTGAGCCGATCGACCAGGGCGTCGACCTCGGCGAGCAGTTCGAGATGGGCAAGCTCCGAATGCGGCATACCACCAAGATACCGGCGGCGGCGGCGAGCGGCCAGGGGCAGTCTGGTGGCAGAAGAAGCTGGGCCATATAATTATGGGCGGTTGGCCCCCGCGGACGGCCAACAAATGCCGATCTCTTCCACGCGTGATAACCAAACTGTCTCTATCGCAGCGGACTGGCCGCTGAGCACTGGAGGTTGCCGTGACGTTTGCTCGAATTACTCATGACCCAGCGGTGATGGGCGGCAAGCCATGTATTCGGGGTCTGCGAGTGACGGTGGGAACCATCGTAGGGCTGCTCGCTTCGGGCGATTCTCGTGAGCGGATTCTGGCGGCCTATCCTTATCTTGAACCTGCCGACCTCGATGAGTGTCTGGCGTATGCGGCATGGCGGCTCGAAGAACGCGAGGAAGATCTGGTGACCTCATGAGTCTTCGAATCGTCGTCGACATGAACCTGTCCTGGGAGTGGATACCATTGCTCGAACAGGCAGGCTGGACGGCGGTCCATTGGTCTTCGATAGGCGATCCGCGGGCGGATGACGCGACGATCATGGGGTGGGCGGTGGCTCGTGACCATGTCGTCTTCACACACGATTTGGATTTCGGCACGACCTTGGCTTTGACGCACGCCGGCAGGCCAAGTGTGATTCAAGTCCGCTCGCAGCGCGTGTTGCCGGAACAGATGGGATCGGCAGTGCTGGCCGCGTTAAAGCAATTCGAGCAGGACTTGGCCACCGGCGCCCTGGTGGTTGTTGAGCCGGCGAAAAGCCGCGTTCGCGTTCTGCCGTTGTAGCGAACGTAGCCGGCGGAGCCTACGCCTCCTGTCCGTCGACCGATGGCAGCAGGTGCGCAAGCTTGATGGAGTCGAGCTCGCGGCGAGCTCGTTCGGCCAGCGCGGACAAGGCGTGTGACAGCTTGCACCGGGAGTCTTGAGGCAGGCCCTCGTAGCTTGGCAGGGTCGCCGTGATGGGGCCATCGAGGGCTTCAATCACTTCCAGGAGCGAAATTTCCGCCGGGCTTCGTCGCAGGGCATAACCACCGCCGACGCCGCGCGTGGAGCGAAGGATTCCCTCGCGGACGAGCACTCGCAAGACCTGGAGTAAGAATCGCTCCGGCATTTGGCCTTCGGCGGCCAGCATATTGCAAGGGATTGGCCCTGCGGCCCGCGATTGCGCCAGTTGTATCGTCGCCTGCAACGCGTACGCGACAGTACGTGATAACCTCATCCTGTGCCCCTCCCGGTTCCTGTCCGAGAAGGCAAGTATATTAGAATGGCAATTAGCCCGCTAGGGGGACGTACGGCGAGTGGTGTGTTATTGTCTGCGGTGGGGGCGCGGCTCTTTGGCGCAAGATGGCCGGGCGTGCCTACGTGCCGATGACGGCAGGCCGGCCGATGCTGTAGTAAGTGAAGCCGGCTTCACGCATGCGGCGGGGATTGTAGACGTTGCGGCCGTCGAAAATCACGGGTTGCCGCATCATCCGCCGCACTTCGTCGAGGTCAGGGTGGAGAAACTGTTTCCACTCGGTGCAGATGGCCAGGGCATCGGCGCCGAGCAGCGCGTCGTCGCGCTTCTGGCAGTAGATCAGCCGGTTGCCGTACACTGCCTGGACGTTGCTCATCGCCTCGGGGTCGTGGACGCGGACGGTGGCCCCGACTTCCAGCAGCCGGTCGAGCAGCCGCAGGGCAGGGGCCTCGCGGATGTCGTCCGTGCCAGGCTTGAAGGCAAGTCCCCACACGGCGATCGACTTGTCCGAGAGTCGGCCTTCGAAGTGCCGCTCGATCTTTTCGATGAGCACCGACTTCTGCCGCTCGTTGACCGCATGGACGGCGTCCAGCACGCTCGGCTCGATCCCGTTCGCCCGGGCGAGCGCGGCCAGGGCGCGAACGTCCTTGGGAAAACAACTGCCGCCGTAGCCGACGCCAGGGAACAGGAACGCGAAGCCGATGCGGCTGTCATGGCCGATGCCGCGGCGGACCTCGTTGATGTCCGCTCCGGCGCATTCGCACAAGTTCGCCATTTCGTTGATGAAGCTGATCTTCGTCGACAACAGGGCGTTGGCGACGTACTTGGTCATCTCCGCGCTTTCGGGCGACATGGCCAGCAGCGGCTTATCGGTCCGCAGGTATGCCTGATAGAGGTCCGAGAGCACCTCAACCACCTCTGGCCGCCGGGCGCCGACGACGACGCGATCGGGCTTCATGAAGTCGTCGATAGCCATCCCTTCCTTGAGAAACTCGGGATTGCTGGCGACGTCGACGTCGCGGCCAGTCAATTCCTTGAGCCGCTCCGCAAGCTTGGCGTTCGTGCCGACCGGCACGGTGCTCTTGCAGATGACGATGCACGAGGGATGCAGGTGCGGGGCGATCTGTTCGACGACCGACCATAGTGCGGAGAGATCGCTGGAGCCATCGTCGGCCGGCGGGGTGCCCACGGCCAGGAAGACGAGCCGCGAGTTTTTCACGGCTGCCGCCAGGTCAGTCGTGAACTGCAACCGCCCGCCTGCCGCGTTGCGGGCGACCAGTTCGGCCAGGCCGGGCTCGTAGATGGGAATCTGCCCCCGATTGAGGATATCGATCTTCGTCCCGTCGCAATCGACACAGGTGACGTCGTTCCCCGTCTCGGCCAGACAGGTGCCGGTGACCAATCCTACGTACCCGGTGCCGACGACGACGATTTTCATGTTCAACCTCTCAACCGTTCTCGTGGACGTGGAATCCGATTCGCCGGGCGCCCTCCCGCTCGATGTGGGAAGGCAACCGACGGACGCCCTGCCCGTCCGAGGTCGCTAAACGTCCAGCAGACGCTTTACGACGCAGAGCATCGTAACGAGGGGCAAAGCGGTCCAAGATAGTTTACCTCGTCCGCGGCGGTCGGTCTTTGATATCACAATTTGTCATATCAAGTTCCCAAAACGTTGACGGGCAAAGTGTTCCGACGCGAATGAGCGGCATTTTCACGCGCGTTTGCGGTGGGCCGTCGCAGGCGGTCTTAGGCCCGGCGGCTAAACTGGGTGATTCGTTGGAAGTGCCTTAAGGCACGGTAGTTACGTCGCCGCCCGTGCAAAGCCTCGGGGAACCCGTCACACCTCACCTTGGCGATGATTTCACTGGGGCTTCTACGAAACCCGGGCCGAATGCCCGAGACGTTCCAAGAAGAGAAGATACGTCTAGCGCACCTGTCCGATTTCTGTCGCGTCGCCGGTGCGCTGTAGGATGCGATGAGTGATGAATCGGCCAGAGGAGAAGACTGCTAGGCCCTTGAAAACTGCTGAGCCCGGTCCGCCGTCGAGCGACGGTCGCTCATGTCCAGCGTCAGTTGGGCGTGTCCGAACGTCGGGCGTGCAGGGCGCTTAGCCAGTCTCGATCAAGCCAGCGGTATCGACCGCTAACGGACGAGGAGGAGAAGCGGCTGGTTGCAGAGATGCTGACGATCGTCACGACGACGATGCCGACCCCCTGCTGCCTTTGCTGGAACGTCATGGCCAGGACCTACAGCCGAGCAGGTATCACAAACGAGCACAACTTAGCTAGAATGTCGCAGATGAAGCAGACTTTCTTCTCGATATCCCTCGCGGTGATTGATTGCGGTCGGAGGCCCTCCTCTATTAGTGCCTGATGCGGAGCACTTCGTGAGGACTCTGGGCGTTTACGATAACTTCACTGTAGCAGGCGGTATTCCGAAAGAGGCCAGGTCGGTACGCGGTCGTCAGCAAATTGCTCGTGGCAGCGACGATGCTCCTAGACACCGTTCGGCGCGACGATCTACTGAATATGACTACTCGTATTCGTTTTCTGCCGGGAGACGCCCAGGGGCCTTGGCGGCTGGCGCGACGTTCGGAGGGACAGACCCGGCTTATGACCGCGACGTAGGCTTCTTTGACTTCTTCCGCTCAGACTGGATCTCTAACGGGGTTCCCATCGGGGCTATACCCTTGTATAACGGCATGGTTACGGAGTTCGCGTTTTCCTTCGCCTTCTCCCTCGGCTTCTAAGGTGCGCCGATGAAGCGTTTGGTCGTGACGGTCCGAACCCACAGCGGTTGCCCGAGGATCACAATGGGGATAATCTCTATGATGGTCCCATGCTGCTTTCTTGCCGGTGTATTTGGATGCGCTCGCACGCCCGAGGATTCTGCCGCCGCGAACTTGGCTCGGCTAGGCAGAGTGATGCGTGCCGATGACTGGGCACGTCTCCGCGCGTCGGCCGACAACGTGTCTTGGGTAAGCGGTTTGACAGGCAATCCGGTCGTATTTGTTGACCTTTCGTGCCGCAACGTGGACGGCAGCCAATTAGAACCGTTGCGCGATCTGCCGCATCTGCGTGAACTGGATTTAACGGCTTCCACGTTGAACAATGAGGACATGAAGTACCTTGAGGGGCTAAAAGAACTCAAAGAATTGAGGATGACCGGAGCTTCCGTCGGCGATCCTGGGCTGAAATACCTCAAGGGCCTGACCTCGCTTGAGAGATTGTGGCTCAGCGGCGACAAAATCACGGATGCAGGAATTGTCTGCCTGCGTGACATGACGAGGATGCGCGATTTGGTCCTTACCATGTGCCCTATTACGGACACCGGGCTAGAAAACC
>JAJFUI010000117.1 GCA_021372555.1 Planctomycetaceae bacterium | reverse complement strand
CCGTTTATCGTGCCGGCGATGGGGAGCCATGGGGGCGGGACGGCCGAGGGGCAGCGGCGACTCGTCGAGTCGTACGGCATCACCGAACAGTACGTCGGCTGCCCGATCCGGTCGAGCATGGAAACGACCGTCGTCGGCCGCGCCGCCGAAGGGTTCCCTATTCATTTCGACCGGTTCGCGTTCGAGGCCCATCATGTGGTGGTCTGCAACCGCGTGAAGCCGCACACCGGCTTTTGCGGCACCATCGAGAGCGGGCTGATGAAGATGCTCTTGATTGGGCTCGGCAAACGCGAAGGGGCGACGGTCTATCACCGGGCGATTCTGGACTACAGCTTCGGGCAGATCGTCCGGAGCGTGTCGGCCGAAGTGCTGCGGCGATGCCACATCCTGGCGGGCGTGGGCATCGTGGAAAACGCCTACGACGAGACGGCGCGGATCGAGGCGGTGGGGGCCAGTGAGTTCGAGCAGCGCGAGCAGGAGCTGCTTGCACTGGCGAAGCGGCTGTTGCCGCGGCTGCCGTTCGAGCGCGTCGATGTGCTGCTGGTCGACCGCATCGGCAAGGACATTAGCGGCACGGGCATGGACCCGAACGTGATCGGCCGGAAGTTCAACGACCACCGGGCCGTTGAGGACGAGTGGCCGAAAGTGCGTCGCATCGCTTTGCGGGGTTTGAGCGAGGCCACGCACGGGAACGCCCATGGGCTGGGCATGGCCGAGTTCTGCCGCTCGCAGTTGCTACGGGATTCCGACTCGAGTGCCACACGACTTAACGGCATCATCTCCGGCCATATTGGCGCGGCGATGGCGCCGCTGGACTACGAGACCGACCGCGAAATGCTCGAGGCGGCGATGGGGACCATCGGCCTCACCGCGCCGGCCGACGCCAAGCTGCTCTGGATTACGGACACCCTGCACTTGGCCGAGTTGGAATGTTCGGCCGCGTATCTGGCGGAAGCGAGGCAACGGTCGGACATGGAGATTCTCAGGGAGCCGCGGGAGTTGGCGTTTGATTCAGCGGGTAATCTCCGTTCGGTCGCGTCGCTTGCCGCGAGAGCGACGTCTTCCTAGTTGAGCACCCATGTCTACCACAATTCTCACCGTCGAAAGCTTCGTCGTGATTGTCCTGGTGGAAGTGGCGCTTGCCGCTTACTTTCTCCGTCTGGGAAGCTGCTGGGCGAAAATCGGCAACGTGGGATTCTTCCGTGCCGTTTGGGCGGTTGTCGCGGCGTCGATCGTCAGTTGGATTCCGACGAGATTGTTGCCTCAGGTTCCGGTTGGCGGAGTGGGGCGAACGATTGTCGTGTTGGTCCTGCAACTGGTACTTATGTTCGGACTGACTTGGTTCGTTATTGCCCGAGTTCTGAAGACTGGCTTTTGGCGAGCGGCGTGGGCATGGACGGCCACGCTGGTTCCCGCCGCCTCTAACATTCTGCTGGTCGTGGTCATCGTGCGGCCTTACATGTTCGAAGCGTTTACCACGCCGACGAACTCGATGGCGCCGACCATTCTAGGGCGGCACTGGGAGGCGACATGCCCTCGTTGCGGAAGTCCCGCCTATGCGACGCCCGAGCCAAACGATGCCAGGTCTCCGCGGCCGGTGTTGATGATTTGTGCCAAGGAACTACGATCGTGCGAGGTCGCCAATCCGACTTCCGTGGAGCATAGGGCAGACAAGTTCCTTGTCAACAAACTAATTTCTCCTCGACGATGGGACGTCATCGTGTTTCGTTATCCCGCAGACCCGACGATCTATTACTGTAAGCGGCTGGTGGGTCTGCCTGGCGAGACGGTGGCGATTCACGACGGCGCGGTGTGGATCGACGGAAAGCGGCAATCGCCGCCGAATGGGCTCGACAAGATCGAGTACCTCGACCAGATTGCCGGTTGGCCTCAGAGACTTTGGGGGAGCCGGTCGATGCCAGCGAAACTGGGTCCTGGTGAATACTTCGTGCTTGGTGACTTTTCCGCCAACGCGATGGACTCCCGGCTTTGGCAGCAAGGCGCGCCGGGCCATCCGCCGTACGCGGTTCCCGAGTCGTATTTGACCGGCGTTGTCACGCACATTTACTGGCCGCCGAGCCGGTGGTGCGTACTGCGATAGCACGACTCCCGCGAACAAATACTGCGGTCATTGGGTGCACGGAACGATGCGAGTAAGACGGATGGCAGCTTAAAACAGCCCCACGATCTGCTCGTTGTCGTCGATGTCGATCGTCTCGGCGGCGGGAACCTTGGGCAGGCCGGGCATGGTCATGATGTCGCCGGTGAGGACGACCACGAAGCCAGCGCCGGCGGAGACCGCCACGTCACGAAGCGGGACGTCGAAGTTCTTCGGACGGCCGACCAGCAGTGGATCGGTCGATAGCGAATACTGCGTTTTCGCCATGCAGATCGGCAAGTGGCCAAAACCAGAATCCTGGAGTTGGTGGAACTTGTCGCGGAGCTTCTTGTCCGCCAGGACGTCGGTGGCGCCGTAGATCTCGCGGCAGATGATGCCCACCTTTTGCCAGAGGGTGCAGGTGTCCGGGTAGAGGAGCGAGAAGTCGGTTTTGGTGTTTTCGACCACGTCGACGACCGCCCGGGCGAGCTGCTCGGCGCCCGCGCCGCCCTCGGCCCAATGGTTCGCCGTGACGATCTTCACCGACAAGTAGGCGCACTTGTCCTTGATGAACTGGATTTCTTCTTCCGT
This sequence comes from Planctomycetaceae bacterium, assembly GCA_021372555.1. Classification (GTDB taxonomy): domain Bacteria; phylum Planctomycetota; class Planctomycetia; order Pirellulales; family Thermoguttaceae; genus JAJFUI01. The sequence goes on along the minus strand of JAJFUI010000117.1, from coordinate 174 downwards.
GTCGCCATTGAAGTGGTTGATGGCCACGACGACGGGGAGTCCGAAGCGGTGAATGTTTTCGATGTGTTTTTTGAGGTTCTCGACACCCTTGTCGAGCGCCTCCAAGTTCGGCTTGCTGGTTTCTTTGAGCGGGACGCCGCCGTGCAGTTTCAACGCACGGATTGTCGCCACGAT
>JAJFUI010000078.1 GCA_021372555.1 Planctomycetaceae bacterium | reverse complement strand
CGGCGAATGGTGGCCGATCTAAATGTGCCGGTGACCATCCACGTCTGCCCGACGGTTCGCGAGCCGGATGGCCTGGCCCTGAGCTCTCGCAACCGATATCTCAGTCCCAACGCGCGACAGCAGGCGTTGGTCCTGTCGCGGAGCCTTCAGCTTGCCGCCCGGCTGGTGGCTGAAGGGGAGCGTGATGCCGCCGCCATCGCCGCCCAGATGCGTGACTTGATCGGCACGGCGCCCGACGCCACGATTGACTACGTCGCCCTGGTTGACTCCGAAACGCTTCAGGCGGTCCAGAGCATCACCGGTCGCACTCTCGCCATTCTGGCCGTGAAGATCGGCAGCACGCGGCTGATTGACAACGGCTTGCTGGAGCCTTGACCGTAGCGCAGGCAGCGTGCCGAGGGCCAACACCGTAGCGCAGGCAGCGTGCCTGTGTTGGTGGTGTGACAGGCTGGAAGCCTGTCCTACGTTCGGGGCTCGGCGCGTCCGCGACGAGCTACGCCGGTCGGCCGTAGAAACTGCTCAGCACCCGCACGCGTTCGACGAGGTACGACACGACTGCGCCGAGGACCAACAAACCGACGGCAAAAATGATATGCCGGTCGATGCCGGCGTACATCCGCCCGTGCAGTTCTGGCCGCCAACAGTAAAAGTCGATGACGGTGACGCCGTAGGATAGCAGCGACAGCAGCGTCATGAACCCAACGAACCGCACGCGGAACCACAGGCCGGAGCCGACGATAATCAACGGGTAGCCGATCACCAGCGAGCTGGTCGCGCCGTGGCCGATCAACAGCACGGTCAGCAGGGCCAGTGAGTCGAGCGTTCCCCAGACGTACCGGGCCAAGTAGGACCAGCGGCGGTTTTCAAGCAACCGCTGGCAGACGATCGAGACCGCCACCCAGAGGGCCACGACCACCGACACCCGACCGTGGAATTGCGTGTCGACGCCGGTGGCTCCGACCAAGTAGTTCACGGTTTCGATGCCGTAGAACAGCCCGAGCGCGCCGAGCCGCGACGCCAACGCCGGCTGTCGCCGCGTCCAACTCCAAAATCGCTGCGCCAACGTGGGCGGCCGGACGGCCAGGGGTTCGCCGCGTGCGAAGCGGTCCAGATCATCCGCCAGCGCGGCCGCCGACGCGTACCGCTCGGCCGGCTCTTTGCTGAGGCATTTGAGGCAGATCAATTCGAGCCCGATGGGGATGCGGGCGTTGAGCATCCGCGGTTTTGGCGGATCGCCGCTGAGGACCTCCATCAGGGTGTCGATGGCGGTTTCAGCGTGGAAGGGCGGGACGCCGGTGAGCAACTCGTAGAGGATCGCTCCGAGGCTGTAGACGTCGGTTGCGGGGCTGATTGCGGCGTGGCGACCGGACGCTTGCTCGGGGGCCATATAGCTTGGCGTGCCGGCGATAACGCCGGTGGCAGTGGCGTCCGAGCCGGGCAGAAAGACCTTGGCCAGTCCGAAGTCGGTGACGTACGGCTGCCCTTCGGCGTCGATGAGAATGTTTGACGGCTTCAGGTCGCGGTGGATGATGGCTTGCTGATGGAGATGCTCGACGGCCCGAGCTACGGTGGCCACCAACCGCACGGCGATCGCCGGATCCGTCGGCCCTGCGGCCACTCGCTCGGCGAGGCTTTGCCCCGCGATGTATTCCATCGCGAAGAAGTCTTGGCCGTTGAACTGACCGACTTCGTGGATGTGAACGATGTTCGAGTGGCGCAACCGCGCGGCCGCCTTGGCCTCGGCCTGGAAGCGGCGGACGAGTTCCGGGGAAGCCAGGTGCCCGGCCAGAATCATTTTGACGGCCACGGAGCGATCGAGTCCCTTTTGCCGCGCCTCGTAGACGACGCCCATCCCGCCGCGGCCGATCTCGCGGATCAGTTCGTATGGACCGAAATCGCGAGGCAGGGACCCGTTGGTCGCCACATTCTTGAAATCCTCGCCGGGCGAGCTATTGGCTGGCGGGGCCAGCATTTCAAGGGCGTCCAGGCAGTTCAGGGCTGACCGGAGTTCCGGGTGTTCACGCAGGAGCGCAACACGATCGGGCCGTTGACCGGCCTGAAGCTGGCCCAGGTAGGCGTCGAGCAGGCTCAAGGCGGCGTCGTCGATCGGGGCGTCAGTCATCGGTCGGTTACGTTAAGGTGAACCGCAGGCCTGGGCCCAGTGAACGGGGCGTTTTTCCCGCACATCATACCACCCGGCAGATGAAGCACTTCAGGTATTCGCTCTCCAGGCACGAGGCGCTGATGGGATGGTCAGCAGCGGCGCCGCGCTGTTCGAGGAGTTGAATTTGGCGCCCGGTTTGCTGGGCGACGCCGACGAGCATGTAGAGGAAATCCTCGCGGCTGACATGGCCGGAGCAACTGCACGTGACCAGGATGCCGCCGGGTTCCAAGAGGCCGACGCCCAGGCGGTTGAGCCAGTGATAGGCTCGCAGGGCCTCGTCGAGCGCGCCGCGGGTGCGGGCGAACTTCGGCGGGTCGAGAACCACGGCGCCGAATCGCTCGCCGGCCTCCAGGAGCGATTCGAGGGTCTGGAATCCGTCGCCGCACTGGAATCGGACGTTCTTGACGCCGTTTCGCTCGGCGTTGGACCACGCCAACGTGACGGCCTTCTGGCTGGTGTCGACACCGAGGACCTCGCGGGCGCCGCCAAGGGCCGACGCTGTGAGGCTGAATCCACCGCTGTAGCAGAACATGTCGAGCACGCGACGGTCGCGGAAGTATCGGGCGGCCGCGACGCGGTTGTCTCGCTGGTCGAGGTAGTAGCCCGTCTTTTGTCCCTCGGCCAGGTCCAGTTCGTACTTCAGGCCATTCTCGACGATGACCAACGGCCCGTCGGGCGGCGTGCCCCAGTACGGCCCGTCGCGAAGCTCGATGCCTTCCGCGCGGCTGACGCCCCGCTCGGTGCGGATCATGATGCCGCGGGGTTGCGTCAGCTCAACCAGCATCGGGACGATCGTCGGAAGGCGAACGGCTATCGCTTGAGCGGTGACCTGCACGGCCAGATAGTTGGCGTATCGATCGACGATGAGGCCGCTCAGGGCGTCACCTTCGCTAAACACAAGTCGGGCGGCCCCTTGCGGATCGTCGTAGCCGAGTTGCGAGCGGAAGCCGATCGCGGATTCGAGCCGACGACGCCAGAAGGGCTCGTCCAGAATCTCGGTTGGGTCCCAGGTATAGAGCCGCACGCGGATGCGACTGCGGGAATTGAAGACGCCGCGGGCGATGAACTTCCCCTTGTCGCTCACCAGATCGACGACGTCCCCGTCGGCCGGTTCGCCTTCGACGCGGTCGATGGCCGAGTCGAGCACCCAGGGGTGCCGTCCGTAAAAGGGGCGGGCCTTGCGAGGTTTCAGAATTGCTTGTGGCATTATGCTCCCTGGTCGCCGTGGCGGAGACCGGTAAACGATCGGTCGCCGCAAATCTGCGCGAAGAGTCGCGGGTTTCTTGGTTCGGCGGCGATGATTCCAGTGTAGTTGGGCGAGTGTCCGCCAGCAATGACCTTGCATACGGTCGCTTGGACCGCCACAATGGAGCGTATATCCATGCCCTCCGAGCCGACAACGCCCGACTCTTACGCTCTTTGGCGAAACCCCGAGTACCGCTGCTATGCTGGCAGTTGGTTTTTGATCACGTTCTCGCGGCGGGTGGAGTTCTTCGCGGTCACCATTCATCTGGCACGGATGTTCAATGCGACCCAGGCGTCGTTCGCCCTGGGGATGATCGGCGTCGTTCAGGCACTGCCGGTGATGCTGCTGGCCATCGCGGGGGGGCATTTAGCGGACCGCTTTAACCGCCGCAACGTGATGCTCGCGACCTTTGTCCTGGGCATCTTTTCGGCGGCGGGGCTGCTCGGCGTGGCGCTGCTGGGCGGGTCGGTCTGGTGGATCTACGGCTTGTTGGCCGCGGGGGCGGTTGGCTGGGGGCTGGGCAATCCCGCCCGGCAAGCGCTGTTGCCGCAGCTTGTGCCGGCTAAGGTGTTTTCAAACTCGGTGGCTTGGAACAGCACCGTCTTTTATATCGCCACGGTCACCGGACCAGTGGTCGGCGGGGCGATTGTCGGCGGATTGCCGGGGACGGGCCTTGCCGTGGCATTCGCGTTGGTGACATTCTGCCGGGTGATGGCCGTGGCGGCAATCGCACTGATCGGCGACAGCAGGGAGAGCTCGACGGACCATTCGGTCACGTGGGAAAGTCTGGTTGCCGGGATCCGGTTCGTTTGGAACACCAAGTTGATCCTGGCCACGATAACGCTCGATCTGTTCGCCGTCTTGTTTGGCGGGGCGACGTATCTGCTGCCGGTCTACGCGCAGCATATTTTGCACGTTGGCCCAACGGCGTTGGGACTGCTGCTGTCGGCCGATGCGATTGGGGCGATCTGCATGGCCGTTTTGCTGGCCAACCGTCCGCCGCTTCGCCGCGCTGGCCCTGCGCTGCTTTGGGCTGTGTCGGGATTCGGCGTTGCGTGGATCATCTTCGGGCTTTCGCAGTGGTTCTGGCTCTCGCTCCTGATGATGTTCATCATCGGGGCGCTTGACAACATTAGCGTGGTGGTACGTCACACGCTGGTGCAAATGCTCACGCCGGACGAAATGCGGGGGCGCGTGTCGGCGGTGAACGGCGTGTTCATCGTGGCCAGCAACGACTTGGGCGGATTGGAATCGGGCCTGACGTCCGGGCTGCTGGGTCGGATGTTTGGCCCTGCATTGGGACCCGTGATTTCGGTGGTCGGCGGCGGCGTTGGGACTATTCTGGTGGTGTTAGCCGCCGCAAAGACCTGGCCGCAACTGCTCAAGATTGGTTCGTTGGCCTCGATCCGACCGGCCACGCTGGAAGAGCCAGACCGGGACGTGCTTTGAGGGGCTGGTTGCGACGAGTAAATCGCTCTTGACCGCCTCCCTCAAAACACCTATTCTCCCGCGCCATGCTGGGTTCATTAACGCGTGCCATTGTCGCTGTAGCCATGATCGCCCTGGGGCCGTTGGTCGCGCAGGCCGTTGATGCCCCGCCTGGCTCGCCGTCCAACAAGGGGATGCTCCTGCTCCGCAATGGAGAGGTCCTGGAAGGTCGCATCACGACCGCTGACGGCGTTTGTGTCGTCGATCTGCCGAATGGCCAAATCCGGGTCCGGGAGAAGGACGTGGAGATGGTTTGTCGCGATCTGGAAGACGGCTACCGGCGCAAGCGAGCGGCCATTCAGATTGGAAACGTGCATCACCACCTGGAACTTGCCCAATGGTGTTTGCATCACAACCTGCTGGGGCCGGCCTCGAATGAGTTGGCCGACGCCACGGTTGCCGATCCGAAGAATCCGATGATTGCGGTGCTGCAGCGACGGCTAAAGATGGCCCTGGAACCGCAATCGCAGACGCCAACCAGGAGTCTGATCGCGGCGGGACCGTCGAATGACGATTTGGACCGGATGGTTCGTGGCTTGCCGCAACGGGCCGTCGAGACGTTCACGCAGTCGGTGCAACCGGTGCTGTTGAACGCATGCACGACGTCCGGGTGTCACGGCCCGCAGTTCGATGGCGGCATGCGGCTCTCGCGCATTCCGAGCGGACGGCCCACGAGCCGGCGCATCACACAGCGCAATCTGTACGCGGCGCTGAAGTACGTCGATCGCGACAACCCTGCGGCGAGCAGGTTGCTGAGCGCGGCCAGCCATCCGCACGGGACTGTGGAGCACGCTATTTTCGACGAGCGTCAGGCGTCGCAATACCGTCGGCTGGCCGAGTGGGTAGGGCAAATCGCCGACCAAGCCATGTCGGACGTGCCAGCCACGGTGACGCCGGCGATCGGCGACTTTGCGGAGCCTGCGCCGCGCGTGTTGCCACCGGCCGCCCGGGGAGGCCAGCCGATCTCGGGCAAAACACCATCGCCCCAAGGCGTGACGGCGGGCGGCGAACCGTCGGCGTCGTCGCCGAATCCGCTTCGAACGCCCCGGGGCAACGCGGAGCCGGCAGCGAAATCGCGTGTGCAGGGCAACTCGCCGGCTCGCAATTCACCCTCCGACCCCTTTGATCCGGAAGTGTTCAACCGCAAGCACGCCGGGGAAAAGAAGTAGCCGGACGGGGTCTCTTGCGTCCCTCGACCACTGTTCTACGCCCGCTCTGGCGGCGGCGTGTTGCAGAAAGTCATCATACGGCGCCGGGTGTTGCCATGTTGCCACGCGTCCACTGATCGCGATCGCGCCAGAACCGCGGTAACCCACGGTGCGGCGCTGTTTTTGTTCGCAGATCGATGTGGTGGCACGAGAAGTGCTTCTTCGTCCTTGCAGTCCCATTGCGCCGGCTACAAGGAAGAAGGACTCTTGTGATGAAGACGCGCGGAGTGAAGTTGCTGGATCCGGTGATCGACATGGT
>JAJFUI010000058.1 GCA_021372555.1 Planctomycetaceae bacterium | reverse complement strand
CCCCCGCAGATCGATCTGGGCAACAGTCCCTATCAACGCGTCGGCCGTTACAAGCTCTACACGCTCAAATCGCCGCTCGATTATCGCGCCGCCGCGACCGACGCGGACGAATGACGGAGCGCGGGGACGGGGCTGCTCTTTAAATCCGCAGCGCGAGACTGGCAGTCGAGCGGGCGATAGGCTCAGTCGCATCGCGTTTTTTCTGCGATTTGTTAAGCCGCCACCATGGCAGTACACAGTACGGGGTACCAAGGCAAGCATCCCGCCAATCGCAAGCCGCGATTCGAGCCGCGCTCATGCTGGCCGCGTGGCTCGCCTTGTGCGAAGCCACACGCTTTGGTCCGAGGGACACCCGGCGTTCGACTCGCGTTGGACGTGAGCTTCTACGCGGGACGAAAGCACCTGCCGATCATCAGGCTGTGTCGAGCTGCGTAAAGCAAGCAGCGACCGGTTTGCCGATCGTCGCTACCCCTGCGCGCTCTTGGCGTCACTCACCTGCTCGACTACCGAATTGCCAAAGAGCTTCTCACTGTGGAGCGGTGATTTCACGCCGCGGAGCCCACAGCCTCGCGTTTTCTTCCCGTCTTTCGTGGGGCAACGTCATCGGTCGTTTATGCAATCAAGACTCGCTGGACCAGCACACTAGCCCTTTCCCGTACGGCTCTTTCATCCGCTACTCCTTGCCGGCTTTGACCGGCGCTTTCACTTATCTCCTTTTGCCCTCCTGAGGCGGGACGTTACTTCCGGCGAGCGTAGGCCAAAATGCCGAACAAGAGCCCTGCAGCCAAGATCGCCAGCGTGCTCGGCTCGGGAACGGCAATGGCGTAACCGCTGAAGCTTGTCGCAGTGAAGCTTGCGTACATCCCGTCATAGGTGAGATCGGCCGGAGAATACCGACTCCAGGTGCCGCCGCTGTAGTGCCAAACGTCCATATCGCCCAGCAACTGGCCCGCGCCGACCTCGAAGGAAAGATATGCCGGCTTGCTTGTGCCCACGGCATAATCAGTCGATGCAAATGTCCATCCGGCTACGATTGATTCATTGGTGGCCTGCGATGGTTTCAACGACGCGAGGACCGTCTTGTCCATCGCCATCGCGGTGAAGGACATCGACGAAGTGCTTGCAGCGCCGAGAAAACTCGCGCCAACAGACCAGCCGGTGTCCTTGTCGGTAATCAGTAATCGCTGGACCACGTTCAGATCAATAGAGACTGGAGAGCCGGACGTGCCTGTCACCGCGATGGAGACAGTGACCTGATGACCGTTGAGTTTTCCGCCGACAGCCTGATAGCTCCCCGTGCCACTCCAGCCACTTGACGAAATCGGGGTATAAGTCCCGGCGGGTGCATCCACCCCTGCGGAGAAACGCAGCATGCCGCTGTTGGCGATTGTGCCGGTCCCACCGCCAACGGTGAGCAGACTGCCACGGCCAACATCGATGGCCAGCAGCGAGAGACTATTGATTGAAACGCTGGGGGCCGTCACGGATCCGCCACCGCTGATCGAGACGATTCCAGTGCCATTGTGACCAGCGTACAGAGTATTGGTATTTGTCCACTTGGAGCCGGCGTCATCAACTGTCGCGATGCCCGTCGAAGACGTGGAGTCGCCAATGTAAGCGTAGCCGCCGTTGGTTACGGTGCCGCCGCGCGTGATTGAAAGTGTACCATTCCCGCCATTTACCCAGCCGAAGTAGAGGCCGCCGCTGCCGTTGGTCCACGTCGAGCCGGCACCGTCCACGTTGACGTTGCCGGTCGACCCGCTTCCGGCGGCGATGTAGCCGGTGGCGCTGCTGACGCTGCCGCCATTGGTAATCGAGAGCTTACCAGCAGCGACATACCCGACGAAGAGTCTCGCGCTGTTGGTCCAAGCGGAACCGACCCCATCGACTACGGCGGTGCCGTTTCCGCCGGACTGGGCGCCAATGGACGCATCAACGGCGTTGTTGACCCTCCCGCCGTGAGTGATGGAGAGGCTCCCGTTGCCTGAGTAGCCAACGTAGAAAGTGCTACCGCTACCGGTCTTGGTCCAGTTCGAGCCGGCGCCGTCGATCACAAGGATGCCATTCGAGCCGAAATCGCCAACAATGTCGGTACCATTGCTGCGGACAGTGCCGCCGTTGGTGATCGTAACGGACGCGATTCCATGGGGGGCGCCCGCACCGATCGTGATGCCGCTACTGCTGTTCGCCCAGGTCGAACCGATACCGTCTACGCTGACCATGCTGTTGGAGCCGCCGCCAACGTAAGCGGAGTGGTTGTTGACAGTGCCGCCATTCGTAATCGTCAGGGAGCCACTGCCAGACTCACCAACGTAGAGACTGCTGCTACTCGTCCACGTTGATCCTGCCCCGTCCACGGTGACAGCCCCGGCGGAGCCGGTGCCGTAGCCTACGGTGGCGTAGGAATCGGTGACGGTGCCGCCGTTGGTAATCGACAGACTACCATTGCCGTAATGGCCGACATTGAGTTGATATCCGCCGTTCCATGTTGAGCCCGGCCCCGTGACGGTCGCCGTGCCGGTCGAGCCGGCATGGTAGCCGAGATAACCGTAGGTCGAATTGACGGTGCCGCCGTTTTGCACCGCCAAGGAACCGCTGCCGGTCCAGCCCGCGCCGAGAATACCGTTGCTGCTCGCGCCGCCGCTCATGTCAAGGTTCACGGTGATGTTTTGGCCGGCCTTCTGCAGCAAGAGCGTTTGTCTTAGCTTGTCGACCGAGTCGAACTTGAGATCAACGTCGCTGACGATTCCCTGAGTGTTAATCGTGCCGGTCCCTGAAATCTGCGTTGGCGAACCGAGGAACGATCGAGTCGATAGTGTGCCGCCGCCGGTGCCGAAGACGAGCAAGCCGGTCGAACCTTCGTTAGCGCCCAGATAGGTAGTGCTCGCGACAGATACGCTGCCGCCATTCGTCATGGTGAGCGTTCCGCGGCCGTAGTTGCCCACGCAGAGGCTTCCACCATCGGTCCAGGTCGAGCCGGCGACCGTGACAACGCCGGTGGAGTTGCTGCCGTAACCGATGTAGCCCGCGTTCGAGTTGATGTTGATGCCGCCTTGAATGGTCAACGTGCCGGCACCGATATAGCCGGCGCCCAGCGCGCCGTTCCGGGCGGCAGACATGTCGAGGTTGACTGCGACACAGCCGCCGGCCTGTTGGAAGGAAGCGGTTTGCTTCAGGTCTTGGACTGAGTTGAATTGCAGATCAACATCGCTCACGAGCCCGCAGGTGTTGATCGTGCCAGTGCCCGTCACCTGCATCGGTGATGCGAGAAGCGATTGCGTTGTCAACGTTCCGCCGTTGGCGCCGAAAACGATCGTCCCGGGAGAACTGGTCGCGTAGCCAACGTAGGTCGCCAGTCCGGCCGACACGCTTCCGCCATTGGTGATCGACAGTGAGCCGCGGCCGCTTTGGCCAACGAAGATGCAACCGCTGTTGGTCCAGGTCGAGCCCGCGCCGTCCACCACAACAGTGCCCGCGGCGCCGGAGCGGTTTCCGATGGAAGTATCGGCACAACTGACGCTGCCACCGCCGGTGATCGAGAGTGCCCCGTTCCCGTAGAGGCCGATCATTAGGGGCGAATAGCTGCTGGTCCAAGTTGAGCCGGCTCCCGCGATTGTTACCGCGCCAGAAGCGCCGCTGTTACAGCCGACGTAGCCGCCTCCTGAGACAATATCGCTGCCGCCGTCAACGGTCAGCGTGCCCGAGCCAGTGTAGCCAACGAAGGCTGCTGTGTACGTGGTCCATGTGCTTGGATCCGCAGGATACACGCCGGCAGTCCCGCCCGTCGTGGTAATCGCGGCGAGGACAGCCGATGCTTGAATACCCAGGACGACACAGCACATCAGGCAAAACCGCAGCGTTGCACGAATGTTCATTGCGGACTCTCCAGCCATAACGAGGCCGATTCACAATGGAAGAAATCAAAGCCGGGTACGAGCGATCCGATCGCTTAACGCTAACATACCAGCCGGCGTTGTACTATCAATCACCCGCAGGAGGGGATTGGTACGTGAAAGAAAAACGCTGCTTCATCTCATCCTGGATGGAGTGGTGTGCGAACCCAGGGGAAACCCACGGGTTCACGAGGAGCCAACGGCTTCTGCTGGATGGCGGAAGGCCGCGGCAACGGCGGAGGCACGCCGGACATCGGCGTCTTTGGCATCCGCGTCGTGACGCCCAGCGAGGTCTAGGACCATGAGTTCGGCTTCTGTTTGCGGCTGGTTGACCATTTGCACCCAATCGACGGGGCGAGGCAAAGGCCATGCCGAGAGAATCGGGAACGCCGGGTCTTCGCGTTCCGCCTGTCGCAAACTCGACCAACGCCATGCTTCCGCTCGCTCCACGAGGTTTGCACGGAGCGCGTTTCGCTCCACATAGCGGACGACCTGATAGAAGCAATCCTCCGTCTCCACGGGAAAGCACTTGTAGCGTCCCTGGTAGAGATGCCCGTAGCCGATTTCGTGGCGATGCTCCTTCCACCGTTTTACGTGCGTGTTGGTCACGTGCTGCATGAACGCGGCAAGATCGCCATCCCGCTCCGGCCAAACGACAAAGTGCCAATGATTCGACATCAGGCAATAGGCACACACCCGCATCCGACGGGTGCGCAACGACTCCTCGACGACCCGCTCGAACGCCAAAAAATCCTC
>JAJFUI010000056.1 GCA_021372555.1 Planctomycetaceae bacterium | reverse complement strand
CGGCGACCCACGAACCATATCAAATCCAACCGATGGGAGCTTCTTCCATGGAATCAACCCGCACCAACCGGCGTAACTTCTTGCGAACGTCCGCGGCCGCAGCGGCTGCCGGAGTCTCGTTGCCCTACCTGGTTCCGTCCCGCGTTCTCGGTGGGACTGGCAAGCCGGGCGCGAATGAAAACGTCCGCATCGGGCTGATTGGCTGCGGCGGCCGGGCGCAGCAGGTTGCGGCCGAGGGCAATACGGTGAGCGGCTTCCGCATCGCCGCCGTTTGCGATTGCTTTCAGCCTCGGGCCGAAAACTTCGCTAAGGCGCTGGGCGGCAACGTCAAATCCTACGTCGACTTCCGCAAGATGATCGAGCGGGAGAAGCTCGACGCGGTGATGATCGAGACGACGACCCACGCCCGGGCGTGGATCGCCGTTCAGGCCATGCAGGCAGGCATGGACGCGGATATCGAGAAGCCGATGTGTCTGACCATCGCCGAAGGACGGCAAATGGTTCGCGCCGCCCGGAAGTACAAACGGGTCACCCAGGTCGGAACGCAGCAGCGGTCGATGCCGATCAACAACTGGGCCAGCGACCTGGTGAAGAACGGAGCACTGGGTAAGGTGCTTCGGGTGATTGCGCCCAACTTCGTCGGACCGGAGAAGTGGACGCCCCTGCCCGGCCAGCCGATGCCCAAGGGGGGCAGCGACAACTGGTGGGACATTTGGACGAATCAGGCCCCAATGCGGCCATACCATCAACTCATCCATTACGGCTGGGACCGCTGGGTGGACTACGATGGCGGCGGCCGCGGCTTCGGCGTCACCGGTTGGGGCACGCACTCCTACGACCAAGTCAACCGGGCGCTGGGCACCGACGCCACCGGGCCGACGGAGATCTGGCTCGAAGAGCCGGTCGCCGTTCGGGAAACCGGCAAGTTCGCTCCCCAGCTTCGTTCGGTCGGCCTGATCGGCGAGGAGGACACCGGCAAGCAATTTCACAGCATGGCAAAAATCACCGGTCCACGGGCGAAGGTCTCCATGCGATTCGCCAGTGGCGCGGAACTGCAATTGCATTTGGACGGTGATCGCGGGCCTGGCCTCGGGGCCATCTTCGTCTGCGAGAACGGCAAGATGGAAATCGGACGCAACAAGATCGCCAGCAATCCGAGGGAACTAATCAAGTCGCCGGAGAATCCGGGCCAGAACAAGCGGCCCGAGACGGCCTATCACATCGAGAACTGGCTCGATTGCATCAAGAGTCGCAAGACGTGCAACGCCGACATCGAGATTGGCCAGCGAGGCAGCACGCTGTGCTATCTCGTCAATATCGTCCGCGATCTCGGCCGCGTCGGCGAGAAGCTGCACTGGGACCCGGTGGCCGAACGCTTCACGAATTGCGACGAAGCCAACGGAATGCTATCCCGGCCACGCCGCAAGGGATACGAATTGCCAGAGCTCGCGTAAGGCATCCCTCGCAGCGGCCTGTCATTGGGAGCGTAGCGAAGAATCTCGCCTCAGTCGCCAGACGACGGGCTGTCTGCCGTTGCGCGCAGCGTAAAACTTGTGAACGTCGCGAAGAATTGGCGAATAAACTCGCGGCGACTTCGCTTTGAGCGAGTGCTTTTCCCACCGACCGCGTTCGCAGCTTACTCGCCGCGGAGCTTCAGCCCGAGCGAAGTAAGCTTCTCGCGAACCTCGTTGAGGCTCGTAACGCCGAAGTTCTTGCACTCTAACAGATCGTCGCCCGTTCGACGGACCAGGTCGGCCAACGTGTTGATGCCCAACCGGGTCATGCACTTCCGGGCTCGGACCGAGAGGTTCAACTCCGAGATGGGACGTGACAACTGTGCCTGCTCGTCCGGCGAGAGCATTTCTGGCTCGACCAACTCGGCCACCTGTCGCTCCTGAGCGTACTGGCCGAGCCGCAGACCCTTGGTGGCCAGCATCTCCTTGATCTCGACGAGGCTCGTCTCGCCAAAGTTCTTGCTGGCCAACAGTTCCTGCTCGGTCGAACGACAGAGGTCGCCGAGCGTCATGATACCCATCTTTTGCAGACAGTTTCGGCTGCGGACCGACAATTCGAAGTCGGTGACGGGAATGTTCAGGACCTGGCCCATCCGGTCGCGTTTCTTCGCGGCATCCTCGTCGTAGTACTGGCCGTGAGACGCTTCCGTATCCTTGTAGTACAGTTGTGCCCGCAAGTGGTCAGGGTAAACGTCCAACACGCGGCGGTAGCACTGAGCCGCCTTGTCGTACTGCTCGCGATCCTCGTAGAGCAAGCCAAGGTTCATCAACGAGCCGATATTCGCCGGAAACCGACTAACGGCCCGGTCGTACAGCTCCATGGCCGTGTCGTCGTTCCCGTAACGGTCGTTCTCCAAAGCCAAGCCGAACAGCGCGCCGGGGTGATCGCGATCCACGTCCACCGCACGCTCGTACAGGGCGATGACTTCCTTCGGGTTTCCGCCGAGCGCCGATACGGTAGCGGCTCGCTGCGCCAGATATTCGGCGGTCTGCTCGATGGCGCCGGAAAGCGAATCCAGGACGCCGAGCGCCGCGGCGGCATCGCCACCGCACCGCAGGGCTTCGGCCTGCCCCAGGGCACACGCGCCGGCATCGTAACCCGCCTTCGCCGCCGCGACATAATTTTCGACAGCCTGCGGATACTCCTGACGAACGAAATGACACTTGGCCAGGTAGTAGCGCGCCATCGCGCCTCCATCGGCCTCGCCAAGCACCTCGATCGCCCGATAGTACCGCCCCAGCAAATACAAGCAGACGCCGAACCGCACGCGGCTGGCCGGCGTGTGATCCTCACGATGCTGCAACTCCGCCACCGCGTCCCGCAGCACCGCGTATTGCGAGAAGTCGTGGGCGATGGCGTCTTGCATCTGCCGCACCTCGCGCGGGCCGAACGTGTCGTTCATTAAGACGGCCTGCTTCAGATCGAAATCGGCGGTTTGGGGCATCGTTGCGTCTGCTCCTGCTAATAAAGCCGCAATCGGCGGCTGCCATCGGCCTTTGCGCCGGTCGCGGCTTTTTCTGAGTTTCTAGCGTGTCCTACATCGCCAACGAGCCCTGAACAAGGTCCATGGCAATGTCGGCATCAATAAGAGCCAGCGAAGGGAGTCGAACCCTTAACCCCCGCATTACGAATGCGGTGCTCTGCCGATTGAAGCTACGCTGGCCGGTTGATCTAAGTGTTGCTCCACGCGGCCGTTCCACGCCGGCAGCACACTTCACGATTCTCGCTTACTACAGACCGATAAACCGCTAATTGTCGCCACTTTCGCCTCAGTCGTCAAGAGGGAGCGGAACACCAAGCCGTTGGGCATAAAACGCCTGGCCAGCGGCTTTGTGGTGCAGGCGCCCGCCTGCAACTGCAACCCCGCGCCGCCCAAGGGCAACCGAACGAGTGACGACCTAGCCGCCGGGATTGATGACAACGACGACCTTCGCCCGCCCGGAGCGGAACATCCCGTTAAGCTCCTTAAGCTGGTCCTTGATCTCCCTTAGCTCCCCGATAACGCTACTCTCTTCCGCTTTCTGCTCCGCTCGGGGGGCAGCCACGGCGTTCGTCTTCTCGCAGACTCCCGCCACACTCCCCAAGGCGATGCCCACGGCCACCGGTAAGGCCCAGCCGAAACGACACTTCATACTACTTCCTTTACCGAACCTGAAACACGTGGTCAACGGATGTGCCAGATCGGCGGAATGTAGCGAGCCACGCCGGCTCGGTCAACGGAACTTGCACACCTTGCACCAGCGCCCACGGTTGCCTGCGAAAAAATCGCATGCTAGGTTTACAGGGGCTCATATTCACCGGCTGCCAGGGGGGGCGCAACGACGGCAGCCGCGCGACGAACCGAAATTGTGCCGTTGGGCCACGAAAAGGTCTCCCAATGACCATTACCTTAGGGTGCCTCGAAATACCACTGGCGTGGGCTTTGGCGGTCGGCACCGCCTTCGCGTATATGTTCTACGTGCTCGGCCAGTGCAGCCGTCGCATGGCGAGCACCCCGCAGTTCCTCAAACTCCAGCAGGAGCTGCGCCGAGCCCACTTGGCCGCTTCGCAACTCGAGAAGATCGTCAACTCCACTCAGGCCAACCTCAAGAAGCACCAGTCGCTTCTCAAGGGCTTCCGGCACAAGGTCATTCAGATTAAGGGGAGTGAGCAGGGCGAAGAAGTCTGGGAGAGACTAGGACGCGAAATCGAGGAAATACTTAGCCCCACCATTCAATTGGCCTCCCAAATTGCCACCGCGCACGATGTCATCCGCTACGAAAGCTCGATGCTGATGGCGTTCACGGACGTGCAAACCGATTCGCTCACGGGCGTCTGCAACCGGCGAGGGCTCGACCAAGTGCTGGCCACCCAGTTCGCCAAGCTGCACCGCCACGGTCCAGTCTTCTCTTTGGTTATCTTCGACATTGATCGCTTTAAGGATGTTAATGATTGCGGCGGCCATGCGCACGGCGATTCGCTGCTACGAGAGTTGGCCGCGCTCCTCAAGCAAGAATGCCGCGAGGTAGATGTCGTCGCACGTTACGGCGGTGATGAGTTTGTCATCGTAATGCCGCATACCGACCTGGACGATGCTGCATCGTTCGCCGAGCGTGTGCGTCAGAAAATCGAGACGTCGCTGACGCTGACGATTAGCGTCGGGGTTGCTTCCACGATGGCCGACGATACACCCGCGACGTTGCTCGCACGCGGCGACAAAGCCCTGTATCGCTCCAAAGCGGCAGGCCGAAACTGCGTCTCATGCGCCGACGACAGCGTTCCTGCGTCGCACGACTCGGACTCCGACGCCGGACATCCGCTGAGTGTTGCCCTGTACCTCGCATCGCCCAACACCAGCGTGCCGCTTCCAATCGCGCCCTAGCGATCATCGCGCAACGCATCATTGATGCCTCAAACGCGGCGTTTGATGATCGTCTTCTCTGACTGCTGCGGCCTCGCCCCTAGGACGCGGGTGGACTTCGCGTGCCAGGATCCTATCATTAAATGCGCGGCAAGGGCCGAACGACTTTTCGCGATCCGTCCGATTGTAACGACGCGGGCCGTCCAAAAATTCCTGAGAAAAGATTCCGAAGTTGACAGTTGGTGAATTTGGGTCTAGATTTTCGGGAAGGCGTTGCCGCCTAAAGTATAGGGAGTGTTGGGCGATGTTCCGCAAAGTGTCTCTTGTCCTCGGTTTGTTCGTCTTGGTCCAGAGTGCCTGCCTAGGGCAGGAATGGGCCCAAAAAATGTTCAAGGAAGCGGACCACGACTTCGGTTCCGTCGCTCGCGGAGCCAAGGCCGAGTACCGATTCGTCTTCGAGAACCTCTACCTCGAAGACGTGCACATCGCCGATGTTCGCAGCAGTTGCGGTTGCACCACGCCGATCGTCGAGACGCCGCTGCTAAAGACCTACCAAAAGGGCTCGATCCTCGCCCATTTCAACACCGACACCTTCCAAGGGCAACGCAGCGCTACGCTCACCATCGTGATCGATCGCCCGTTCCCCGCTGAAGTCCAAGTGCAGGTCCACGGCTACATCCGCGGCGATGTTGTCGTCGATCCAGGCAGCGTCCAACTCGGCTCAATTGACCAGGGCAACGGCGCGGATCAGTCCGTGGCCGTCAACTACGCCGGCCGCGACGATTGGCAGATCACCGAAATCAAGACATCGAACTCGTACATCTCCGCCAAGGCTGTTCAGACGGCCCGCGAAAACGGTCAGGTGTCCTACGCCCTTCAGGTTCACGTCGATAAGAATGCTCCGGCCGGATATCTGAACGATCACCTGATGCTCGTCACCAACGACGGCAGCGCACAAATCCCAGTGCTGGTCGAAGGTCGCGTGGTGGCCGGCATTACCGTCAGCCCGGCGTCCTTATTCATGGGCGTCGTCGAGCCAGGTCAAAAAGTCACCAAGCAACTGGTCGTGAAGGGCAAAAAGCCCTTCCGAATCCTCTCCATCTCCTGCGACGATAAGTCGTTCAAGTTCGACACCTCGAAGGAGAATGCCGCCAAGGCGCTGCACATGATCCCGGTCACGTTCTCGGCCGGCGCCGACGCAGGCAAGGTCGTCAAGACGATCCGCATCAAGACCGACCAAGGCGAGATGTCGCCTGAGTTGGCCGCCTACGCCGTCGTCACCCCGGCGCACTAACCGACTTTCTGCGTTGGCGGCGGCTCGACTCTATCGCGTCTCGAGCACCACCACCGTATCCGGCGGAGTGGCCGGCTTCTGCGGAAGTGCTACCGTGAGCCCACCCTTCTCCGACGCTGTCGCGATCGGCGTGCGTTTCGGGTCGGCCAGCAAATACGCCTTGGCAATGCCCTCCCCAATCGCCGGCGTCTGCAACTTGCCGTCCTTGGGCCACTTAAAGACGTGCAGGTACAGCTTGCCGGGCTTGCGCGTCACCCTGCCCCAAGCCGGCGAGGTGGGCAGTGGGCTGGCCGACGCGCCGTAAATTGCCTCGCTATTCACCTTCATCCAATCACCCACGACGCGCAGCCGCTCGACGCTCGGCTCGGGCATGACCCCTTCCGCGGTCGGTCCAACATTCAGCAGGTAATTGCCCCCTTTGCTCACGATGTCGACTAACTTGCGGATGATCTCGTCCGACGATTTCCACTTCTGGTCGTGCTTGTTAAAACCCCAGTGATCGTTCATCGTCATGCACGACTCCCAATCGACGCCCGGCAAACCGTTCGCGGGTATCTCCTGCTCTGGCGTGCCGTAGTCGCCGACAATCTCTTGGCCCTTGCTCATGCCTCCCATCCCTTGCCGGCTCTTGCCGACACGATTGTTGACGATGATGTCCGGCTGCAGGCCACGAACGTACGCATAAAGGTCCTTGCCTCGCTGCTGAGTCCAGGTGTCCTCCCACTCGCCGTCGAACCAGAGGATCCCCAGCGGACCGTAGTTGGTCACCAGCTCCTTGAGCTGCCCTTTCATGAAGGCAACGTAGCGATCCAGATTCGGCTCCCCGCTGGCCTTCGCCACATCATTCCAACGGCGCCGTGGGGCGTAATCCGGATGGTGCCAATCCATGATCGAATAGTAGAAGCAGAACTTGATGCCCGCTTTGCGGCACTCAGCCGCCAACTCCTTCATCGGATCACGATGGAACTGCGTCGAACCGATGCCCCAGTCCGTAAGCTTCGTGTCGAACATCGCGAAACCTTCGTGGTGCTTACTCGTGATGACCAGGTATTTCATCCCGGCCTGCTTGGCCACTTCAACCCACTGCTTCGCGTCGAACTTCACCGGGGTCAGACTGTCTCGGTACTTCTCGTACTGTGAGACCGGCATGTGGGTCTCCTCCAGGAACCACTCGCTGTAATGCTTCTTCCCATTCCATTCGCCAGCCGGCACCGAATACAGGCCCCAGTGGATGAACATCCCAAACTTCGCCTCGCGAAACCAAGCCATCCGCGCATCGCGATCAGCCTTGCTCTCCCCCGTCGTCGCATCGCCGCCGAACGCCAATGACGCACAGCCAACCCACAGGGACAACGAAAGACAGGCCGCGAATCGAAGTGAACCCATAATTGCCTCGCGCTTTGGGGCCAAAAACCTGGAATGGACGGATTCTACCGCGATATGCTCCCACAAACAAACCCCGCTTGACGCGGAGTGGTCTCTTGAACTAGCCTTGCTTTCCTGATACATTCTCGAAAGATAGCGGTCGTTCGCAGGAAGATACCCTGCCACCGTTCCGGCCCTTTACGTCTTTCCAGTTCATGAACAAGCCCATCGAGGGCGTGACGCCCGCGGAACTCTCCGAAGTCACCTGCAAAGTAGTCTGGCCGACGATTGGCGCAACTGCCGCCGGCCGGCTTGTCGGGCGTCTGGCCGCGGTTCGGATCGGCTGCGGTCAGTTCTTTACGCTGGGCAAACTCCTCGCCCTGGCAAGCATCCCGCTCAGCGTGGCCGTCTTCTGCTGGCAATTGCTCCCCTACGTCGCGCGCCGCTACGCCGTCAGCAATCGACGCATCGTCATCCGCAAGGGCCTCTTGCCGATGGACCAGCGTTGGATCGAGCTGGACCGGTTCGAGACGATCGACATCGAAGTCTTGCCGGGCCAAGAGTGGCTACACGCCGGCGATCTGGTCTTCCGCCACGACGGCAACGAAGTCCTTCGCCTGCAGGGCGTCTCACGGCCGGAGGTCTTCCGCCAAGTCTGCCTGACCGTCCGAAACGCCTTGGCCGGCACCGGTCCAAAACTGCGTCCCGAGCCGGCGATGGCGTAGCCCGAAGGGCAAAACGCCCTCGCTCGGAAAGCATCTTTCGCGACCCGCAAGCTCGCGGTCATCGCGCTTCTATATTTGCACGTGGTGAACCCACGCTGGTGGCACATTCAGCCAGACCGCGTCGCGGTGGATTTGATGCTTGTCGAGCAACGAATCCATGGCTCGGCCGATTCCGCGAAGCCGCGCCCGTTCCGATGCCCCGCTCACCAGCGCTCTGGCCGAGCGGATGGCGATGTACTCGAAAAAGGAAAGCGTCCCCTTCGGCGCGAGCCGCCCGCAAAGCACCGACAGCAGGTGCTCCACCTCGGCCACGGAAAAGTTGTTCAGCGGCAACCCCGACACGATCACGTCATAGCGATCTTCGCCAGGCAAGCTCTCGACTGGGCAGTGCCGCACCTGCGCCCGCTCCGCGACGGCCCGAAACTCGGCGTCCGCCTGGAACCGGCGTTCAAGCTGCGCGACAAACGTGTCGTTCAGCTCTACAAGATCGAGGTGGTCACCGGGCGCCATCCCGCGAACAATGTGCCTGGTCACCGCGCCCGTGCCAGGCCCCACTTCCAGAATCTTTCGCGGACCGACCGGCTTCTCGCGGAGAAATCGGGTCAGCGCGACACCCAGTCGTCGCCCACTCGGCAGCACTGCTCCGGTCGTGCGAAAGTGCCGCACGTACTCGCGAAAAAACAAAACGTTCTCTGATAGAAAGCGATTCACGCGGCAAATCCTACCGAAAAAGTCCGGCTTGCGGAAGCCGGCCCGCCTCCAGCCGCCAGAATCCTCGGTGAGCCAAGCCCCGCGAGTCCCACCAAGCATTCCGAAGCTGGAACAACAACGCCCCCGCCGTTCTCCTGGCTGAGACTATCAGTCCCGCAGTAGCGCACCGGTCGGAACGACCAGTCCCTCCGCCGTTCTGCCCGGCAACGTGTTTCCGGCCGCCGACCAGCGCCCAGACATATTCCTCGCGGTCGCCGGCGATCCGATCGCCGAAACACGCGTGTTCGGCCGCCATCGCTGATCCAACGCCCGCTTGAACGACGCGTACTCCTGCGGTCGAAGAACGGTTCTCGCCTTCGCGAGAATCGTCGCCCGCTCGCCATTGTCCAGACGCCCATCGGTTGTCAGCACCGCGACCATGTCCACCAAGTCCTGCCGCGCGGCCAGTGCCGCCAGACGGCTCGGCCTCAGCCCAAGCTCGCTTAGCACGCTTCCAAGCGCCGTCGAGCAACCGCTAAGCACCGTGACGGCCGACAACACGCCGACGAACGCGATTCGTGTCCACATGGCTTTCCCCCGGCAGCAACAAGGTCCGCTCGTTACAAACGGCTTCGACGGAATTCTCATCGGAATCCCGTTTTCCGGAACTTGACGCACAGGCGACCCAAGCCGCACACTCGCCGGTTCCGGCTCGGCACAAGCGGCACAACCCGCAGGGTTCGCCTCGCTTACCTAGAGCCCACAGCCTTTCTCAGAACACAGTTTCCCGCCCTGCGCCACGCAACAGCGTATCCTCGCAGCCCTCGCCCCGCAGCGTCCCAGCCGCACGCGA
This sequence comes from Planctomycetaceae bacterium, assembly GCA_021372555.1. Taxonomy (GTDB): domain Bacteria; phylum Planctomycetota; class Planctomycetia; order Pirellulales; family Thermoguttaceae; genus JAJFUI01. Next base: position 446 of record JAJFUI010000056.1, on the reverse strand, counting down.
AATCGCAAGCTGCCCCCCCGCCGGCGTCCACCCACGAAAGCCCCGAACGCCCCAAGTCCTTTGGTCGCCGCTTTTTGCTCGGACGCTTCGACCGCTCGGTCCAATCGGCCGTTCCCAACGATCGCCTTTCGGCCGGGTGGCTTTGCCGACGCCTTCGAACATGTTATCCTGATACCGTGGTCGCCGCGGCCGTTCCCTGCCGCGCCGTCAACGAGCGCCCGTAGCTCAATTGGATAGAGCATCGGTCTTCGGAACCGAGGGTTGGGGGTTCAAATCCCTCCGGGCGTACTCGTAACGCCATAAGCTACAGAGGCTTATGGCGTTTCTCTTTTGTGGATTCTGTATCCAATTCTCGTTACGACTAGGGCGTATCTAATTCTGGCCAGGCTCACTTGTCTATCCCCGCTTCTTCGTTTAGCTTCAGGCCGACAACTTCCTTGATCGAG
>JAJFUI010000036.1 GCA_021372555.1 Planctomycetaceae bacterium | reverse complement strand
CCGGGAAGCCGGACGCGCCGACGACTTTGACGCCAGCCTGCGGCTGCTGAACATCATCTCGACGATGGTGGCCCAGGCGATCAAGCTGAACAAGATGGTGGAATCGGAGCGGGCTCTGCTTCGCGACGAGAACGTGCGGCTTCGGCGGGAGCTCAAGACCCGGTTTGCCGTGAACAACATGGTCGGCACGAGCAACGCGATGCAGGAGGTCTATCGGCTCATCGAGCAGGTGGCCGACAGCAACGCGACCGTCCTGATCCGCGGCGAGAGCGGCACCGGCAAGGACCTCGTCGCCCACGCCGTCCACTACAACAGCCTGCGGGCGGAGAAGCCTTTCATCAAAGTCAACTGCACCGCGTTGCCCGAGACGCTGCTCGAAAGCGAGCTGTTCGGCCACGAGAAGGGGGCCTTCACCGGGGCCGTCGAACGCAAGCTCGGCCGATTCGAGCGGGCCAACGGCGGCACGATCTTCCTCGACGAAATCGGCGACTTTCCGCCGCACCTCCAGGTCAAGCTGCTTCGCGTAATCCAGTTCCGCGAGTTCGAGCGGCTCGGCGGCACCGAGACGATCAAGGCCAACGTCCGCGTGATCGTCGCCACCCACAAGAACCTCGAACAGCAGATCGCCGACGGCGCGTTCCGCAGCGACCTCTATTACCGCATCAACGTCTTTCCGATCTACCTGCCGCCGCTTCGCGAGCGAAAGGACGACATCATGCTGCTGGCGGACCATTTTCTCCAGCACTTTGCGCGAGAGAACGGCAAGCCGATCACGCGGATCTCGACCCCCGCGATCGAGGCGCTGACCCGCTACCATTGGCCGGGCAACATCCGCGAGCTGGAGAACTGCATCGAGCGGGCGGTCCTGATCTGCGAGGGCGACGTGATTCGCAGCGAGCATCTGCCGCCGTCCCTGCAGATGGTCAACAAGAACGACACCACGGCCAAGCCCTCCTTCACGGAGATCGTCGCCAACAAAGAGCGCGAGCTGATCATCGACGCCCTCAAGAAGTGCGGCGGCCAGCAGCGAAAGGCCGCGGTGGAGCTGGGCCTCACCGAGCGAATCCTCGGCTACAAAATCAAGAAGTACGGAATCTACCCGAAGCACATCTGATGGCTGTGTTCGGCTGAAACGAAAAAAGAGCACCGCAGTCTCCACGCTCAACGTGGGCCCGCCAGAGCCTCGGAAGCGATGGAGCGCATGCGGCGCTCTCCATGGACAGGGGCACGCAGCAATCGTCTCGTGCGGGGGGTCGGTCGATGGTGTCATTTCGCAAAGCACGCAGCGTCGGAAGTTCGTCGCGTCACAGGATGCTCGTCGCGCAGTTGTCGGCTTCTTCCAGCGGACTTCATTATATCACATGTCTCTCGGTGACTCAACGGGCCTCGACTTGAAAACATGTCTCGGGAACGACTCGTCTGTGTCCCATAAAGCCGCGTCCACGCCTGTTGATCGTCAAATGGCTACAAAAGTGTATGCAAAAGGGGGATGTGATACATTTGTGTAGACTCCGTTTTCATGCTCTTGTCGGCGATGACATGCCGTAAAGGGTTGTCTAGTCAAAGGTTGTGACTGATTGAGTTCTTTGTCGCTCTCTGGCACGGGATTTGCAACAGGTATAGGGACCGGATTCGGTGGGGTTTGGCCCGGGGCCGGAATGGACGGTGTCGTCCGTGTGATGGCAGGTTAACTTTGGATAGGAGTATGGCAGCGATGTTGAGAAGCAGGGTACTGGGATGCGTGGCGGCGATGGTGTTGAGTACGGCGCCTCTGGCGATGGCCGAGGACGATGTGACATTC
>JAJFUI010000033.1 GCA_021372555.1 Planctomycetaceae bacterium | reverse complement strand
CAAGGGTGATTTGGCGAGGGCATGGCACTTGGAGTTCGCCAGCCAGACGCCTGCGACGATTCGGCTGGTGCATCGAGCAAGCGTTCAATTGTTAAGCAACACGATACTGCTAGTCACTGCGGCGATCGGATGCTGGCTCGTGGGGCGTCGTCTGGCGATCATCGTTTCAATGCTGGGCGTGTTTGCGGCATTGGCGATACTGCTGCCGGCCGTCTGGGCTCCGTTGGCAACGGGGGGCGTGCTGGGGACGATCTTCTGCCTACTGTGGCGATGGATTCGAATCGTCGCTGCGAAAAGCGCGGCGAAATCTGCGAGTGGCCGGGCAAACGAAGACGACAGGCGATCGTGGTCGGGCAAGAATTCTGACAGTACGGTATCGATGGCTTGGCCCACGGGATTGCTGGTGCTGGCGGCATTGTGGCTGTTGCCGGTGTGTGGCGAGGCCCGGGATGGCGCACCGTCAAGCAAGACAGCGGCGAGGGGTGAAACGCCATCGGCAGTCTCGAATGAGCCGTCGGCGCTCGCGGGAGCGGCACGATCGTTGGCCCCGGAGGTGGGCGACGATGATCGCGGCAAGGGCGAAGGCGAACTTGCTGTGCTGGTTCCCATCGACGCGCAGCGCAGGCCGGCGGGGGACAAGCTGTATGTGCCCGAGCCGCTCTATCTGGAATTGCACCGCCGTGCCGCGGCTGCTCAACGGCCGCCAGAGTGGATCATTGTCGGGGCCAACTATAAAGGAGAACTGGTGCGTGAACGCTCGTCGGGCCGTTACTCGCTGGGCTCACTTCAGGCGGAGTACGATCTGCGAGTGTTCGACGCCGGTGCGCGCGTGCAATTGCCGCTCGACGCGGCGGCCGTTCGGTCTGGAGGCCTGTTGGTGGACGGGCAGCCTGTTGAGGCGGAAAGCCGAGAGGGGATGCGGTGGGACAGCGGCAAGACGGTTTCAGGCAGACCATCGGGAATATCAATCATCGTGGCGGAGCCCGGCCGGCACCGGCTACAGGTTTCGTTGTGGCCAACGATTTGCGAGAGCGGCGCGTCCGGCGGTTTCGAGTTGCCGGCGCCGAAGGCGCCAAGCGCCCGGTTGGAGATGAGACTGCCGAGCGATGCGCCGATGCTGGACATCCCTGGGGCAATCGGAGGTTTCCGCACGGCGACGCCTACGGGTGGGCGAGACTCGTTTTTCGGTCAGTCGTCGCCGGTGCACGTGGTGACGGCGGACCTTGGGCAGACGGATCGGCTCGCTGTTCGCTGGACGAAATCGGCATCATCGGTCAGCAGGGGACAGGCGACGGTTCGTGCGGATCAGATGCTGTGGTTGAGAGTGCATCCAGGCTCCGTGGCGATTGCGGCGAAGTTCAAGCTCCATGCAGCGGGGGGCGATGTCGATCGGGTTCAACTTGCCGTGGATCCGAGATTGCGACTGCTGCCGCTTTCCGGCCAGCAACGGCCAACCGTGAAGGTCGACGAGGAAACCAGCCAGAGACGGCTGATCAGTTTTTGTTGGCCGCACCCGATTGCGGGCGAAACGACGCTGGAAGCCACGTTCCTGATGAGCGGCGCGTCGGGCGTGGGCAATGCTTCTCTGCCGCTCATCGACCTGATCGACGCGCAACTTTCGAAGCGGTGGATGGCCGTAAGCGTCGACGCGGCGTTAGACCACCGAGAAAGGCACTGCGAAGATTTGGCGAAGGTGCGGGTCGGCGACTTCCTCACGGCGTGGGAGGGGACGGAATCGGTCCGTCCTCTGGCAGCTTATAGCATTCCCGCCGGACCGATCCGATGGACGCTTTCCACGCGTCCCCACGAGGCGCACTGCACGGTGGACCAGGCGGTGAACTTCGGATTTGATACAGAGAATGTGGATGTGGTATTCGACGGGCGCATTTCGGTTGCGGCCGGTTACGTCTTTGAGCATCGGTTGACCGCGCCGCGCGAACTGAAGGTCGAACGAGTGTCGGTGCTTGAAGGGGACATTGAGCGGGCGCTCCGCTGGGCGCAGGACGACGACGGCATTACCGTTTTCCTCAGCGGACCGGCGTCCGGCGTCCAGAAGCTGACGATTCGGGGACGGATGCCGCTCCGCTGTGGCAATGCCGACAAGTGGACGATTCCAGCGATGCGTCTTCAGAAGTGCGAGGTCCTTTCTGCAGCCATGCGGTTTTTTGAGCATCCCGGCATGCTGGTGAACGTGGAATCGGCGAAGGGCGACAGCGCCTGGCGCATGCCGGACAAGGCAGCCGCGGAATCCGCATTGGGGCGGCCTGTTGCGACTGTGGGATGGGACGGCGTGGGGCCGGCGCCAATGGCAGTCACCGTGAAGCCGCAACGATCACGCGCCGCGACAACCATGGCGGCGGCAGGCAAAAGAAATAGTGGCGATGCGGCTATCGTATCGGGAGCGAATCAGCCATCGCTCAGCGGGCGTCCGTCGGATCGCGATCCGTTTTTTCCTCGCGTGGTTGCCGCGGCAGCGACATTGCTTTGTATTTTGGCAGCGGTGATTGTCGATCGACGGGGATGGCTGACCGCGATTCGTCGCCGCCCATACGCTGCCGGCGTTGCGCTGGGCTTGGTTTGGTGGTTGTGGCTTTCGCCGAGCGCATTGGGACTAATGATCGCAATGGCGTGCATCGTCGGCGCGATGGTGGGCGGGCTGCGCGCGCGGCTCAGGCCAGGATTGCGGGCTTAATCGCTTGCAATGCGAGGTCGCTGGGCATGCAGCGTTCGGTGGTCGGGGCAACGCTTGAAACTGGCAGGAATCCTATTGGTGATTTCTGCGACTTGTGCTAATGTATGGACCCCGCTGGAGAACCACTTGGCGGGTCGAGGCAATTGGCCGACAAGGAAGGAGGCCGACGTGCAAGTCGAACAACAGCAAGAGGTTCGGGTTCATATCCGCTGGCTGATCCGCCGGGATATGCCCGAAGTCCTGGCCATTGAAGGCCAAAGCTTTGAATTTCCCTGGTCGCAGGACGATTTCATCCGCTGTCTGCGTCAGCGGAACTGCATCGGCATGGTCGCCGAGCACGAGGATCGTGTTGTGGGGTTCATGATTTATGAACTGCACAAGAGCCGAATCCACGTGCTCAATTTCGCGGTGGCCGAGGATGCAAGGCGACGCGGCGTGGGCACCCAGATGATCGCCAAGTTGAGCGCGAAGCTATCGTCACAGCGGCGGAGCCGCATCGTGCTCGAAGTGCGCGAGACGAATCTGGCGGCGCAACTGTTCTTCCGTGAAAACGGATTCAGGGCTGTGTCGGTGTTGCGTTGCTACTACGCGGACACGCCGGAGGACGCTTACATGATGCAATACCGATGGCATCCTGAGCGACAGCCGGTCCAAGCGGCGCGGCGCATCACACGAATGGCCGGGTGAGAAGTGGGGAGGCGACGCCGCGCCGGGGATGTCCGCGCGCGGCCGCTCTTAAATCTCTTCTAGCGGAATTCCCTTAACTTCGAGCGAAGGCAGATCGACGACGGCCACCGACGGCCAGTTCGTTCTGGACAGAGCGCCGGGGTTGAGCACAACCGTCTGACGATGCCGGCTGCTGGCGAAGGTGTGCGTGTGGCCGTGGCACACGAGATCCCAGTGGCCGGAGTGGATGGTGTGGTGCAGCAGTTGGACGTCGTTGCCGTGCAAAAAAGCGATGCGCCGGCCTTCCACTTCCAGAGAGCCGAGTTCATCGTGCAGAACGTGTTGGGGCTCTGTGATGGCCTCGCGGAGCAGCACGGGCTCGTCCATGTTGCCGTGGACGAAATGGGCGGGCCGGCCGTGGAACAAGGGAATGACTTCGATTCCGACGTCGCCGCAGTGAATCGTCAAGTCGACGTGTAGCCGGTCGAGGATTTCCAATGCCTGTCGCGTGGCGCCCACCTCGCCGTGGGTATCGCTGAGCACACCGATCTTCATCAGACGCGTCCTGGGATGTTCGGTTTGGGCCCGAGGGCTCTCGCGGCGTTGTTCGCACCGGGCTAAACTGATTGGCGGGGCCAATCATGTTATCGGCCGGAATTAGAACATTTCTTTCGATTTGCACAACGGCTGTGGAGATTACGGTGGTTCGGGCGTAAGTTGTGCGGGAGTTAGTGGCATGTCCCTCTCGCCGATGCAATCGCTGTTGTTCGCACTGAACTACACGATGGTGCGAACTCTGTGGCGGGCGAAGGTTCGCGGGCGGTTCCCGCTGGCGGACGACCAGGGCGGGATCATCGTCTGCAACCACCGCTGTCCGCTGGATCCGGCCATCGTGGCGTTGGCGGTTCGGCGGGTGATTCATTGGATGGTCGCGAAGGAGTACTACGAGTATCCGCCCTTCCGTCCGCTGCTTCAATATCTGGAAGTAATTCCGGTCCGTCGCGGGGGCATCGACGCGGCGGCCACTCGGGCGGCGATCCGACTCGTTGCTCGCGGTGAGTTGGTGGGGATCCTTCCGGAAGGGCGGATCAACACCACCGCGGATCTGATGCTGCCGGCCCGACTGGGGGCAGCACTAATGGCGATGCGAGCTCGATGCCCGATTGTGCCGTGCTACATCGACGGCGCGCCGTACGACGGGACGACGCTCGGGTGCCTTCTGATACCGGCGCGGGTGCGACTGGACATTGGGCAGCCGATCGAGCTTTCGGCTTACTTCCACCGCGCGGCGAATCGCGCGGTTCTGGAGGAAGTGACAATCCGCTACCTGCGCGCTATTGCGGAGTTGGCCGGAAGGTCGGACTATTGGCCGCGGGTGGCGGGGCGGCTCGACGTTTAAGCAGCAGCGGCGTCAATGAGCGGAGGCTAAACGACGCAGCTTTTGCCCTGGGCCGCCGGCGCGGCGGTTCATGAACGTTTGAAGCCCCGCATTGCCCAGTCGTGGGGCACAATCGTGTTCTTGGGCATGACGACGATGCCATCGCGGATCATGCCGCAGGGGGTTTCGTCGGTGTTTTCGAGGCCCTGCTGGTTCAAGACGCGGGCGTTACGGCCGATGCGGCAATTTTTGTCGATGATGGCGCCCTCGACATGGGAGCCCTCGGCGATACCGAGCGGCGGCTCGCCCTTGGCTGCGTGGGCGGCCAATTCCTCGGGCGTGTCGTAAAGGTCGTTGCCCATCACGACTGAATTGCGAATGCAGACGTTGCGACCAATGTGGCAACGAAGACCGATGATGCTGTTCTCGATCGTGGCGCCGGCTTCAATGATGGAACCATCGGCGACGAGGCTGCCACGGATGGTTGCGCCATCGATTCGGGCCGGGGGCAGGAACCGGGCATGCGAATAAATGGGGGCTTCGACGGATGCCAGGTCGAAGGGCGCGTTTGGCAGCGCCAACGCCAAGTTTGCCTCGTAGAACGACTTGATGGTTCCGATGTCTTCCCAGTAGCCGTCAAAGAGGTGGACCTGCACGTGCCTGGCGCGAATCGACGCGGGAAAGACCTCCTTGCCGAAGTCGCGGTAATCGGTCTTCCGCAGGACGTCGATTAACGTATCGCGGTTGAACAGGTAGATGCCCATGCTGGCGAGACAATCCCGGCCGCGGCTCTCGATGCCGTGGGCGTCGATCCAAGCCGGGTCCGTGCGAACGTGCCTGAGTTCCGCCTCGGTCTTCGGCTTTTCGAGGAATCCGACGACACGGCCGCTGTCATCGAGCCGCATGATGCCGGAGCCGGAGGCATCACGGCTGAGCATCGGCACGGCGCCGATGGTGACGTCGGCGGCGGCGTGCAGGTGCGAGACAATCATGTCTTGATAGTTCATCCGGTAAAGCTGGTCGCCGGAGAGAATCAAGACGTATTCGATGCCGGGCTGCTCGATGTAGCGGAGGTTTTGTCGGACGGCGTCGGCCGTGCCCTGATACCAAGTTGCGTTGTCGAGCGTCTGCTGGGCGGCCAGCACCTCGACAAAGCCGCCGTCGAAGGGGTCGAAGGTGTAGGTGGAGCGGATGTGGCGGTGCAGGCTGACCGAGTTGAACTGCGTCAGGACGTAGCAGCGGTTTAGCCCACTGTTGATGCAGTTGGACAGCGGGATGTCGATGAGCCGGTACTTGCCTGCGACCGGAACCGCTGGCTTGGAGCGGTATTTGGTGAGCGGATAGAGGCGAGTGCCTTGGCCGCCGCCGAGCACGAGCGTGAGAACGTTTTTCATCCCGAGGACCCTCGTGTCAGAACGCTTAGTTGCCAGTTTACCTGAGTGAACGCGGGAAGGGAATCACCCCACCCATCGCTGGTTGTTCGACGTGCTGGCGGGCTGCGCCGAGACAAGACTCTTCCATCGATGCTTACAATTGTTAGGTCGTCGTTAGAAAACGCTTTAGCACTTGTTAGGGGGACGCGAAGTCGTTGACGGTAGGGAGCCGGTTTGCTATCACGGCGATAGGTTATCACTCTGGCAGTGAGAAAAGGAGCCCACGAATGCGTCTCGCGAAAAACCATCTCTCTCTGGCGCTGTTGATATTGGCGACTGTTTGCATCGGCTGTGGCAGAGGTCCAAGCGACAAGCATGCGGGGACGGGGCAACCGAAGTCCGCCGAGGAGAAGACGATTCGCGTTACCGGGTCTGACACGATGGTCAACGTGGCACAGGCCTGGGCGGAAGAGTACATGAAGAAGCATCCGGGTGTCAACATCGACATCCGTGGCGGCGGCTCCGGCGTCGGCATTGCCAGCCTGATCGACGGCAAGTGCGACATGGCCAACTCGAGCCGGAAGATGACGGAGGGCGAAATCAAGAGGACGAAGGCGAAGCAAGGCGCCGAGCCCCAGGAACTGATCGTCGGGTACGACGCGCTGGCGATTTACGTGCCCAAGGACAACCCGTTGGACTCGATTTCGATTGACGAGCTAGCGGAGATCTATGGGCAAGATGGCAAGATCACCAAGTGGTCTGACCTTGGCGTCAAGGATCCGAAGTTCGCGGAGAAAGAGATTACGCGAGTCAGCCGGCAGAGCAGTTCGGGCACCTATGCGTATTTCCGCGAGGTGGTCGTGGGAAAGACTCGCGACTACAAGCTCGGCTCGATCGACCAGAACGGCTCGAAAGACGTGGTGGCGATGGTGAGCAGGACGCCATCGGCCATCGGTTATAGCGGGATGGGGTACAAGACTTCCGAGGTGAAAACGCTGAAGGTCTCGAAACATCGAGGCGGCCCGGCGGTCGAGCCGACGGTGAAGAACGCCCGCAACGGCTCGTATCCGATCACGCGGCCTCTGCAGATTTATGTCGTTGGGGAGCCCACGGGCATTGTGAAGGAGTACCTGGATTGGATTCATTCGGCGGCGGGGCAAAGAGTCCTGCTGGAGCTTGGGTACGTGCCGTTGACCGAGCGGCAGTAGAGCGATTGGAGGGCGAGTGAGCATGAAAGCCGCTTCCCAGACCCGACCGTGGCGAGCCGCGCAACGCCTTGCGCGGGTGGCTTCGGAGATCGGGACGAACCTTCGTAGACTGGTGATCGGCCGTACGGAGTGGGCGATTGAGTCTGTCATTCGACTCTGCGGTTGGAGCGCGATCCTCTTCGTCTTTTCGATCTTCGGCTTCATTTTGCTGATTGCGGCCAACGCCTTCGGGACGCTGGACTGGCGGGAGTTCTTTTTCAGCACCGAGTGGCAGCCGGATTCGGTGGTAAAGCCGCACTATGGCACGCTTGCCCTTTTGGTTGGCACGCTTTCCGTGACCGGCTTGGCGATGGCGTTGGCGGCCCCGCTGGGACTTGGGGCGGCCGTGTTCATCTCCGAGTTCTGCCACGGGAAGGTGAAGGAGACGCTCAAGGTGCTGGTCGAGCTTTCGGCGGCGATCCCATCGGTCGTGTGGGGATTCGTGGGCTACATGGTTGTGGCGCCGCTGGTGATTCGCTTCACGGGAGCGCCGGTCGGGGTCAATCTGCTCAACGGCGGCTTGATACTGGGGCTGATGAGCGTTCCGATTATTGTCTCGATGAGCGAAGACGCGCTCAGGGCAGTGCCCGATGCGTACCGCGAGGCCGCTGTGTCGCTGGGCGCTAGCCGCTGGGAGATTGTGTATCGCGTGCTGTTTCCGGCGGCCAAGAACGGACTCCTGGCGGCGGTGCTGCTGGGCGTCGGGCGAGCGATCGGCGAGACGATGGCCGTGCTCATGTGCACCGGCCATGCAGTGAAGATTCCTCACAGTCTGCTGGACCCGGTCCGCACGTTGACAGCCACGATTGCGTCGGAGCTGGGCGAGTCCCCTGCGGGGGAAATGCACTATTGGGTGCTGTTCACCATCGGGCTGGAACTGTTCGCGCTGACGTTTGCCGTTAACGTGGTTGCCGACCTGGTGGTCAAAGGAATTCGCAGTGCACGGAATTATTGATGTTTGTTTGGATGTTGAGCCGGTGAGTCAACCTGCTTGGTCTGTTTTTCGGCCTTCCGTTGGTCGGCCTTGGTTCATTGGCCACGTAAAGGTCAATAGCGAGTGCCGTCGAGCCACGGTTCCCACGGTGCCACAAAGCACAATCGCGGCCAGCGAGACGCCGGAGCGACACGATTTGCCGGCGACCACAGCCGCAGGCGGTTTGGGCGAGGTCGGTTTGGCGGGAACACGCAATCCTTTCGCGGCGTCACCGCTGGAGAGGCGCAAGAACGCCAAAGAAGCGATAGCGCGCGTGGTGCTGGCACTGTTCACGTTCGTGCTGATTGCCCCGGTTCTGGCGATACTCGTTTACCTGGTCGTGAAGGCGTGGCCGGTGCTGGGGCTCTCGTTTATCCTCGAAAACCCGGCAAACCGAATGACGGCCGGCGGCATCTGGGCTCCGTTGGTGGGCACCTTCTTCCTGGTCGTCATCTCGTTGGCAATTGCGGCGCCGATCGGCATTCTTGGGGGCGTCTATCTGAACGAGTACGCCGGGAACAACTGGCGCACCCGGGTCGTGGCGTTGGGCGTAACGAACCTGGCCGGGGTGCCGAGCATCGTCCACGGACTGTTCGGCGTGGGGGCATTTGTCCTGTTCGCCGGCATGGGCGAATCGGTGCTGGCGGCGTCGTGCACGCTGGCGGTGATGTCGTTGCCTGTGATCATTACGAGTACGCGGGAGGCGTTGAACTCAGTGCCGATGGCGTTCCGCGAGGCGTGCTGGAACATGGGCGCCACGCGGTGGCAGACGATTCGGACGATCGTGCTGCCCAACTCGATTGGCGGCATCTTGACCGGCGTCATTTTCGAGGTCACGCGGGCGGCAGGGGAGACCGCGCCGATCTTGTTCACGGGCGCCGTGTTCTTCAAGGGAGGACTGAAGGAGCATGGGTTGGCGTCGTTCTTCCCTTACAGCTTGAATGAAGGCTGCATGGCCCTATCGATGCACCTTTACACCTTGGCGACGCAAGTCGTGGGCGTCTCGGAGCCAATTCAATATGGCACCGCGGTGGTGCTCATCGGCTTGACGCTGGCGGTGAACAGCGTGTCGATCGGGCTGCGCGGCTATCTGCGATCGCGAAAGAAATGGTAATTGTAATGCAAACATCTTGCCTGCACGCGGCTGACAGGCGGGATGCCTGTGCTGCAGACAGTTCACGACTTACTCGACAATGACGGCACACGTTCGCTTCGAGAATGTGACGGTAACCTACGGCCCGAAGACGGCCTTGCGGGGCGTTTCGCTGGCCATTCCGCCGAAGCAGATCTTTGCGGTCATTGGCCCGGTCAACTCGGGGAAGACGACGCTGTTGCGCTGCATCAATCGCACGATCGATTTTGTACCGACGGCCAAGGTGGCCGGCCGGGTGCTGATTGAGGACGAGGACGTTCGTCACATGCGGGACGTGTATCAGTTGCGGCGGCGCGTCGGCATGGTGTTTCCACTGCCAGTGGGTTTGCCGCTGTCGGTTTACGAGAATGTGGCGTATGCGCCGCGTCGCGCGGGGACGCGGGACCGAAGGCAGTTGGACGAGATCGTGGAAAGGTGCCTTCGCGAGGCGATGCTTTGGGACGAGGTGAAAGACCGGCTGAACCTGCTTGGCACGAAGCTGTCGGGCGGTCAGCAGCAGCGGCTCACCTTGGCCCGGGCACTGTCGCTGCGGCCGGAGATTCTGTGCCTCGACGAGTTCTCTATCGCCATCGACCCGGTGACCACGATGCGGATCGAGGATATTTTGCGAGAGCTCAAGAGGCAAATGACGATTGTGTTGGTCACGAATTTGGTGCAGCAGGCGCGCCGTTTGGCGGATTACACCGCCTTTGTCAGCGCCTCGCAGTTGATCGAAGTGGACGAGACCGAGACGATTTTCACGAAGCCGGCGAACCGGTTGACGGAACGGTACGTGAACGGGGAATTCGGGTAGCCATGGACTCATTATGCTCCGCGTGAATCGCTCGCATGCAAGAAAGATCGCCGTCGCCTGGAGCGTGATGAGTCCCGCGTGATAAGCAACTATATGGACGCTGCAAACACGTCATCTGCGGTGTACACGGTGCAGGCGACAGGCCTGAATCTGTGGTACGGTGATTTTCAGGCGCTCAGGGATGTGACGATTAGGGTTAAACCTGGGATCATCACGGCGTTGATCGGCCCGTCGGGTTGCGGGAAGACAACGCTGCTCCGCTGTTTTAACCGAATCAACGAACGTTATGGCAACGTCACGACGACTGGCGAGATCACGATCCTCGGCAAGAACATTTACGATCGGGACGTGTCGCTGAGCACGCTCCGCAAATCGATAGGCATGGTTTTTCAGCGGCCGAACCCGCTACCGATATCGATCTACGAGAACATTCTTTTCGGCGTTCGCGCTCACACGCCGCGAAGAGCGTTCAACCGCAGGCAGCGGGACGAGATGGTCGAGGCCGCGCTGCGGAATGTGCAGTTGTGGGACGAGGTGAAGGATCGGTTGCGGCATCGCGGCACGGACCTAACCTTGGAGCAGCAACAGAAGCTTTGCATCGCACGGCTGTTGCCGCTGAAGCCGCAGGTGATCCTGATGGACGAACCGTGCTCGGCACTTGATGCGGAAGGCACGGAGCGGATTGAGGAATTGCTGGACACTCTCTGCCGGGATTACACGATTCTTATGGTCACGCACAACATGGCGCAAGCCCGACGGGCGAGCCACGAGTGCATCTTCATGCTGTTGGGCCGAATCATCGAGCACGGGTCGACGCTGGATGTGTTCTTGCGGCCGCAGCAAGCGGAGACGGCGATGTACGTCAGCGGGCACTACGGGTAGACATGGCGCCGGTGGTTGCATCCGGACACTTCGCTGCGCGCTTGGACCACAATGCTCATCCCGGCGCGCTATGCACTCTTTTCCGGGTCGAATGTCATGTCCGGCTCGAAGGGGAACATCGGCTTCGGACGGCGGACATAGTCGAGTTTCTCGATCCGCAGGTCGGACGCGCCGGGCGTCAAAAGCATGATGTGCCGCGGGGCGATCTCGGTGAGCTTCGGATAGAGGTAACCTTCCTTCACGACGACAATCTTGCGGCTGAGCGGATCGATGCCGAGCGGCTTGAACTGGGCCGGATCGACGATTTCGGCCGACGATTCCTGCAGCACGGCCTCGACGCCTCCGATGCGGACGACCGCCATGCGGGGAGAGCCATTGACCAGCCGCACAACTTCGACTTCTGCTTCGAGCGGAGGTCCGTGGCGTTTTTCGACGGTCGCGCCGATGGAGAGCCGGAGGCGGCTACCCTGGCCGGCCTCGAAGCAGCGGCGTGTCGCGGCTTCGTCGTAGAGATTGGCCACTAAGGCGTTTTTCACCCCGCGCTCGACCAGATGGCGAAGCACGATGGGCAGGTCGCCGGGGGCGCTGGCCGTGACGTTGTCGCCGCTGTCAGTCAGAAAGACGGTGGATTCCTTGGCTGCCAGCGCCCGGGCCACGCCTTCTTCAAGGCTGGCGGTTTCGCAGCCGTAATGGAATTGTTTTCGGGCGTCCCAGACGAGCCGAGCGAGGTGGATGGCCGCCGCGCGGGCGGTTTCGCGTGATCCGTCCGCAGTGACCATTGCCGTCATGTGGGTGTTGGGCGAATCGGTCACGTAGCAGGAGACGAAGATCGTGGCCGCAAGAATCTTGGCATCGTGGCCGGGCAGTCCGTCGCGTTCCAGCTTGCGGGCCTGGTCAACGAGCGAACGGAGCGGCTCGCCGGTAGTCATGGCCATCTCGCCGGGGAAGAGCATTGGGATGGGCACGATGTACGAGACCGGCTTGCAGTTGCCGCGCAGCGTTTCGAGCAGGAGCCGCCCGGCGTGCTCGGCCGTTTCCTGCCGGTCGATGTGCGGAGCCGTCTTGAATCCGACAAGGATGTCGCCGACGTCGGCCAGTCGCGGCGAGATATTGCCGTGCAGGTCGAAGGTGCAGGCGATGGGCACCTTTGGCCCGACGACGCGACGGATTTGCTCGGTCAACACGGTCTCGCCGGGTCCGACGCCATCGGCGAACATCGCGCCGTGGAGGTGGAGAAACACGCCGTCGACCGGGAGCTTCTCGCGGAGGGACTTGACGATGCGGGCGATTGCTTCGCGGCACGGCTGCTCTTCAATCAGCCCGCCGCCGTCCGGCGTAGCCCCGACGCCGGGCACCATGGTCAGTTCGGTTCCTTCCCAGACTTTGAGCCCGGGCGTCTTCCATCCGGCGAGCGGCGGTCGATATTCGAATCGCGTCGTTCGCAGGGGATGGAAAGTGTTCGTTTCGTGCATGAACTGGGCCACGAAGACGCGTTTCTTCGTCGCGCCGGCCGGCTCGGCCGCCAGGGCGTTTGCGGTCCACAGTCCGGTTTGGGTTGCGAGGCCTGCCACCGCCATCTCCTTGAGAAACTGTCGTCGATTCGCGTTGGTTGCCATTCGATTGCTCCTTCTCGCGTATGATACCAAATGGATCCGATAGGCTGCCAGCCCCTGGGCGTTTCCGACTCCGGGCGGCGTTCTTGCCAGCAGAGCCGGCTAAGCCGGCACTACGAACGCCGTTTGCGCCAAACCTTCCACGAGGTTAGCAACGTCGTGGGTGTGGTGTGGGCGATCAGCGAAAACCAACTTCGATAGGGAAGACGGTGCTCGGGCACAGGCTCCATGCGGAGCGCCCGTTGGCGGTCGCACGCCAACACGCACAAACCGCAACCGATGCAGCGCTCGACGAGGTGGCGGAAAGTCTTTTTCTCGGTATCGACGACGATGGCGCCCATCGGGCAATTGGTGGCGCAACGGCCGCAGGACACGCATTTTTCTTTTTCGAGGCGAGGCAGGAAGTGAGGCGGGGCGATGAAGCCAGGGGCGTTGAACTCGTTGACGCCGCGGAGCGCGTGGCAACAGCAACCGCAACAGGAGCACGACGATTGCCCCCGCGGCGATTCGACGTTCATCATCCAATTGACCAGTCCGTGCGACTCGGCTTCGCGTTTGATCTCGAGGGCCTGTTTCTTGGTCACTCGTCGGAGCATGCCTTCTTCGATGCCGCGTTCGGCCCACTCGCCCATGATGGTGCAGTTTCCCAACGGCTTGCCGCAGCCTTGGCCAATGGCTTGCATGGCCATCCGGCACTGGCACTGGCCGACCCCGAACGCGTCGTACCGGTCGAGCACCAGTTCGAGTTTGTCGGAAGGGAGGGCCATCGGGTGGGCCTCGATCGCCTTTTCCACCGGCAGGTAGCGCACAAACGGGGTGGCGCCAGCGCTGTAGTCCAGGGAATAGCCGGTCGCATAAAGCGCTTCGAAGAGCTCGATGAAACGGCGATGCCAATCGGTAAGAGACTCGGGCGTGTGGCTAATCAGACACATTTCGAAGATGCCCGGGACGATCGGGAGCAGCCGATACTTTCGATCGTCCTGGGGGCCGCCGGCCGCGATGATCCGCTTCTCCTCGGCCAACCGGTGTAGGATTGGGGCGACCTGATCGAGCGGACGGTGTTCGGCGCGGGCGAGGTCGGAGGCTCGGCGGCCTCCGTACAAGCGGAGATGCCGAACGACGCCAGCCTCTTCCTCGGTGAACAGGTGTTGCACCAGGGCCATTAGCTCGTCGCAGATGGGTGGTCCCATCCGCAGCGGGCTAGAAAGCCGCTGGGCGACGTCGCGGAAGGCGGCGGGCACGTGGGGATAGTCGCTTAGTCGGCGTGCCCGAACGGTGTTGCCACGCGGGGGCACAGGTCCGACAACCCGCTGATTGACTTCGATCACTCGGCGAGGGGTGTGTGCATCCATGGGGCTAATGATACGGGTTCGTTCCGCGCGCGGCAAGCGACAGGGATTGCGCGGCCGATGCCCCACGGCAGATTGACACGAAAGGTCAGGCGCCGGCTTCGACCATCAGCCGGACAAGTTCGACGACGCTGTCGACGCGCATCTTTTGGAGCACGCCGGCCCGATGTTTGGCGACCGTCTTTTCGCCGATGGACAGCTCGCTGGCAATCTGCTTCGAGTGTTTGCCGGCGACCAACAGGTTCAGCACCTCGCGCTGGCGCGAGGAGAGCGTGTCGATGCGATCGGCGACTTCGGATCGCCGGGTGGATTGGCGTTGGTTGCGGGCGTCGCGGTCGATGGCATCCTGAACGCGACTGAGCAATGCGCCGCGGCTGAAGGGCTTTTCCAAGAAGTCCACGGCGCCCTGGCTCATCGCCTGCACGGCCATAGGAATATCGGCGCAGCCGGAGACCATAATGATCGGCATGTTTCGGCCCTGCGCGGCGAGGGTTTGCTGGAGGCCGAGGCCGCTGAGGCCGGGCATGCGGACGTCGAGCACCAGGCATCTTGGCACGCCGGGCACGTCGCGGCAGCCATCCAAGAACGCTTCGGCCGAGTGGAAAGTTCGCGGCTCAATACCGACGCTGCGAAGCATCAGGCTAAGCGACTCGCAGAGTTGAGGATCGTCGTCCACGACGTAGACGATTGGCGTTGCAGAAACCATTGGGTCGTTTTCCTTGGTGCTTCGACTGCGGGTCCTAGGTTATGGGCAACTCGACGATGACGGTGGTTCCATTGTCAGGGCGGCTGTGGACTTGTATTCGGCCGGCGTGCGCCTGGACGATACCCTGGGCGATCCCCAGGCCGATTCCCGAGCCGCCGACTTGGCGGCGCGTGGTGTAAAGAAACTCGAACACGTGGGCAAGTTGTTCCTCATTCATGCCGCAACCGTCATCGGTGATGGCAGCCTTGACGTGCTGGTCGGTGAAAGTCGTATGGATGGAGATTTTGACTCCCTCGCGGCCGCCCGCCTCGGCAGCGTTACGAATGAGGTTGATCAGGACCAGCTCGATTTCGAGCGGGTTCATTGGGGCCAACGGCAGGTTGGGATCAAGCGTTAGATGGAGCTGGGCGCAGCGAGATTCGGCGTAGGGGCGTGCCAGCTCCACGGCCTGCTCGACGACGTCGTTGAGCCTGCAGGCCTGCCGTTCGGTCGGCTCTTGCCGGGAGTAACGGAGCAGAGTGCGCACGATTTTGCCGCAGCGGTCCATCGATGCGACGATGTTTTTGAAGCACACGCGCAACCGGTCGCTGGCCCCGGGCGTATCCAAGAGGCGCAAGCCCGTCTCGGCGGCAAGGAGGGCGGAACCGGCGGGGTTGTTGATTTCGTGGGCGATTGCCGCGCCGAGGAGGCCGATGGATGCGAGCCGCTCGTTGCGGCGCAATGCCTCTTCGAGGTTGCGCTCGGTGGTTGCATCATGGAAGACCGCAATGCGGCGGATGATGCGACCGGTTTCGTCACACACTGGCTCGCTTCGCAACCGCAGCACCGCGCGCATGGTGTTCGCGGTGGGGCACACGACATCGGCGGTGTAGACGCCCTGGTGGCGATGGCTCTCGGCGAGGCTTTCGGCCAGGACGTCGTTGGCGATGGTAGCGCGATCAGGCCGAACATCGTTCGGGCAAAGGCGCAAGAAGGCCTGGTTCGCGTAGAGCAACCGCGGAGGGGAGCCCTCGGTGGGCGGTTCGGTAACCGCCACCGGATCCTGAAGGGTATCAAGGACTTCGGTGAGGAGTCGCAGCTCGGCGGGCGGTTGGCCCGACGAGTGTGGACGGCTCAACGAGCCATCGATACGTCGATGGAAGAGCGCCGCTTGCCCCACGGCCGGCTCCCCGGAGAACTGGTTAAGGTATAGAAGACGCCCGACGGTCTTCAGTCAATTAGCATCGGTCGAAAATTCCCGCTGCTTGTGTCTTTTTCCACCGACAGTTACCAAAAATCGCTAGCAGTCGCCAGCGGAGTGGCGGGGCGCGAGGCGCAAAGAGGGCTTTATACGTTGATGTGGCTTCGGATGAGGCCGCCGAGATTCTGAGGAACGACGCGGAGCAGACGGTCGAGGACGCACTCCCAGCGGTAGGCGAAGCTGCCGGCGACGTCGCGAGGCCGATGTTTGAAGAGGGTATCGAAGGCCCGCTTTCGCTTTCGGTACTCGAGCTGAATTTTGGCAAGCCGGGTAACAAAGGCCTCGATGTACAGTGCGGCAAAATCCTCGGCATCGGTCAGCAGCGGCAATCGGCGGTTGACAACTCCGGCGTATTCCGCCGCGAAGTTGTCGAGTTCGGATCGGTAGTCGGCGAAGGTGCCCATCTGATCGACGACAACCATGTCGACCGGCAGGCCGTTGGCGTTTGTCACGACGACCTCGTCGCCATCGTCAAAGACAACCTGGCCCTCGTCATTGCAGCGTCCGACGATGATGTTTGGCGCGGCGGCCTGGCCGAGGAGCCGAGCAAAGCGGGAGGCGAAGGCCGTGTCGGCGAGTTTTTGCGGGGGGATCTTGTCGGTGGCCATGCCACGAACGAAGTCGCGTTCGAAGTAGGGCGACCAGATGAGCGCGCCACACATGTCACGGCGTGGGCCCAGATACCGCTCGCTAATGCGTTTAGCAGTGACGCGGGGCGGCAGGTTCATGCCGAGCTGGCGGCAGCCGAGGCGGCGGTCGAGCGTGTATTCGGTGTACTCTTCGGACTGGATGATGGCGTCAAGGAGCTTTTTACCGGCGTCGAGATGTTCGCGGATGCCCCATTTTTGCATGCGGACAATTTTGACGATTTCGTCGCAGATGCCCCGCTGCTTGACTTGGGTGATGTAGACGTCGCGGCGGCCGGACGACTTCACCCGTTGCGACAGCGACTCGATGACGCGACCGATGTTCACGTATTCGAGGTCACCGAACTCGCGAACGAAATTGAAGATGAATCCTCGGCATTTCTCGTCGCACAATCGGCGCAGGTGCTCGTCCCCGGTTTCCTCGGCCAGTTCGAATACGGGGTCGAAGATCAGTTCGCCCTGCTCGATTCGGCCGCCGGGAAGCCACTCGATTTGCATAAAGTATTCGGAACTGAGTCCGAGAAGCGATTCCTCGGAAAGCGTTGTTTCGTCCTCGCCGATCAGGGTGGCGTACATCCGATTTCGCCAATCCAGATGATCGACGCAGTCGCGGCGGAACTCGGGCGGGACCGCATCCTCGAACTTGGCACGCAGCGTTTCGAAGACGGTTCTGAGGGTCGGCGGGTCGAGCGCTGCGAAGTCGTGTGGGGCGAGATCGGCCTTGGAAAAGGCGCCGCCGGCCATAAAAAAGGCCACGTCGGGGTTGCCTTGGCGATTGACGCCGGCGGAGAACTCGCGGACTTCCGCGAGGTGTTGACGCAGGTCGGAGTCGTCGAGCGTCGCAAGCTGGGCGAACGACTCGTAGGTCAGAAATCGGGTGCCGGTGGTCCGGCTGTAGTAGTACAACTCGTTGCCGCGAATGCCGATACGAGAGGCCGCGATCATTTGCCGCATCTCTTCGGCCGTTTTGGGCAAAGCGCTGATGCGCCAACACTCGCCACGTTCTTTGATGGCCGCGCGGACCCGCTCGTCGCGGACGAGAAGGAACTTGACGCGATGTTTGGGCACCAACTGCTGCAGCAGTTCGTCCGCCCGAAAGCACAGAGGCATGTTGTCCGGATCGGGACGAATCAAGATGGCGTCGTCGTCGACGATGAGGTCGACGGAGTTTTGCCACTCGGCGGCTTCTTCTTCTCGCCCGACCGGTTCGAGGCCGTGCTCAACGCGATGGCGGCTGAGGGCGTCGATGTAGACGACTCGCTGGGTGGCATGGATGCCCGGCGTTGTGACGATCACGTTCGCGTAGGGGAACACCGTGGCGATACGGGAGATTAGTCTCCCGTTTGGGTCTTTTGCCAGCGGGTGTTCGCCGATGATTCGGGGCAACATGCCTAGCTGCGATCCTCGATCTTTCGATACTATTTCATGCCCCACACATTGCCCGGCGGCGTCCAGCGCCACGCGCGTGGCGTGGATGGCTCCGCAGTGACCGCCCCAGGGACCCTGGGGCGGCTGCCAGTGGACGCCTTGGCTAATTCTTCGCCGGGGACCCGGTCACCAGGACATGGTTGCCGAGATATTTGCGGGCCGCGGCCACGACGTCGTCGAGGCTGACAGCCTGAATTCGGGCGTCAAAGGTCTTTCTGTAATCGTAACCAAGCCCATATAGCTCGTCTACGGCCGCCTGGCGGGCCTGCTCGGCCATGGTGGTATCCTCCTGCGCGTGCAGGGCTACGACCATCTGCGCGGCAGTGTGAAACTCGTCTTTGGTGATTTTGCCGGCTTTCGCTCGGTCGATGTTCTTCTCGATGCGAGAGACGACCTCATCGATTTTGCTCGGTTGGGTCTGGGCGACAACGATGAAATAGCCCGGCACGGGCCCGGTCATCTGTGCAGCGTCGACGGCGTAGACAAGGCCTGCGCCGCGGAGTTCCTCGAAGAGCCAACCGCTGGGGCTGTTGTAGCCCGAGATGATGGCATCGAGCAGCGTCATCGCGGCATAGTCTTTCTTGTCGAAGATGCTTGCGGTTGGGTAACCGAAGCGGATGATGCCGGTGTCCTGGCCGATCGTCTTGTGGCGGACGATGGTCTTTTCGATGGTGTTCGGGCGGTTGAACGCGGGAGGCTGGAAATTGGGGTTCGCTCTGAGTCCGCCGAATTGTTTCTCGACGAGGGCTAACGCCTTCTCCGGATCGATGTCGCCAAAGACGGCCACGACCATGTTGTTTGGCACGAAGTATCGGGCGTGGTACGCGCGGAGGTCATCGGCGGTGAGCGCCTTGAGGGTCGCGGGCTTGCCGCCTTGGATGACGTGATATGGGGAATCGGCCGGCAGGCTATCGCAGAAGAACTCGTTGACTACCTCCTGCGGCGAGTTGGCACGCGCGGCAACGGCGCGCAGGCCGAGCTGCTGGATCTTGGCGAATTCGCTTTCGGGGAAGGCGGGCCGGGTGAAGCACTCCGCGAACAGGGCGGCTGCGGCCGGGAAGTCGCTGCGCAGGGTCGTTAGGCTGCCGAAGACGGTGAAGCGGCCGGCGCCCATGCTCATCTGGGCGCCGATGGAATCGAAGTAATCGGCAATCTGTTCGGCCGAGTGATTTTTGGCGCCACGGTCGAGCATGGCCGCGACGAGGGAGGCGCGGCCAGCGGTCTTCTCATCGTCGGCCAGCGATCCGCCGAGGACGAACGCCTGCATGTTGACCAGCGGCAAACGGGAATCTCGCTTGAGCAAGACGCGCAACCCGTTGGGGAGACGCACCAGACGGATTTTTCCTTCCGACTCGTTTTGGGCGGTCGCCGCCGGTTTTGGAGTCCCGCCGGGCGGTGTGATGATGATGCGATTGAGCCGTTCGGGAACGAAGTAACGGCGGGCGACGTCGCGCACCTGCTCGGCGGTCACTTTCTGGATTCCCTCGACGTAGGTCTTGTCGAACAAGGGGTCCGCAGTGCCGATGTAATTGCGGCCGAGGCCGTCGGCCGCCTGTTGGACCGTCTGGCGGCCAAGAACCAGTTCGGCGGCCTTTTGCTTTTTGGCCTTTGCCAATTCGGCCGGTCCCACGAGTTCGTCGCGAAGCCGATAGACCTCCGTCAGCGCGGCGTCGGAAGCCTTCTGCCAGGTCTCCGGCGGGCAAACGGCCATTACGCCGAACATGCCGTTGACATAGTGGGGCGTGTCGCTCATAGCGCCGACGTACATGACGAGCCGTTGTTGGTTGCGAAGCCGTTCGACCAGCCGCGAGCTTTCGCCCTCGCCCAGGATGTAGGCGGCCACATCGAGAGCGTAGAGGTCGGGGTTCGAAAGTTTGACGGTTGGCCAAACCAGTGCCAAGTCATACGTTGCGCCGTCCATTTCGCGGACCGACTCGCGCGGCGAGAGCTGCTCGGGCTCTTTCTCAAACGGCACATACGTTTCCTGGCCACGCGGCGTCCCGGCGAACTGCTTGGCCACCTGATCGAGCACTTGTTTTGCATCCACATCGCCAACGACGACGAACACTTGGTTCTCCGGCACGTAGCGGCTGTGGTAAAAGTCGATGATGGTCTGATTGGTCGTTCGGTTCAGGATGTCGAGATAGCCGATCACCGGGTATCGGGCGGGGTGCGTCGTGTAAACCGTATCCTGCACGAGCTTTGCCAAGGCGCGACCGCGATTGACCTCGTTGTCGGCCAGTTCGCGGCGGACCACTTTCAGCTCGCGTTCAAACTCGGCCGGCTTGAAGGCGACGTGCTGCATGGCGTCGGCTACGAGTTCGATGGCGGTCGTTGCGTTCTTGGCGGGACAATCGATGTAGAAAACCGTCATATCGGTCGAGGTGAACGCATTGGTGGCCCCGCCGAATTGATTGATGATCCGCTGAATTTCTTTTTCGTCACGATGGGTCGTGGTTCCGCCGGACACGACGTGTTCGAGAACGTGGCTCACGCCCGCCCCGAGGTTTTTTCCTTCGAAGGCGCTGCCTGTGTTTTTGACGAAGCATCGGACGGTGGCGACCGGCGCCGCGTGGTTTTCTTGCACGATGATGGTCAGGCCGTTAGAAAGCTTGGCCACAGTGACCTGATCGGCGAGCCGACGGACGTTGGTGTAGGGGAGCGGCTTTTGGCCGGCGTGGGCGGGTTGAACGGCCACAAGCAAGCCAATGACGGTGATCAGCAAGGACGCACGATATGCGAAGCGATTCACGGTTTTCCTCCCTTCGGCGGGTTATGACGCGGCGGGATTTGCGGAGAGTCGACAAGCACGAAGTGTGACACATTCTCGCGCTTATGGCTAGTGCATCGGCGCCTTGGCGACAGCAATTGATAAACGCGGGCAATCGGCAGGTTCGGAAGAAATCGGATTAACGACCATCCCTCAGCGTTCGCTTGAGCGACATCAGGGCGAACGCGGTGCCGTAGGCCTGGTGATAGTCGTAAAGAGGGAAATCCCACCACGAGCCGTCTTTCTCCTGGACGCGAAGCAGCGTGTGGGCGAGATAATCCTGAAACCGAGGACGATCGGCCTCGGGCAATTGTTGGATGCAGAGCGAGGCGTAGTAGTGGCCGAAGTAGTAGAAATAGCCGGCCACGGCGAACCACGATTCGTGCGGGATGGGCCGCTTGCGACCGATGTCGAGCCAGACGTTCCGGGCAAAAAGCCGATCGAGCCAAGTGCGGAGCACGTCGTCGGTCACGAGCTTGTCACCCCAGAGGCGCATCGCGACGTTGCAGGCTTGGGAACGGCCCAGGCTGCCGCCGGGGCGATCGATGGGGTTTGCCGGGTGATAGGTGTGGTGCGAGCCGTAAAGATACGAGAAGTCGGGGTTGCGCTGGCGGCGGATCGAGGCCATGCCCCGGTCGACAAGCCGCTGGGGGACCTCGATGCCTGCGTCGCGGGCCTCGTGCAAGGCGACGAGCACCGCGGCCGTGACGAAGCTGATCGTCGATCCACTGGGCTTCTGGGTATGGGCGTTGAAGTCGTAGTAGGCCCAGCCGCCGTCGACCATCTCGTAGCGACCAAGCATGTCGATCTGCTGGGCGATCAGCGCGAGAATCTTTTGGCGGCGATCCGCGTCGTTGGTCTTGCGGCCCAGCATCCGCACCAACGTCTGGACGCTGTAGGCGTGAGTCCACACGTTATAAAATGCGTCAGGCGTGGCGCGACGCACCTTCGGCAGATGCTCGAAGAGCCAGGTCTCGGCGCGGTCGATCGCGGCGGTGACCTCGGTTCGATCTCCGCCGGTTTCCGTGAGCGCCATGATGCACATGGCCGTGACGGCGGCTTTGAAACCCTGAAAGGAGCCCGGCACAGGGGCGTAGATTTCGTTGGGGCGGCTGCTGTTGGCCGATCCCCAGGAGCCATCGCGATGCTGATGCTTCAAGAGAAACTCGATGCCGCGATCCATGGCGCGATGGACATCTTCGGCCTTCGGCGGCACGATGGGCTTGGGCTTTGGTCCCATTTCGGCCGCTGCGGGTGGACGCTGCGGCGACTCGTCCGCCCAGACTGGCAGCGCGAGAACGAGCACGATTATCGCCCAAGCACATCGAGATCGCATCGGACCGGTTCCCGGGGTTGTAGCGCTGGCCAGCGCGTTTACGGGCGTGGCTACTTCTCGTCCTTCTTGGGCTCGATGACGACCTTGTCGCCTTCTGCAAGGCCCTTGAGAATCTCGACCTGCTTGTCGGTTTTGCGCCCGACGGTGACCGGGCGGTCGGCGATCTTGCCGTCTTTCTCCAGCACCTGCACGGACTGCTTGTGCTCGTCCAGCTCATCGGTGATAAGGGCCGTCGGCGGGACGCACAGGGCATCGGCCTTTCGATAGGGAGTCAACTTGATTTTGCAGGTCATGCCAGGCCGAAGCAGCTTCGTCCGCTTGGTCAACTCGACGGTGAGGCGTCCGTCGAAATTGCCGGGCGACATGGGGATATCGCTCACGGTATCGACGGCGGCAGAGAGTTCCTCGTCGGGGTAACCGGTGGGAATTGCCGTTGCCGAAAGACCTGGACGAAGGTCGTGCAACTGGTTTTCGGGCACCGTGGCGCGGATCGCCATGGGTCGAGGCTCGACCACCGTCATCACGACCTGGTTGGCTGGAATGCCGCCGTGCGGACGGAGCGTGTCGGCCATGGCGGAAGCGTCGGCAGGCTTTCCGCGCGAGAGCTTGCCGTAATAGACAATTCCATCGGCGGGCGCGGTGACGGTCATTTCGGCCCGATCGGCCAGCAGCCGGTGAAGCCTCTTTTCCGCTTCGGCGCGCTGCATGCGGAGTTTTTCGGCTTCGAATCGCAATCGGCGCTCGGCCAGGGGGAGCTCGACCTCGCGTTTTGCCGCTTCGAGGGCCGTTCGCTTGGCCACTTCCTTGACTTCGTCTTCGCGGCGAGGCAGGCCGTACTTCACGGCGTGATCGGCCATCAGTTGCGTGACTTCCAACGAGAACTTCGCCCGATCGACGGTGTCGCGGGCTCGGCGAAGCACAATCTCCTCGGTTTCCTCGGTGATGTCGTCGGCCTTGTACATTTTTTCCAACTGCCGAAGTTCTTCTTGTTCGTACTCGAGCGCCTGCTTGGCGCTCTTGATCTGGAAGGCGGCGGCTTTCAACTCGAACGGCTTGGCAACGGCGAAGAAGAATCGTTCATCCTCCTCGGCGATGCGGGCAGCCCTGCGGCTCGCCTTTAATTCGATGGGGACGGAGTGTTCCATCGCCTTGAGTTGCTCTTCGACCTGGCGGGCGGCAACCTCGGTGATCTTGAGATCAGCACGAAGATCGGCGATCGCCTGGTCGAGTTTGTCGGTCTCAAGCTTGATGAGGACGTCGCCCTTGCGGACTGTCGCTCCGTGTGCAACAGCGGTTTCGACGGTGAGCGAGTTCCATTCTTCGGGGCGCACGGTGACCTCGTGGGCGGACTCGGCCTCGAAGACGCCTTCGAGTTCGAACGAGATCCGCAGAGGCTTCCGCTTGAGGGTGACGGTGGCCGGCGGCGGGGTTTCGGGCGTCTCTGCCTTCTTCGCGGCGGACTCAGGTTTCTTTTCGTCCGCCTTCTTGTCGGCAGCGGGTTGTGCCTTTTTGTCGGCGGTGGCGCTGGCCTTTTTCTTGGCGGCAGGTTCGGCGGCGCACAGCATGCCCGCGGTCAACGCCAAGACAATCAGGGTAGAGAAATGCAGACAGCGGCTCATCGCTTCCTCATTGGCTGGTGTGAGTCAAGACGAGCGACGGCCGGAAGCACCGCCGCAATCTTTCTATCTTGACCAGGGAAGGCGGAAAACGCAAGATTTTCGGCCCGCGAGGGGGGACTCAGGGACGCCAGCTTATGAGGCCGACGTCGCGGGGCTTTGGCAGGTTGTTGGCGTCGGGCTGCGATCGGTAGCCGGTGCCGAACGCGGTCAGCAGGAGGCCATCGGGTAAGAGGACGGTCGACGCGCATTGGCAGCCGGCCCACCACGGTTGAGGGCCTGGCTTATTTTCATCCGCCTTCGGGTCGAGGGCTTTTCGATTGCCGTTCCAGGAATGCAGGATGTAACGGTGGTCCAGGTCCCAGGTGCGACCGTTGTCGCGGCTGATGAGCGCCTCGATGCCAAATCGCGGGAAGCCATCGGCGGTGTCGGCATAGCCCTTGCGGACGACATAGGTCATGACAATGTCGCGGTTGGGCATCAAGACCATGGAAGGATGGTGGCGGCCGTACTCGTAGAGCATGTTGATCTTCGACCAGGTGCGGCCGCGATCGTTCGAGATAGAAACACCAAGGCCCTCGTAGTGGTCCAAGGTTTTGCCTTTCCACTTGGGCGAGATGTCGGTGCGGCAGGCAGCCACCAGGTCGCCATTGGCGGCACGGAGCAGGGCAATTTCACCGGCGCCCTTCCATTGCGGGACTGCGGCGCCGGCGGTCCACGTGCGACCGCGATCGGTGCTGAAGCGAATATGGCCTTGCTGATAAGATTCGCCGGCGGCCGCTTCATAGGCGCGGAAGTTCATGGCGTAGCCGGTTTCCACGAGACGGTTCAGAACACCGGTGTCATCGCGCTCGACCAAGGGCGGGTCCCAAACGAGCCACGGCTTGCCGTTTGGCAATGGGTCGAGCGACCGCGTTTCCCAAGTGGCGCCGTAGTCGCGGCTGAACCAGCGGCCGTGGCCACCATCGCCGGCGGCGGCTGTTAGTTCGCCATGGCCGAGGTAGGCGAGGCCGGTGAACACGCCCTGGCCGGCTCGGCCGGTTTTTTCCTTTAGCGGCTTCGGTTCGGTCCAGGTCGCCCCGCGGTCATCGCTCCCTATCAGCATGGGTCGATGGGGATAATCGCACGCTACGAGCATGAGCAAGCGGTCTCGCTCGGGCATGTACACGACGTACGGGACGGCGACCACGCGGTTCCATGGTTCGGAGATGATTTGCAGCTTCGCCGGTTGCGCCACCTCGCGACCGGTTGTTCCGTTGAGCTGCCGGACGGTGTGCGACTTCCAAGCGGCGTTCGCCGGCCCGGAGTTCAGCACGGCCAGCGCACAGACGAGAATGCGGAGACCGTGGCTGGCAAACATGGTTACCATTCGACCGAGATGGCGGCGGTGGTCATTCCGGCGCCGACGGAGCAGAGGACCAGTTTGTCACCGGATTGCAGGCCGTCTTCCATTTCGCAGATGGCGATGGGAATGCTGGCACTCGATGTGTTGCCGACGTGATCGACGTTGAGATAGAAACGGTCGAAGCCGACACCGCTCCGTTTGGCGGCGGCTTTCAAAATGCGGCCGTTCGCCTGATGCGGGATGATCCAACGGGTCTGCTCGATGGTCCAGCCGCTGCGACTGATCGCCTGGCCGATGATGTTCGTGAAGCTCTCGGTGGCGCAGCGGAACAGCGCGGGGCCATCGATGCGAATCCACGGGTCGATGCCGGCTTGGCCATTGCGTATCGCGTAGCCGGGCTCGCAGCGACGTGCCATGTGAAGGCCGCGGGTGTCGGAACCAAGCACCACCTGGTGAATGCGATGGCCTGGGGCGCCTTCCGGCAGTGCCGAGACGATGGCCGCGCCAGCGCCGTCGCCGAAGAGGAAGTAAGCGCTGCGGTCCGACTTGTCGAGCAGGCGGGATTGCATATCAACGCCGACCGTTAGGACATTGCGAGCGATGCCGGACAGGATCAGTCCCTTGGCCGCGGACACTGCGTATAGCCAGCCGGAGCAGGCGGCGTTGAGATCGAAGCCGGGAATGGTTTGCAGGTTGAGCCGATCTTGGAGGATGGCGGCCGTCGAGGGCATCGCAAAGTCGGGGGTGGTGGTGGCCACGACCAGGGCGTCAATGTCCTTGGCGGCGACGGAGGCCTTGCGGATTGCTTCGAGCGCGGCCTGGTAGGCCATCGCGGAAGGCTTTTCATCGTCCGCGGCCCAGCGACGCTGGCGGATTCCGGTGACTTGGTAAATGTACTCGGCGGTGATTTCCGGAAACTCGGCGACCAATTCCTCATTGGTCACGACTCGTTCGGGCAGATAGCCGCCGAAGCCTAGAAAGCCAACGGCCGTGCCCATGCGACTGGCGGGCAAGACAGCGGGAGCCGATTCGATGCAGGCGCCCGAATGCTCGGCGGCCGCGGCGGGTGGGATCCAGTCGCGCATGGCCGGGTCTTCCGTTTCGATTTCCACGATTGGTTCAGCCAATGGGAGTGTTTCCCCTTCGAGATGCAAGCGTCGAATCACCAATCCATCGCAGGGGGCCTCAAAATCGTAGACCGACTTGGCGCTGTCGATTTGGACGAGCGATTGCCCTTTGGTAAAGCGGTCGCCCTCGGCGACGTGCCACTCGATGATGGTGGCTTCGATTTCCGAGGCGCCTTGCGCCGGCAAATACAGCGGCATTTTAAACGACGTAGCGTCCACTCAGCCCTCCCGGACCATTTGATCGACAGCGGCCTCGATCCGCGGACCGTTGGGCCGACAGTATGACTCCAACTCTGGCGCGAAGGGAATCGGCAGATCGGGCGCGGCCACGAGCTTCGGCGGGCACTTGAGCGCACCGAACGCCTCGCGGCAAACAACCGAAATGATTTGATCTCCGAGGCCCTGCGTCGCGCCACACTCTTGCACGACGAGCAGGCGGCCGGTTTTGCTCACGGACTCGAGGATTGGCCCGATGTCGAGCGGCTGCAGCACGAACGGGTTCCAGACCTCGATGGATCGCGGGCTGCGAGCGGCAACGGCCAGACACTCGTGGACCATCGCGCCAAACGCGACGACGGTCACTTCGTTGCCTTCGATATAGCGACGCGGCCGCCAGATCGATTCCAGATTGCCGTCGAAGTCGATCTCTCCGCTCTTGCTCCAATAGAGGAGCTTGTGCTCGAAGACGATGCAGGGATTCGGATCGTAGAAGCCAGCGACCAGGGCTTCGAACGTTTCCTGGGCGGTGGCGGGATAGAGCAACTTGAGGCCGGGGAAGCGGGACCAGAGGCCCTCGTACTCGCCGGAGTGGAACGCACCCATCGTCAGGCCGCCGCCGCACGGCAGACGGACGAGCAACGGCGCGGGCTGGCCGGCACGGAAATACCATGTGCTGGCATTCTGGCCCAACTGCGTAGCGACCTCGGTCGAAAAATCGGCGAATTGGAACTCCATGATCGGCAGTCCGCCGGTCTGGGACGCCCCCAGGGCGAAGCCGACCTGGGCCGATTCGCAGATCGGCATATCTAGGACGCGTTCGGCCCCGTGCCGCTCGAACAGGCCTTTGCAGGTTTTGAAGGCCGAGCCGTAGGCGCCGATGTCGAGACCGAACAGGAACGCCTGCGGGTTGTGTTCCAACAGGTAATCGAGCGCCCGGCCGACCGCTTCGCCGTTCTTCACGGCCGGCGTGTGATAGGGCGCGGCCGTGGTGGGCGACAAGTCGGCGAACACGGCCATGCGGTTCTTAAGCGGATCGGGCCGGCTGACGGCCATCGCCTGGTTGAGCGCGGAGCGGACCTCTTCGTCGACGGCACGTTCGATGGCCGCAACGGCGGCGTCGGACATGCCGCATACGTCCATCAGTTGCCGACGCGTGGCCGGCAACGGGTCAGCGGCTTGCCACTCGCGCATCGCGTCGGCCGGCACGTACTCGCCGCGATCGTAGGCGGCATGACCGTGCAGCCGCAGCGTCATGCATTCGAGCAAGTAAGGAAGACTGGTGGCTTGCATCAACTCGAGCGCGTCACAGACGGTCGAGTAGACCTCCCACGGATCGGCGCCGTTGATTGTCTGTCCTTTGATGCCGTAGCCATGGGCACGGTCCGACAGGTGGCGGCAACGGTACTGGAGGCTGGTCGGGGTGGAGAACGAGTAGTGGTTGTTCTCGATAACAAACAGCACGGGAACCTTTTGCACCGAGGCGAGATTCAGTGACTCGTGGATCTCGCCGGTGCTGCTGGCGCCATCCCCGAAGGCGCAGAGGCCGAAGATGTCTTCGCCCTGGCGGCGCGCGGCCCAGGTGGCGCCAACGACGAGGCTCGGCATCTTGCCAAGATGGCTGAGCATCGGGAAACGTCGCCGCGCGGCGTCGCCGTGGTGGGCATTGCCTTCGCGAGCATGCGTCGGGCTCTCGGCATTGGCCATGAACTGGCAGAATATCTGGTGCGGCGTTGCGCCGAGCAGCAGGTGGCCGGCCACGTCGCGGTGCATGATCGAGACGACGTCTCGGCCCGATCGGAGCGGCAGCGTCATTCCGACGGCGGTGGCCTCGTTGCCGCAACCATCGGTGACGGTTCCTTTGACGTAGCCCTTTTTGAACAGCTCGAGCAGGCGTTCGTCCATCCGACGGCTGAGGAACATCAGCGGATAGGCCGCCGTGAGGAACTCGGACTGGGAGAGCCGGCCGGGAAAGCGGACAATCTGTGGCGTGGCGCGAGCGACGTGGTCGCTACGAGTGGAGACGCCCGGTGGGCTGGGCACGTCGGTGGCCACGACGTGGGCGGATGGATGTTCGCCCGCGCGACCGTGGCGGCCGGCAGCCTTGCCAGCAGGTTGAGTGTCCTTTTGCGAAGCCAAGTACGGGGCCTTTCGTGTCAGGGGCGCAAGTGGCTTGCCAGACAATGACATTGGCTCAAACTGGTCGCGATTGTAAACGCCGTAGAGCGGGTTGTCACTGGCAATTACCCAGGTTTTACGGGCAAACCGGGGGGGAAGTGCCGCATCCGGTTGTAAGCGATCGCGGCTAACCGCCACCAGCTGGTCCGTCGGCCACTCTTTGGCGGGGCAATTTGGGCCGCGGCGTTGGCACCCGGATCGCCAGCCCGGCTAGACGATTGGCACCCCACTTGTTAGTGTGGCAAGCGATGGAGGCACCGGCTGGACCGCGTTCCGTTCAGAACGCGTGCCCCTCACGGCGGCGGGATGGAGACGAGTCAGAGACTATTTCGAGAAGACGGCAATGAACAGCTCTCGCTGGCAGTTTTCGCTCCGCGGCCTGCTCCTCTTCACGCTGAGCGTTGCGATCGGACTTTCCTTTTGGAAAATGGAGCACGCTGCGCAATTGGTGGCGGCGAACAAGGTTGACCGCTCCGCGTGGTGGGCGCTCGATCGCCACGATTGGTATGTTGGCGTTCTGGCGGCCATCTCGTTTTGGATCGTGCTTGGCCTAGCATCACAAGCGAGGGACGTTTGGCAAACGTTTCGTCGCGCCAACGACGCAACGTCCGAGGAGCGTTGGGCTTGGCGATTTGCGGTCGCTTGGCGAATCGCGATTTGCTGTCTGATTGGCATCTACTTTCTGTTCCAATTGCTCGTAGAGCTAGGTTTTCTCAGTCTGGGCGAACGGGAGCAAACAGGTGTCATTACGTCGTGGCAGATATGTGATGCAACGCTGCTCATTTCGATCTTGACGGCGGCGGCCAGTTCACCTCGTCTGGCCCAACGGCGCCGGCCGCGCAAGTGGTCGTGGGCCGTCGATCTGCTCGGCGGCATCGCCGTGGCAGTGCTTTTCACGATCCTCCTGCTAGACCAAATGATCGTTCCAGCGTTCGGGCACATAGTCGTCACGGGCATCCAAATGGCGTGGCCGCTGGACTATTCGGCGGGGGTCTTGGATGCTGCCAGTCCCATCCGGGAAATGCGGTTCTTTTGCGTTGCAACGGCGGGCGTAATTTCGGTAGCGATGAGCTGCTTTCTGGTCCGGCTGCTTGCGCACCGGTGGCACGCGGCGGGATGGCAACGAGTGTGCGTGGCGACACTCTCCATGACGAGCTTGGCGGCCACCGTGCTCTTAGCCGGCAGGGTTGCGCTGGTGGAGGTCCCCGGTTTCAGTCCGATTATGGCGGCGAATATTCCGATGCCGTCGCCGCCTTTGTTCGTTGCGGCCGCTGTGCTCACGTTGCTGCTGGCAACGCCCGCTGCGCGCCGTTGGTCGGAGTGCCCAACGACCGGACACGCTGCTGACGTTGCATCGTGGCGCGGCGACGAGACGCGGTATCACCACGAGCGTCTTCTCCTAATATTGTTCTTGGGAGCGGTTGCGCTGGCAGAGTGCGTTTACGGCGTCCGCAGGCTGGTTGGAACATGGTACTGTTCACATCCCTGGAGGGCAACCGTGTGGTGCGTTGCCGAAACGCCCGCGGGCTTTCTGTCGTTTGCGCTAATCCTGCTTTCGGTGCAGGGCATGTTTTCTGGTTGGCGGAAGACTTCGCACCCGTGTCTGACCCACCAATCCCGGCTTAGGCCTGGACTATTCGTGGTGCTTTGGTCGTCGCTAACAACGATCGTGCTTTGCAGCGCTCCGATCATCGCCGCCTGGTTATTTCTGCTCTGGCTACGAGTGGGTTGGCCGTTCCGGGGAGCATGACCCGAGCCGAGCTTCGCGGAAAACCGGCGAGCAGCCCCGACTACACGCTGTCGCCGGCGAGGAAGCCGGTGCTGAAGGCAGCTTGGAAATTGTAACCGCCGACGGGGCCGTGGAGGTCCAAGAGTTCGCCGGCGAAATACAGATTGGGCACAAGCCGGCTTTGCATCGTGCGGGAATCGACCTCATCGAGGCAGACGCCGCCGGCAGTGACTTCGGCCTTGCGGAAGCCCATCGTGCCGCTGGCGGGAATGTCAAGTTGTTTGACGATTCGCGCTAAGCGGCGACGTTCCGCTTTGGAGAACTCCGCGGCAGTGCGGTCCACGGGCGCGCCGATCAATTCCAACAGGGTCTCGGCCACGCGGCGGGGAAGCCAGGGCTGCAGGAGCGCAGCGGCGCGGCGTTTGCCGTCGGCGGCGGCAGCGTCGGCCAGCCGAGCTTCCAGTTCGTCTTCCTTGACATCGGGCAGCAGATCGCACCGCAAGACGAGCGAATTGGGTTCCGCGGCGGCGCTGACCGCGTGGCTGACGTCCAGCACGGCCGGCCCGGTGACGCCAAAGTGGGCGAAGAGGAGCGCGCCGCGGCTGGTGGCAAGTGACGAACCGCTGTTGGGTTTGCAGTTGCACTGCTGACCCTTGGAACTCGGCGATGGGGTCGGCAGTTCAACTGCCGCCCCAACATTGGCTCTCGACGACGGGAGCGGCGGTTCAACTGCCGCCCCAACATTTTCTTCCGGTCGAGCAACGACACGGACGAGGACGTC
Organism: Planctomycetaceae bacterium; assembly: GCA_021372555.1. GTDB lineage: Bacteria > Planctomycetota > Planctomycetia > Pirellulales > Thermoguttaceae > JAJFUI01. The sequence goes on along the minus strand of JAJFUI010000033.1, from coordinate 4,069 downwards.
CGGCAACGTAATACCTTGGAGGGCGAGGACCCAAGGGGCGTGACTGGTGACGGGCACAAGGGCAGGGTGCGGCGGGACGATGCGATGGCCCAGCGAGGCGGCGAAGCGGTAGCCGTCGCCAGTGGTGCCGCAGGCCGGATAGGACTGGCCGCCGGTGGCGAGAACAAGCTTTTCCGTTTCGAGGGCGCCAGCGGACGTAACGAGGCGAAAGTTGGGGGCGTGCCCGCCATCGTCATGGCAGCGCTCTTGCTCGCCGCTCGGACGATCGGACGAAACGGTGATTTCGACGATCGGTTCGCCGAGGGCTAGCGTGCAGCCGGCTCGTTCGACGCGGCGCAGAAGAGCGTTGCGGACATCGGCGGCGCGGTCGCTGACGGGGAACACTTTCCCGCCGAGTTCGATCTTGGTGGGAACGCCCTCGGCCTCGAAGAGATCGACGACCTGCTGCGGTCCCAGGGCAGCCAAGGCGGAATGGAGGAAGCGGCCTGGGGGACCGAACGCGGCCACGATGCCGCGGGCGTCGGTGGCGTGGGTGAGATTGCAGCGGGCGCCGCCGGAGATGAGGATCTTTACGCCGGGCTCGCCGTTTTTGTCGAGTAGGATGGTGCGGCGACCGCGCTGAGCGGATCGAGCCGCGGCCATGAGGCCGGCCGGTCCGGCGCCGACGATCGCCACGTCCCAGTGCGTTGGAAGGGCATCGTTCGACACGGGTGATCCGGCCATGGTGGCGCCTCGGGTAGGCAGGGCGTTTGGGTGAGGCGAATGGAGGTCGACGGCGTATGGGCGGGGCGAAGGATGCCCATGGGAGCCCGATGCGTCACAAGGACGATCTACTTTGTCTCGATCCGCTGGCGAAGGTGCTCGCGTTGTTGTTTTTGAGTGGCGGGGTCGGCGACGGGATCGACTTCGATGGGGCCGCCAAGCAGCGATGCGAGTTGGCGTGCGGCAGCCTTGCGAGTGGCGATGTCCGGGCGGGCCAGCAAGGCAAGCCAGACGGCGGGGACGCCGGCCAGCGAGGCAGCGGCCTGTTCCGGCGAATCGTCGTCGCTTTGGGCAGTCGCGGCCTCGAGAATTCGGCGAATGCGAAATCGCTGTTCGGCATCCAACTTCGAGAGGTCGAGACGACGGAGGTAGGCCACCGTCGCGGGGTCGCGCGACCGCAATTCGCGGTCAGCGGCCTCGCGTCGCGAGAAGCTATCGTCGCCGAGTTGTCGAACGAGGGCCGCCCAGGCGGATTGATCGGCGACGGCGTGCCCGGTTCGGATTTCGAGCAAGCTGGTCTCGACTTCTGACACGGCGTCGGCGAGCTTAACGCCGGGCCGAAGCATGTCGAGAAGTGGGAGCAGTTCCTTGGCGAACTCCGGCGGCGTTTCGATAAGCAGGGCCCAGAGGTCGGCGGCGCGAACGATTTTTTGGTCCTTGCCGACTCCGACGGTCAGAACGACGGGCTGGCCGGGGACTTGGCGGAAGTCCAGTGCGGGCTCCTTCGATTTTTGCGGCGTGCGACTGATGTGAAGATCATCGCCTGCGCCGACGACGTCGACCTTGAGGGTGTCCTTGTGCGTCGATCGCTCGTAATGGAGTCGGGGCTGGTTGTTTTCGGCGGCGAACCGGAACGACTCCTGTTTGGCCAGACCCTGAGTGGTTTGCGAGACGGTGGCCAACTGCGTCCAGCGGAGGACAACGCGGCCATTGACGATGCTGAACCAGAGCCACCGGCCGTTGGGCGAAAGGCGGCCAGCGGTCAGCATGCCGGACAGCAGCGTGTGTTGAGCGTCGGCGACGTTCGCGAAGCAGAGAATCAGGGTCGCGGCGACGATCAGTCGCAGGGAACGGCGCGAGAAGCAAAGGGCGGGACGACGGGCGGCCTCGCGCGGATTGCGAGGACTACAACGATCGGTGTTCATAGCTTACCGCCTTCCTCGGCCTTTCGGGCGGCGAGTCTGCGACGATGGCAACGCCAGAAAGCGAAGGCGGCGACGGCGAGGCCGATGACGACGGCCACGGTCAACCAGACCTCCGCGGTCTTGAACAACTCGGCGTAATTCTTGCCCAAGAAGTAGGTAAGGCCAAAGAAGGTGGTAACGACGACGGTGGCACAAATCAGGTCAATTAGCACGAACTTGCGGAAGGAGACCTGGAGGATGCCAGCCGTCAGATAGAGCGGCGATCGGATGACCACGAGGAATCGGGCGACGAAGAAGACCTTCAGGCCGTGTTCGCGGAACATCTTTTCGACGCGTTCTTCGCGCTCGGGTGTAATGAGGCGGGACCACCAACTGCGGTCACGCAAAAGGCCGCGTCCGAAGTGGTAGCCGACCCAGTACATAATGGCATCGCCGACGAGGGCCCCCACGAGGCAGCTAGCTAGCGCAAGCAACGGGTCGAGCGTATTGTTGGCGGCCAACACACCGGCGGCGATGATCGGGACTTCTTCGGGGAGAGGCAGGCCCGCGCCTGTGAGGATCAAAACGATGGTAATCGCCAGGTAGGAGCCCGGCTGCAACAGGGTGGCCATTTCCGATTGGGCAAAAGAGGGAACTCGTGATAGCCAAAGGGTCATTTTAACGGAGGGGGAGGACAGCGACAACAGCGGTGGGTTCGGCAATTTCTCCCTTGACACGCCGGACGAATTTCGGACAATCCGCGGCTGAGAAGACAACCGTTCTCGGCCAAGGTGGGCGCGGCAACAGGCCGCGGCGAGTTGGCGGGCGCACCGAGGACGGACGCGAATTGAAGAGGCGAGACCCGCTCCCGAGGCATGGAGGCCATGGGTATGCAAGTCTGTCCCAGTCTGGGACATCTGGTGGGCCTGCGCGGTTTGTTGCCGGAAGCGAAGATTCAAGGCTCCGGCGACGTGACCGTTGGCGGCTGCGCGTGCGACTCCCGGCGAGTGCAGCCTGGGGAGCTGTTCGTCGCATTGAAGGGCCGGCGTCGCGACGGCTATGATTTCATTCCGGACGCGTTGGTGCGCGGCTGCGCGGCTGTGTTGAGCGATCGGGCGGTGCCCGACGCCCCGGTTCCGGTGTGCCTGGTGTCAAACGTTCGGGAGAGCTACGCCAGGGTCTGCCAGACGTTGGCAGGCAATCCAAGCCGCCAGTTGAAGACGATCGGCGTGATGGGGCTCGGCGACAAGACCACGCTGAGTTGCTTGATTGCGGGCGTGCTCAGCGCCGCGGGAAACCAGATCGGTATTGTCGGCACGCTGGGCTACCTCGATGGACGCGCCTTGGAAAAAGGCAATGCCGCCACACCGCCGCCGGAGCAACTTGCCGCGATCTTGGGGCGGACGGTGCGCAACGGGTGTTCGCACGCGGTGATGGAAGTGTCGAAGCGTGCAATCGAGGAGTCGCGTCTGGCGGGCGTCGAGTTCGATGCCGTCTGTGCGACGAGGCTCAAGGACGCCTGTCACTCGGGCGTTGAGCGAACGACCGGGAAGCAAGGCAGCCGGGGGCCGCTCGGCCAACTGAAACATGACGGATTTGCGGTGCTGAACGCAGACGACGTGGGTTCGGCGGAGGACCTGCGACGGCTGGCGTGCCCGGTGCTGACGGTCGGGATCGACTCGCCGGCGGAGATCATGGCCACGCCGCTGGACGAGTGCGTGAGCGAGCAAACGTTTTTGCTCACGGCCGGAAGTCAGTCGGTGCCGGTGCGGACGCCGATGATCGGTCGGCAACAAATTTACGATTGTTTGACTGCCGCGGCCGTGGGCTTGGCGTGCGAGATTGAGTTGACGACGGTGGTCCGCGGGCTGGAATCTGCCGGACACGTGCCAGGACGGCTGGAACGGATCGAATGCGGGCAGCCGTTTGGCGTCTTCGTGGATCTGGCGAGGACACCGGGGACGCTGCGTCGCACGATGAAGACGTTGCGCGACGTGACCGCCGAGCGATTGATCTGCGTATTCAGCGCACGCGGGGCACGAGATTCAACGACACGGGCTGCGTTGGGCCGCGCCGTTGAGCGCGGAGCGGATGTGGCCATTTTGACCGAGGACGGATTCGGTCGCGACGATCCGGCCACGACTTTTCGCGATGTGCTCGGCGGTTGTAAACGACCGACGCGC
>JAJFUI010000028.1 GCA_021372555.1 Planctomycetaceae bacterium | reverse complement strand
TGGCGACTGGGTTAACAACAAGGCTGTCGGCAAGTTCATGCGAGAACGCGTCTTTGATCTCGGCATGACCGTGGATTGGAACGGGCTCGCTCGGCACGTCGATGGCCAAGACCTTAACCCAAAGGCGTTTGCCGAAGACCTGAAAGCGTTGGAATAAGAGGAGAACGCCCCGTGAAGCCGTTTGTTTTATCCCCTCTCCCTTTGGGAGAGGGGGCAGGGGTGAGGGCATGGCAATTGTGCTCTACTCCGGTCTCCGCACGGGGAACGTGGAACCAGAAGAATAACGGAAGATGCGATCGTTCATCGCCCAGCACCGAACACTGGTTGCCGCTGCTTCGATCGTCGTCGCTTGCTGCCTCGGCGCGATTGCACTAGCAGTCTGGCACACTGCCGGTGTTGAAGTGGTCCTCGTGAACAACACGGGCCACGCGCTTCGAGATGTGCGGATCTACTACATCGGCGGCATTGTGACGGTGCCGAAGCTACAGGCCGGCGACTCATTTCGGACGGCTGTGTGCAACGAGACTGAAGGCGGTGTGTACGTTGAATTCGCAGATGACGCCGGTCGGCCTCATCAGGAAACGATTGGCGGTTACCTTGGCTCATATTCCAGAGGAAGAATCGATGTTGATTTTCGCGCCAACGGACGTGTAACGTGCAAAGAGCAACTCAGCACCAGCATGCTGGGATTTTAGTCCGTCGTCTCGTTCCCGCGCTCCTGCGAGAACGAAAATGAGACGCTCTGCATCCGGCGTTTATTATCCGAGTCCGCGGACGCCGGAGCGTCCGAGCGAGTGGGTTCCCACGCGGGAGCGTGGGAACCAGAATAACGGGAGTTTCGTCCCCTCTTCCTTTGGGAGAGGGGCGAATTTCCAGACGCCCACTGAAACTTCAAAACCGCGACGAGATACATGACCCAAGAAGCCGCCACTGCCAAGCGCTCTTCGATTTTCGACCATCCCTTCGGGTTCTGGTTCTTTTTCTGCGGCGGCTGCGCCGAGCGATGCTCCTACTACGGCATGAGGGCGATCCTCCTGCTGTACATGATCCGCATCCTCGAATTTGAGGACGGGTACGCGAACGCGGTGATGTCCTTCTTTGTCGCCGGTTGCTACCTGCTGCCGTTGGCGGGCGGTTGGATGGCCGATAAGTTTCTCGGCAACTACCGCACCATTGTGCTTTTCTCGATTCCGTATGTGATTGGGCAAGGGATTTTGGGTATCGCCAGCCTGCACACGCCGCAATACCTTTACCTCTCGCTGGGTTTGCTCGTGCTGGGCAGCGGGATGATCAAGCCGAACATCTCGACGCTCATGGGCTTGACCTACGACCAGCGTCGGCCCGGACAGACGACGCTCCGCAGCGACGCTTTTGCGCTCTTCTACGGCTCGATCAACATCGGGTCGGCGGTTTCGATGGCATGCGTGCCGTGGATTCGCAACGCCTTCGGCGGCGACACCCAGGCCTACGCCAAGGCGTTCATGTTCCCCACGGTTCTGATGGCGTTGTCGCTGTTGATATTCGCTTTTGGGAAGCCGTTTTACGCCACGGAGACGATTCAGAAGAAGCACCACACCCCGGAAGAACGCCGCGAGCGAATGGCCGTGTTGCGGCGGATGCTGGGGTTGTTCTTGGTCGTGGCTGTCTTTTGGAGCATCTATGACCAGGCCGAATCAACGTGGGTGCTCTTCACCCGCGACTATCTGCACCTGAAACTTGACCTGGTTTTCACCACGATCGACCTAGCGCCGGATCAACTCCAATTGCTTAACCCGGTGCTGATTCTGATCATGCTGCCGCCAATCACGATGATGTGGCACGTTCTGGCCCGCTTCGGCTGGGATCTCAAGCCGACGAGCAAGATGCTGATCGGGTTTGTCGTGACGGGGATTATCATGGCGGTGATCGCCGGCTCGGCGTTTTACGGCGCCCATCGCATTGTGTCTGGCGCGCCGGTGGCGCTTGCGAAGGCCGAACAGACGGCCGACACGCTTGCCGGAATGATGCCTCGCAATGCGGCTGCGGAAAGCGCTTCCAGCGCGTTGCTCGAGGCCGTGACCAGGGCGCGAGAGGCCGATGCGGCGGCGAAGAAGGCCAAGACGGACTCTGAATTGGCTGCTGCCGATAAGGCCAAAGCGGCGGCGAAGGCAACATTGGACGCATCGCGAGAAAAAGCGAAAAAGACAGACGTGGAGTTGGTGTCGCTGTATTGCGCTCGGAATGCCGCCATTTCCGCGATGCGGACGGCCCGCGAGTGTTTCCGGGTATCGGGGCGGCGAGGATCATCGGTCGGGGAGGCCGAAAAAGGAATTGAAGCCAACGCCCAGTCCACGCAGTTTGCCGCGAAGACTGCCAATGAAGCGAAGGATCTTGCAGTCGCCGTCGCTCGAGAGAAGGAATCGAAGTCAGCGAAAAAGCAGGGTCACGATCTGACGCTTTGCGCGGTGGTGGCCTACCAGGCGGAGGCCGTGGCGTCGGCAGCTCGCAGTTCGATGGAGGCCGCCGCGGCCGGAAATCGGCGAGCCGCCGAGATGAACGCTGCCGTGGCGTGCGTCGACGC
>JAJFUI010000024.1 GCA_021372555.1 Planctomycetaceae bacterium | reverse complement strand
CCGCGTGAGGCGTTTTCCCTTTCGGTGCTCCTCACGCTCCGCGTGAGGCATGTTTCTCTCCTCATGCTTCGGCGTGAGGAACCCGGTGCGGCGAGTCCCGAGGCCATCGTCGGCAGCGCGTCGCAGCAACGGTTGACTCCGTCCGCAGTGGCGTATAAGCTAAGATCGATGTTTTTGGCGGCGTAGCTCAGTTGGTCAGAGCAGCGGAATCATAATCCGCGTGTCGTAGGTTCGACTCCTACCGCCGCTACTTGAACCCGTCCTTTGGGCGGGTTTTTTGTTGCGCCGAAGTCGCTGCTTTTCCTGGAGTGGCGAGCATTTCGCGGGAGTGATTAACCAAAAGCATCCCCGCAACGCAATCTAAATGACTTGCGCGAAGCGCAACGCTTCTCGGCCGGTGTTCCCCTGACGACGATCGGCGAAAGGGGTAGGCGCGCGAATCATTCGACGCAACAATACCGGCGCCTTCCGACGTCTTCCACTTGGCTTGACTACGACCGCCCAGGACGACTGCAAAGTTGTTCGTCGTTCCGGCTTTAGCCGGTCGTTTGCCGCCTAAAGGCGGAACTACGAACGCCTGCAACGGACTTTGCAGTCCGCCTGGACGACCGCCAACGGGTCTGCCCATTTCTCAGGGAGCCATAACGCATGCACTTCCATCGAAGAGCTCAGGCGTTGGTCCTCACATTTGTTGCGACGCTGGCTCAGGCCGGTGTTTTGGTCGCCGAGCAGTCGCCAGATTTCGGCAACAAACAAACGAGTCCAGGCAATTCCAACGCTGGCCGCCGCAGTCTGCAGAACAAGGCCCGTGACTACAACCGCGTACCGAAGCCGTTCACCACGGCTGCGTCGGAACGGGCAAGCTTCCAAGGTCTCAAGACGCAGCCATCGTTTCGGAAGGCAGGTCTCCAGGAAGCGGTGTTCCGAGATTCAAGTCTCGCTGGCGTAGACTTCCGCGATGCGAATCTGGAAATGGCTCGGTTTGTTGATTGCGTGCTTCCGGCAGCAAGGCTACTGGGGGCGAATTGCAGACAGATTGCCTTCAGGAATTGCAGCGACGTCTGCGGCGCAGATTTCACGGACGCAAATCTGGAAATGGCGAGGTTCGCAAATTGCGACCTTCCGGCAGCAAGATTCGTCGGGGCAAAATGCAGCCGGATCACTTTCACGAATTGCAGCGACGTCTGCGGCGCAGATTTCAGTGATGCCGACCTCCAGATGGCAAGGTTCGTTAACTGCAGCATGCCGGCGACAAGGTTCGTCGGCGCGAATTGCCGCCGAATCAATTTCGCCAACTGTGGCGACGCCTGCGGAACAGACTTCAGCGATGCGAACTTGGAGATGGCGAGATTCGCCAACACCGAGCTTCCGACGGCACGATTCACTGGCGCAAAATGCAGGCAAACCAACTTCAACCATTGCAGCATCACTTCCAGCGCAGATTTCAGCGATGCCAATCTTGAATTGGCAAGGTTCGCCCATTGCACGCTTTCGACGGCCCGATTCGTAGGAGCAAGTCTCCGAGCAACGACTTTTACAAGCTGCAATTTGAGCGGTGCGGATTTCCGGCGTGTTGTGTTCGCCGACTGTTCTCTCATTGATCCTGACCTGCGCGGTGCGGACCTTCGAGGCGCAGACTTGGGGAAGTCGCTTCAAGGCGGCAAATTCGATTCCAAGACAGTGTATGACCGCAAGACGATATTCCCACCTGACTTTGATCCGGTCGCCAGGGGGCTGACGCTGTCGAACTCTTCTGAGGAGAGCACGCGGGAGAAGCGTGCTTACTGACGAAGTGGGCAAGTCATGGCAGTCCCTCCGAGAGCCGCACGAGCTGCTCGAACGGGGCAGTGCCCCACCTCTCGAATCGAGGCGCCGTTGCGTGTTGCGCTGCCCGTGCTTCTCCTCCTGACGCTGGCGAGGCTGGAACGGCCCCGGGTTAGATCCGGCACAGAATGTTGAACAGTAGCCCGACGCGCAAGCGAGGGAAAAACACGGAACGTCCCTCGCTTGCGCGTCGGGCTAGTGTTGAATCGGTGAGAAATGCGGGCTAAGACCGGGGCCACCGCCAGCACGATAGCCGTCACTCACCCGCGGCCGAGCATCCGTCTCCGCCGCCATGCGTAGCCGAGCAAGCTAACGGTGCCAACAAGAACCGTCATCATGACATCGGGCTCCGGCACCGACAGATTTGCCACGCGAAACCCAGCCATCGCCCGTATCTCGTTGGGCCCATTCCAGACCCACTCGGATGAAGCCAAGTAGTCGGAGTTGTCCCACCAAGAGCCACCGCGAAGGATACGATACATGCCAACCACATCCCCCTCGCTCCATTGCCAGACATCGCCGCCCATGTCGAAGGTGCCGCACGGCCCAGGGGATTGCGAGAATGCGCCCACCGGCGTTAGATGGTGTGCCGTATCGGTGTAGGTGCCAGTCCCGGTGCGGTAGTTGTCGTAGAAGCTGGCGTGATTGCCGGTGTCAGGGAGCGTGTTGACCGGTGTAGCGTTGCTCTGCGTGGCATATGCCCAATAACCGGCGTTCGCGCTCCCCCCTTTGTAGAAAGCGGCTTTATACCACTCGTCCTCGGTTGGAATCACGTAGGTGGCTCCAGCGTTGCGGGTTATTGCCATCAAGGCACTATCGGCGACAGCGCCGTTGAGCGTGTATGCCCCCGTCTCGGTCGTGCCTGGCCCCTGGGCTCCGGCGGGCTGACCGTTTTGCAGCCAGTTGCAGAACCGGGCCGCGTCGCCCCAATCGACATCGAAAACCGGACAATTCGCGGCTTGGCTGTAACTGCCTGTCACCGCATAGCTGTAGTTTCCCGAACTACCGCTTCTGGCGATTCCAAGGGTCGCATAATCCCTGGCCATGTCACTGTGGTACAAGGCATAGGTATCCGATTTGGCAACCGCGTTGAGGAATTGGCAGTACTGGCCAACGGTGACGTCGTACTTGCCAATCTGGTATGCGTAACCAACCGAGCCGTACCGCCGGTAAACGTAGCCTGTCGAAGGATCGGCTGCATTCCCCGGATCGCCCACGGTGACGAACTCCAGGCTCGCCGAGCCTGTCCATACTCCCGTCGTCGGGTTGCGCGTGCCGCCCATGTCGAACACGTTGGCCGCCTGAGCAGCGGCGACAGACAACCCCGCGACCATGATCGCAGCGCATGCCAACAATCGCCGCGACGGCTTCCCACGTCGCCATGCGTAACCGAACAGGCCAAACGCGCCGACGCCGAGCAGGGCGAGGGTCGAGGGCTCGGGAACGGGGGTTAGGAGGCACGCATGTTCCTGACCAGCGCTGTTCATGGCAACACCGACAATGACGCCGGAGTCATTGATGGAATTCGCGGATTCTATTATCCATTCAGATGCCGGATCGATCATCGCATTCAAGTCACTCATTGTGCCATTGCTGTAGATGAACCCATGCGATGGACTGGATCCGTCGCTTTGCGGATAGTCTCTCCCAACTACCTGTCCGCTCGCGTTAATATCGTTTGCGCTGCTGGAGTAAGTGCCGGGGAGCACCCCTAGGTCCGTCATCGTTCCTTGGTAGCAGACGAACGCGTGGTACACGTTCTCAGAAGTGGCGGCATATCCTGCCACGTGGCCACTGACGTTGATGCTGAACGCAAATCCGTACGCGCCACCGAGCGTGCCAAGATCAGTCATGTGCCCGTTGCTGTAAAGGAATGGATGATACGCGCCGCTGCTCGTGGTCGCATACCCAACGACTTGTCCTTGGTCGTTAATGCCACGCGCGTCACCCCACGTGCCGCCGAGCGTACCAAGGTCGGTCATGCACCCGTTGCTATAAAGGAAGGCATGGCGACTCCCCGTCGTATCGAATTGGGACACGCCCGCTACCTGTCCCAACGTGTTGATGTCGTAAGCCACACTCGTCGGGCCGCCGAGCGTTCCCACGTCGCACATCTTCCCATTGCTATATAAGAACGCGTGGTATTCGTAATCCCTGGCATTCAAGTGCGCGTACCCGACAACCTGCCCGCCGTCATTTATGGCGTTGGCGTTACTATAGCGGTACGATTCTCCGGCAAGCGTAGCCAAGTCCATCATCGCGCCGTTGCTGTACAAGAATCCGCGTTGACTATCGCCGTTATTCCAGTACCCCACCACCTGCCCGCTAGCATTAACGTCGAACGCGGCGCTAGATGAACCGCCGAGCGCCCCCAGGTCAGTTAACGTATAGGATGGCGATGCCCACACGGTTGGTAGCGAGGAAAACGCCCAGCAGAGAACAACCGCAGCGACTAGACAACGACGGAACATGGCAGTGCCTCTAAAGGAAGTGAATCCGGGCAGCGTTTGACCGCCAGAAAAGAATGCCTGCAACCAGAAACTCCGGGCTGCTCCCGCCCCGCCTCGACGCGTCCTGCTGATGAGAGGCGACATCTAGCCTAACATGGCCATACGCGGTTGC